>NZ_JACVYG010000046.1:0-83526 GCF_014712245.1 Streptomyces sp. 5-10
GCGCCCGTGCCGCCGCCCGCGCCCGCGCCCGAGGCGCCCGCTCCCGGCGCGCCCGTACCCGTACCCGGCGCGCCCGTACCCGGCGTACCGGCGCCCGGGGCGCCCGCGCCGGAAGCGCCCACGCCCCTGCCCGCCGAGTACACCCCGACCGAGCGGCTTCCGGTCATGGGCCCGGGGCACACCATCAAGGACACCCCGCTCGTCCCGCCGCAGGACCGCCCCACCGTGGCGCTCACCCCGGTGCCCGAGCCCGAGGACGGCCCGCTGGCCCAGGACGAGGGCCCCGGCCCGCTGTACGTCGTGGGCGATGTCCACGGCTACCACGAGGAGCTGCGCGAGGCACTCGCCGCCGAAGGGCTGATCGACGCCAAGGGCAACTGGTCCGCGGGGAACGCCCGGTTGTGGTTCCTCGGCGACTTCACCGACCGCGGCCCGGACGGCATCGGCGTCATCGACCTGGTCATGCAGCTCTCCGCCGAGGCCGCCGCCGCGGGCGGCTACTGCAAGGCGCTGATGGGCAATCACGAGCTGCTGCTGATCGGCGCCAAGCGGTTCGGCGACACGCCGGTCAACTCCGGTGCCGGAACCGCCTCCTTCCAGGCGGCCTGGCTGCTCAACGGCGGCCAGCGCAGCGACATGGAGCGGCTCGAGGACCACCACCTCCAGTGGATGTCCCGGCTGGACGCGATGGCGGAGGAGGACGGCCATCTGCTGGTCCATTCCGACACCACCGCCTATCTGGAGTACGGCGACTCCATCGAGGCCGTCAACGACACCGTCACCGAGACGCTGCAGCGCAGCGACGCCGACGAGTGCTGGGACCTGTTCCGCAAATTCACCAAGCGGTTCGCCTTCCGCGACGAGGACGCCGGGCCCACGGCGGCCCGCGAATTGCTGGACACCTACGGCGGGGAGCGCATCGTCCACGGCCACAGCCCCATCCCGTATCTGCTCGGCGAGGTCGGCTCCGAGGACGGCGAGGACGGCGGCGCGCCCGCGGTCGAGGGCCCGCATGTCTACGCGGACAATCTCGCGGTGGCCATGGACGGCGGCATCACGATGGCCGGAAAACTGCTGGTCGTTCAACTTCCCCTGGCGAACTGAGGATTCAGCGGACGCTGTCCGGGGCAGATAGAGGGTTTCACCGGCGCGGGAGCAATTCGGGAAACTTGCTGTCACCCCGCGCCGGATCGGCTCTACCATCGGCTTATCCGTCGCAGGCTCTCCTCCGTTTCCGCCCGACTGCCCGGCAAAGCCGGCCGTCACGGCCCTACGGAGCATCGGGGGATGCACCATGAAAAGCGCTCCGCACCTGCTGACCGAGGACCGCCCGGAGTTCGAGCGGGTTCTCGACGAGGCACTGCGCACCGCGGACCGTCGCCCGGACCTCAGGGGTCTCGGGCAGCGGCTCACTGCCGAGCAGCTGCGCACGATGGCGCTCGGGGCATCGGCCGCCATAGCGGCATGCGCGGCCGACGAGTACCAGACCTACCGCGAGACTCGCGCCAAACTGCGCGAGCCCGCGCCGCTCTTCCCGCTCGCCGGGGACGTGGGCCGGCGCGAGCAGCCGGACGGCACGGTGGGGCTCGCCGGCGCGATGCAGGACGCCGCGGGAGCGGGGCTCGTGGCCATGCTCGCGGTGCTGGCCCCGGTGCTCGCCGGCGCCGCCGCGATCATCTTCCTCATCGTCGGCTACGTCCTCAACGTCCTGGACCCGGCCCCGTCCATCGCCCGGCCGATGGTCACCGCGGGCTGGTTCTTCGCCGCGCTGACCGCCGCGGGCATTCTGATCGCCGCCGTAGGACTGCTCCTGACCGCGCTGCGCAACGGCTCCAGCGCGATCCGCGGCGAGGCGCGCAGCGAGCGGCTGGAGGAGGTGGACCGCGCCAGAGAGGTCTGGCGCGAGGCCCTGCTGGAGCGCGGCATCCTGCCGTTCCTCCGCGAGGCCCTGGCCAACCCCTCGGCCCCGTCGCCCGCCGCGTACGTCCCGACCAACCCCGAGGCGGTCAGCCGCACCCCGCACCTCGGCTACAGCCGCCCCGGCTTCAGCACCGACGGCGAAGGCCCCAAGGCCCGCCCCCGCTACAGCAGCCCGGACTACACCAGCCCCGACTACGGCGGGCCGGAGCACCAGCCGGATTAGCGCTGGCGTGCGGTTTGTCCCCTGATTGATCAATTACCCACCGATCGAGGGAACTTCCGCCTATTCGGGGGAATTGGTGGACGGTGATGTTTAGCGTCCGTTGGTGGAGGTGATGCGCGATGCGCAAACACAACACACCGCCGGGCCCGTCCGCCCGGCACGACGCCATGGACGTCAACGACTTCGTCTACGCGGCCACGGGAGCCCGGCTTCGCCGACTGACCATGCCGGATGGCGAACACTGGTTCCCGACGGTCGACGTCTGCGCGGAACTCGGCCACAGCAACCCGCGAAAGGCGTTGGCAGATCATGTGCAGCCTGGCGGAAAGTCTACGCTCGAGAACGTAACCTCACGTTACAGTCTCAGCATTCCCGCAGGTAGGGAGTGGCGCCGAGACTTGCATCTGGTGAATCTGCAAGGGCTGATTCAGCTGGTGAATGGCTGCACCAAACCTGCGTGCCTGCCCTTCAAACAGTGGGTCTCACGGGTGATCGCCACCATCCAGCGCGAGGGCTCTTACGCGCTGGAGGTCTCCGAGGTCTCCCGCCCCACTCCACCGAGCGAGCTCATGGACGCGATCGTCCGACTGGAGATGCGGACCGAACGCTTCCATACGGAGGTACTGGATTCCCTGCACCGGTCCGAGCAGGCCTGGTCACAGATCCTCGACGCTCTGGGCTGCCGACCGGATGCGGAGCCCGAGGCGGACAAGCGGGAGCTGAGGCTCAGGACGGAGGATCTGTTCGCACAGTGGAAGGCCCGGCTGAGCATCACCGAGGATGTGTGGGCGGTGGCCGTCTACATCCTTCCCACGCTGGCGGAAGCCGGCCGGATCGGCTACTCGCTGGAGACGCTCGCGGACAAGACGGGGCTCACCCGGCAGCGGGTGCACGACTGTCTGCGGTTTCTCCAGAAGCACCGCTGCATCCGTCAGAACGGGCTGACGGACAGCGGGAACCCGATCTACGTGGCTGAGCTCCCGCCCGCGTAGCGACACGCGGAGGGTCCGAAGTCGCAAATCGAAGTTGCGGCTTCGGACCCGCCCTGCAACATACCGCCTGATGCGGCCACTCTGCCGGGCGTCACCCGTGATTTCGGCCTACGCGTCCACGCCTCAGTCCGCGATCGGCAGATATACGCGGTTGCCCGCCTCCGCGAACTCCCGGGACTTCTGGAGCATCCCCGCCTCGATCTCCTCGGGCGTCGCGTCGGCGTCGCCGCCGAACTGCTCCGTGATGCTTCTGCTGATCTTCATCGAGCAGAACTTGGGCCCGCACATCGAGCAGAAGTGCGCCGTCTTGGCCGGTTCCGCCGGGAGGGTCTCGTCGTGGAACGAGCGGGCCGTGTCCGGGTCGAGGGCCAGGTTGAACTGATCCTCCCAGCGGAATTCGAAGCGTGCGTCGGAGAGCGCGTCGTCCCATGCCTGGGCGTCCGGATGGCCCTTGGCCAGGTCGGCCGCGTGGGCGGCGATCTTGTAGGTGATCACGCCGGTCTTGACGTCATCGCGGTCCGGCAGGCCCAGGTGCTCCTTGGGGGTGACGTAGCAGAGCATCGCCGTGCCCCACCAGGCGATCATCGCGGCGCCGATGCCCGAGGTGATGTGGTCGTAGGCGGGGGCGATGTCGGTGGTGAGAGGGCCCAGGGTGTAGAAGGGGGCCTCCTCACAGACCTCCTGCTGGAGGTCGACGTTCTCCTTGATCTTGTGCATCGGGACATGGCCCGGGCCCTCGATCATCGTCTGGACACCGTGCTCCTT
This sequence comes from Streptomyces sp. 5-10, assembly GCF_014712245.1. Taxonomy (NCBI): domain Bacteria; kingdom Bacillati; phylum Actinomycetota; class Actinomycetes; order Kitasatosporales; family Streptomycetaceae; genus Streptomyces; species Streptomyces sp. 5-10. The sequence continues at coordinate 3,901 of NZ_JACVYG010000046.1, forward strand.
GGCGATCCGGTTGAGCTCGCCGAGCGTGCGCAACTCCGCGAACTGCGCCTCGTCGTTGGCGTCGGCGATCGACCCCGGGCGCAGTCCGTCACCCAGCGAGTAGGTGACGTCGTACGCCGCGAGGATCTCGCACAGCTCCTCGAAGTGGGTGTAGAGGAAGGACTCCTGGTGGTGGGCGAGGCACCACGCCGCCATGATGGAGCCGCCTCGGGAGACGATGCCGGTCTTGCGGCGGGCGGTCAGCGGGACGTACGGCAGCCGGACGCCGGCGTGGACGGTCATGTAGTCGACGCCCTGCTCGGCCTGTTCGATGACCGTGTCCTTGTAGATCTCCCAGGTCAGCTCCTCGGCCTTGCCGTCGACCTTCTCCAGCGCCTGATAGAGCGGCACGGTGCCGATGGGGACCGGGGAGTTGCGCAGCACCCATTCGCGGGTGGTGTGGATGTTGCGGCCGGTCGAGAGGTCCATCACCGTGTCGGCGCCCCAGCGGGTCGCCCAGGTCATCTTCTCGACCTCCTCCTCGATGGAGGAGGTGACGGCGGAGTTGCCGATGTTGGCGTTGACCTTCACCAGGAACCGCTTGCCGATGATCATCGGCTCGATCTCCGGGTGGTTCACATTGGCCGGGAGGACGGCGCGGCCCGCCGCGATCTCCTCCCGGACCACCTCGGGGGAGACGTTCTCGCGGATCGCCACGTACTCCATCTCCGCCGTGATCTCGCCCCGCCGCGCATAGGCGAGTTGGGTCACGGGGGCGCCCGGGCGGCCGCGCCGCGGCTGGCGCGGACGGCCGGGGAAGACCGCGTCGAGGTTGCGCAGCCCCCCACGGGGCGAGGTGTGCTTGATCCCGTCGTCCTCGGGGCGGACGGGACGGCCCGCGTACTCCTCGGTGTCGCCGCGGGCGACGATCCAGTTCTGCCGCAGCGGCGCCAGGCCGCGGCGGACATCCGTCTCGATGGTGGGGTCGGTGTATGGGCCGGAGGTGTCGTACAGCGTCACATCCTGGCCGTTGGTGAGGTGCACGCGGCGGACCGGGACCCGGAGGTCCGGGCGCGAACCCGCGACATATCCCTTATGCCAGCCGAATTCGGCCTTCTCGGCGCGCGATGGTGCATCCTGCTGAGTCATGAGACCCACTCCCTACGCCGGCATTACCCGGTAACAGGTTCAGCGGTCGGCGCAGCTGTCAGCGTCAGCGCCCTCTCAGCCCGGTGCTCCGAGCTCCCGCGATTGCAAAGGTTCGTCACCACGCTAACGGTTTATCCACAGCGCTGAACAGGGGGCCCACGTCTCTTGCGATGATGCGACCGTGACCACCATCCAGCAGGACCACCCGCCCGAGCAGCCCCGCCCCTCCGATCAGGCGCATGGCCACGGCCATGGACATTCCCATGGCCACTCCCACGGCCATGGCCCCGCCGCCCCTGTCTCCGCGCGCCTCCGCAAGATCATCGCGGCGGTGCTCATCCCCTTCGCCGTCGCCGTCGTGGCCGGTCTGATCGTGCTCTGGCCGGGCGGCACGCCCGACCACAAGGCGCACGGCCGCAGCGGTCTCGGCTTCGACCAGACGACCGTGGCCGGACGGGTGGTGAAGGTCGAGGAGGTGAACTGCGCCGATGTCAACGCCCAGCCGCAGGCGCCCACCGAGCCCGGCCAGGACGGCGCCGCCCAGAACGGCGCCCCCGGGCAGGGCGGGAGCTCCGGGCCCGCTGGGCAGGGCGGGAAGAAGAGCGTCTGCGAGAAGGCCACGATCGAGGTCACCTCGGGCAAGGACAAAGGCCGCACATTCCCCGAAATCGTCCAGCCCAACGCCTCGCGCCAGTTCAGCGCCGGGCAGGAGCTGAAGCTGTCGTACGCTCCCAAGGCGCCCAAGGAACTGCAGTACTCCGTGTCCGACGTCGACCGGTCGATGCCGATGGCGCTGCTGGCGGGGCTGTTCGCGCTCGCGGTCGTGGTGGTGGGGCGGCTGCGCGGGGTGTTCGCGCTGGTGGCGCTGGCGATCAGCTTCGGGGTGCTGACACTGTTCATCCTCCCGGCGATACTCCAGGGTTCCAATCCGCTGGTGGTCGCGGTCGTCGGGGGCAGCGCGATCATGCTTCTCGCGCTGTACATGTGCCATGGGCTGACGGCGCGTACGTCGGTCGCCGTGCTCGGCACCCTGGTGTCACTGCTGCTGATCGGGGTGCTGGGCTCGCTGTTCATCGGCTGGGCGAGCCTGACCGGCAACACGGACGACCAGACCGGGCTGGTGCACGGCCTCTATCCGAACATCGAGATACGGGGACTGCTGCTCGCGGGCGTGATCATCGGCTCGCTGGGCGTGCTGGACGATGTGACGGTCACCCAGACCTCGGCGGTGTGGGAGCTGCGGGACGCGGACCCGACCACGTCCCGGCGCAAGCTCTACGGGGCGGCGATGCGGATCGGGCGGGATCACATCGCCTCCGTCGTGAACACCCTGGTGCTCGCGTACGCGGGCGCGTCGCTGCCGCTGCTGCTGCTGTTCTCCATCGCGGACAGCGGGGTGGGCACGGTCGCCACGAGCGAGATCGTCGCGGAGGAGATCGTACGGACGCTGGTGGGCAGCATCGGGCTCGTCGCCTCGGTGCCGGTGACCACCGCGCTGGCCGTGCTCGTGGTCTCCGCGGACCGCACCCCGGCGGCGGACGGCGGCGCGGAGCGGGTGGCCGACGCGGGCGGCGCCCAGGCGGCCCGGACCGGCCGGGGCGGGCGCGGGCGGCGCCGCCGGGCGAAAACGCGCTGAGCCGACGGGTGAGGATGCCTTGAGCTGGCGCCGAGCCGTCGGGCACACTGCCCGGCCGGGGCGTACGCGGCACAACACCGGCCCTCGGCCCGCCGCGCATCCGGCGCTCAGCCCGCGTACCGGTCCTCGGCCAGGATGCGGTGGAGCTCGGCATCGAGATCGCCGACCGGGTCACAGGCCGCCGGCTCCTGGCCGAAAGGCACCACCCGGTCCGTCCGATCGAGGAAGGCCACCAGCGGAGCGGCCCCGGCCCGGAACAGGGCACGTTCACATCCCACTTGGAGTCTGATGAAGACGTCCGAAAGCCCCTCGGGGGAGGCGGGGGCGATGCGCACATCCCCCTCGCCGGTGGGTTTGCTCAACCCGTCCAGCAGCAGCTCCCGCGCGAAAGCCCAGCTCACCGGCGCGTCGCCGGGCAAATGGAAGGTGATCTCGACGGCATAGGGGTCGCTGCTGTCGTAGGACAGCTCGACCGGAATCCGGAAGGAGAGATCCTGCGAGACCAGGAAGGTCATCGTCACTTCCGCCTGAACTGTGTCACGCATCTCACGCATCGTTCGCCGCCCCGGGTTGTTTGCGCTTCGCCGACTCTGGAGCGTAGCGACTCGATTGCGGTGCGGAGTCGGTTTGCCTCGTGTGAGGGAACGAAACTGGCCAGTGTTGCCGTGAGGAGACCCGCGGGGCCGGGCGGCGCGGACGGCGCGGGCCCGGTGGGCGGGAGATCGGGGCCGGCGCACCGGCCGTATCGAAGATCGCTGTCGTCAACAGGCACCCCCGGGGTGTTGTTGCGAGGCAGACGCCGAAGGAAGAACGCCGAGGACTCGCACTGTAACGGCAGGGGTGGCGCCGGGCGGTGCTCCCGCCCCGGCGGTATCCCTCGCGCGGCGTATCCGCGCGAGGCGGGGTCCGTCAGGGCCCGCGTTGGACGCGTCAGGGCCTGCGCGGTGATGCGTCAGGGCCCACGGGGACGCGTCAAGGCCTGCGGGGACGCGTCAGCGCCTGGGTGACGCGGCGAGCGCCGCGCGGCGGGTCAGGAAGTGAACTTCCGTACGACGTAGATCAGCCCGGCGATCAGCACCACCAGCAGCAGCGCCTTGAAGACGAGGCTCACCACGAACCCGATCACGCTCATGATCAGGCCGCCGAACACGGCGAGGACGAGGACCGGTATCGCGATCCAGGTCACCCACCACGGCAAGCCCTGGAATATCCCCTTCGTGGTCACGTGACTCCCTGCTTTCTCTCCGAGCCGTGGGTCCGGACGCCGACGGCCGGTCTTCCCTGCCGTCGATGCTAGGACGGGACGAAGGCACGCGGGCGGCCCGCGCCCCCCGTCCTCCCCTGACCGGACCCCTACGGGACCGGCCGGCCACACGTCGGCTCCGCGATGGACAGGCCCTGGGCCGGGATCGGCTCTCCGGCGGCATCAAGCCCCGCGACGGCCTCAGCCCTCCGGCGGCGAGAACACCACCAGCACCCTCAGGTCCTCGGTGATGTGGTGGAACTTGTGCGCCGTGCCCGCCGGGACGTACACCACGCTGCCCCGCCCCACCTGCGTCGTCTCCATCCCCACCGTGATCGACGCCCGGCCGCTCATCACGACGTACACCTCGTCCTGGCCGTGCGGCGACTGCGGGTCGGCCTGGCCCGCGTTCAGCGCGTACAGCCCCACGGACATGTTCCGCTCCCGCAGGAACTGCAGATACGCGCCGTCGTTCGCGGCCCGCTCCGCCTCCAGCTCATCCAGCCGGAACGCCTTCATTCGCCTCTCCACCCCTACCTGACCCATGCCTACGGTGCCCCTGCCTGCGCCGGGGCCTGTCTGCGACGATCTCAACCATGAAGAATTTTCTCGTCAAGACGATCGCGAACGCCGGCGCCCTCGGCGTCGCCATCTGGCTGCTCAAGGACATCACGCTGACCGGTGACAACACCGGCCGCCAAGCGCTCACCCTCATTCTCGTGGCGCTGCTCTTCGGCGTGGTGAACGTGGTGGTCAAGCCGATCGTCAAGCTGCTGGCCTTCCCGCTGTTCATCCTGACCCTCGGGCTGATCACACTGGTGATCAACGCCCTGATGCTGTTGCTGACCTCCTGGCTCGCCGGAAAGCTGGACCTGACCTTCCACGTCGACGGCTTCGGCACCGCGGTGCTCGGTGGCCTGATCGTCTCCATAGTCGCGTGGGCCCTGCACGTCGTGCTGCCCGACGACAAGGACTGATCACGGCCGGAGATGATGAAAGGCATGAGAGACCCGTCGCCCTACCGTGTCTGCTTTGTCTGCACCGGCAACATATGCCGCTCGCCGATGGCCGAATATGTCTTCCGCGCCCATGCCGTGGAGGCCGGGCTGGACGGCCTCCTCGAGGTGGACAGCGCGGGCACCGGGCCCTGGCACGAGGGCGACGGGGCCGACCGCCGCGCCATCGACGTACTGACCGCCCATGGCTATGAGCAGGATCACACCGCGCGCCAGTTCCAGGCCGAGTGGTTCGATCATCTCGATCTGGTGATCGCCCTGGACAGCGGCCATCTGCACGAGCTGCGCGCGCTCGCGCCGACCCCGCACGACGCCGCGAAGGTACGGCTGCTGCGGCTTACGACCCGGACGCGGACCACGACGCGCTGGGCGGCCTCGATGTGCCGGACCCCTACTTCGGCGGGCTGGACGACTTCGAGGAGTGCCTGGAGATGATCGAGTCCGCCAGCGGCGGGCTGCTGGACGCGGTCGCCGAGGCCATCGACACCGCGGAGAAGATCGACCCCGCGGAGCAGGGCGCGGAGAGCGCCCGTGGCGAGCACGCGTCGGCCGCCGGTGGCCCGGACGCGGGGAAGGAGACCGCATGACCGGCGACGGCACCCGCACCGTACGGGCCGGACTGCCCGAGGCCGAGGCGTACGAGCCGACGCTGCCGGGCCCGGTCTTCGCCGCCCACTACCACCTCCCCGGCGACGCCGTCGGCCCCTACACCTACGGCCGGGACGCCAACCCCACCTGGTCCCTGCTGGAGCGGGCGATCAGCGAGCTGGAGTCGCCGGGCACCGACGCCGAGACGGTCGTCTTCTCCTCCGGTATGGGCGCGATCTCGGCCGTCCTGCTGTCCCAGCTGCGCCAGGGCGACGCGGCCGTCCTGCCGTCCGACGGCTATCAGCTGCTCCCGGCGCTGATCGAGCGGCTGGCGGGCTACGGGGTCACGGTACGTACCGCCCCGACCGGCGAGGACGCCCAGCTGGCTGCCCTGGAGGCCCTGGGCGACGGGACGAAGCTGCTGTGGCTGGAAACCCCGTCCAACCCCGGACTGGATGTCTGCGACATCCGCCGGCTCGCCGACGCCGCGCACGCCCGGGGCGCGCTGGTCGCCGTCGACAACACCCTCGCCACCCCGCTCGGCCAGCGCCCGCTGGAACTCGGCGCGGACTTCGCCGTGGCGAGCGGCACCAAGGCGCTCACCGGCCATGGCGATGTGCTGCTCGGCTATGTGACCTGCCGCGATCCTCGGCTCGCCGCGGAGGTGCGGGCCTGGCGCAAGACGGTGGGCGCGATCCCCGGCCCCATGGAGGCCTGGCTCGCCCACCGCTCCCTGGCCACCCTCCAACTGCGCGTCGACCGGCAGGCGGCGACCGCCCTGGCCCTCGCCGAGGCACTGCGCGACCGCCCCGAGATCACCGGGCTGCGCCACCCCGGTCTGCCGACCGATCCCTCCCACCGGGTGGCGGCCGGGCAGATGCGCGGCGGGCGCTTCGGCTGTGTGGTCTCCTTCACCCTGCCGGACAAGGAGCACGCGGAGCGCTTTCTGACCGCGCTGCGGCTGGTGGACGACGCCACCAGCTTCGGCGGGGTGCGCTCCACGGCGGAGCGGCGCGGACGGTGGGGCGGCGACGCGGTGCCCGAGGGTTTCATCCGGTTCTCGGTGGGCGCGGAGGACGCGGAGGACCTGATCGCCGATGTGCTGCGAGCGCTCGACGCGGCATCCGGCGCGGACGCGCCATCCGGCGCGGACCCGGCATCCGGCGCGGCGTCCACCGGGGCGGGTGGTTGACGACACGGCGTCCACTGGGCGGGTGGCTGAAAGCGGGCGGGTATGCCTGTGCGGGCGTCTCAAGCCTCCCCCCTCGTGGCTTGAGACGCCCCGGCTCTTCTCGTGGAGAACCGCTCGAACAAGGCTAGTTGACTCAGCGTCAGTGTCCAATCACAGTAGCGACATGGACCTATCGGCATATTTATAGTTGGCATGCGTTCGGGGCGCGACGAGGCGAGGGGAACCGCATGGATCTGGCCCTCTTACGCACCTTCGTCGCGGTTCACCGCGCCGGGTCCTTCACCCGCGCCGCCGGGCTGCTCGGGCTCTCCCAGCCCGCCGTCACCGGCCAGATACGCACCCTGGAGCGGCAGCTCGGCCGCCCCCTGTTCCTCCGTACGGCGCGCGGCGTCGTCCCCACCACGGTCGGGGACGAACTCGCCCACAAGGCCGCGCCGCATCTCGACGCCCTGGTGGAGATCACCGAGGCGGGCCTCGACGACCGCTCGACGCTGCGCACCCTGCATCTCGCGGGCCCTCCGGAGTTCACCGCGCTGCGCGCCCTGCCCGCGCTGACCACCCTGGTCACCCAGGGGCTGGCGGTGCGCTGCGCCTTCGGCAGCGCCGAGGAGCTGTTCGAGGGGCTGGGCGCCGGCCATCACGACCTGGCCATCACCACCGCCCGGCCACGGGGGCGGCTGCTGGCCGCCACCCCGCTGTGCGACGAGGAGCATGTGCTGGTCGCGGCCCCGCGCTGGGCCGCCCGGCTCGGCGGCCCAGCGGTGCTCCAGGTCAAGGGGGTGCGGGCGCTGGAGGCGCTGCCCGTCGTCGAGGTGCATGAGAGCCTGCCGCTGGTCACCCGCTACTGGTCGGCCGTCTTCGACGCCCGGCCGGTCACCGCCGGCACGGTCATCGCGCCCGATCTGCGCGCGGTGCTCTCCTGCGTCGCGCGGGGCGCCGGGCTCGGCGTCCTGCCGCGCTATCTGTGCATGGACGCGCTGGACGCCGGGGAGGTGGTGGCGCTGCTCAACCCGCCGGTGCCGCCGCTGCGCACCTATTTCCTGGTGGTACGGACGGGGGCGCTCGCGCTGCCGCATATCGCGCGGGCGCACGAGTGGCTGTTGCGCGCGGCTGTCGATTGGTGAGTAAGTGGTTTCGCGGGACCAAGGGTGCGGCAGATGTCCTGCATGACCGAACGACCCGTGGTCAAGCGCACCGCCCGTGCCATTCTCCTCGACGGCGACACCGCGCCCCGCATGATCCTGATCAAGCGCACCAAGCCCGGCCAGGCGCCGTACTGGATCACCCCGGGCGGCGGGATGGAGCCCGAGGACGCGACCGTCGTCGAGGCCCTGTACCGCGAGGTGGACGAGGAGCTGGGCGCGAAGGTGGTGGACGTGGTGCCCGCCTTCGTCGACACCGTCCCGCATCCCGACGAGAGCGCGGAGGGCTCGGGGGGTGTGGGTGCGGCCGGCGTGAAGGTGCAGCACTTCTTCGTCTGCAGACTCGCCTCGATGGACCTCGCCCGGCGGCACGGCCCGGAGGTGGACGAGCCGTGCGGGGAGTACGAGGTGGTGAGCGTCCCGTTCACCCGCGAGGGGATCGCCTCGGTCGAGGTGGTGCCGCCCTCGCTGCGGGCCTATCTCGACGCCAACATCGAGGGCGTGCTGGCCCTGCTCGCGGACGACCTCGGCTGAGCGAGGCCCTGCCGGGTGGATCTTCGCGGACAGGACCAGCGGAACAGGACCACAGGACCACAGGACCAGCGGAAGAGGATCCTCTGCCGGGCCAGGCCCTAACGGAACCAGCCGCTGAACGGCTGCTGGGTCTTCCGGGCCGCCCGCTGACGCGCCTCGGCCAGCACCCGCTCGGCCTCCTCCCGCCAGTCCTCGGGCCCCGCGTCGGGCCGGACCGGCGGCCGGATGGCCGGGCTGAGATCACGCACCACCGAGGGCTCAGCGGCCCGCCGAGCGAGGTCGGCCGCTTCGGGTCGCGCGGCCGGTTCTGGCTGTGCCGCCGGGTCGGGCCGTGCCGCGGGTCCGGCGGCCGGAGCCTGAGGGCCCAGGGCGTCCTGAGCGGTCGGAGCGGTCTGGGGAGGTAGGCCCACCGGCCACGAGACCGGTGACGTGGGCGGGGCGGGAGGGATGGCCAGGACCTGAGTGTCCGAGTCCGTCAGGGGCTGAGGATCCGGGGCGGCCTGGGCGGCCGGAGCCTGCGGGCCCGAGACCTCCAGCTCGGCCTGAGCAACCGGAACAGGCCGGGCAGGCTGACCCGGCAGGTCCACCGCCCACGAGGGCCTTGAGACGGGCGGGGCAGACGGAACGGGCTGGGCGGGAGAGGTAGACCGAGCAGGCGGCGCGGGCGGCGCAGGCCGGGCAAGCGGGGCAGACGGAGCGTGCGGCGCAGGCCGGGCAAGCGGGCCGGACGGAGCGTGCGGGCCGGACGGAGTGGGCGAAGCAGGCGGCGCGGGCGGGACCCGGCGGCCCTCGCGGGCCTCGGCCGCGGCGCCGAAGAAGTCGCCGCCCTTCCGCTTGACGTCGTCCGTCCCCCAGTCCCGCTCCCGGCCGTGCTCAAGGGCCTGGTCACCGGAGAGCCCCCGGCGCCCGGCGGCGTCGCCACCGCCGGTGCGCCGCTGCGCCGGGACCTTCTGGAGGTGCGGGATGTGCTTGGCGCAGTGGATGTACGCCTCCTCGACGGTCACCTCGACCCACACCACCGCGCGCCGCCCCGGCACCGGGTCCAGCGGCAGGTCGGCGTGCGCCTCGCGCATCTCGGCGTCCTCCACCACCCGGGCCCGGCCGTTCACATGCAGCCCGATCCGGTCCCGGAAGAAGTCGACCATGAGAATGCCGAGGTGGGGGTTCTCCTGGATATTGCCGAGGCTGGCCAGGACGCCGTTCCCCCGGTATTCGGGATAGGCCAGCGTGCGCGTGTCGAGCACTCTCAGAAAGCCGGGCGGACCCGCCCGGAACGTGCTGTCGCACTCCCCGTGCCGGTCGGAGGTGGCCAGGAAGAACATTTCCTGGCGCCCGATGAACTCCCGCATCCGGACATTCAGGTGATCCAGCACCTGGTCGTCGTAGAAACGGTCGGCGCGGTCGACGGTGCCCAGTCGCCGCTGCAGATGGTGTTCGCCGTCGCTCCCCGGACGCCAGGCGCGGTCGTCCAGGTGCTCCGCACTGTCCACGGTTCTCGTCCCCGTCCTGATTCGCCGTCCGGAATCGCCGGAATGCCTGCCTAGTGTTGGTGTTTCGTCGTATGCCGTCCGTGCCCGCGTCCTATTCCGCGGCCGCGGCGAGCTCCTCGATGGAGTCGTGCCGGATGCGGTGCGACGGAATGCCGATGCCCATCAGTGCGTCGACACCGCTGCGGATCATCCCGGGCGGCCCGGAGAGATAGGCGTCGAACGCGTTCCACGGGCCGTACTGCCGCACGGCGTCGGGCAGCCGGCCGCTGAGGCCGTTGGTCGGGCCGTCGGAGACGACGGGGCGGACCGCGAGCCACGGATGCTTCTGGGCCAGCCGCATCATGGTGTCGATGTCGTACAGGTCGTGATCGTTGCGGGCGCCGTAGAAGACCTCGACCGGACGGTTGCGGCCGTGGTCGGCGACGTCCTCGACCAGCGCCTTGATCGGCGCGATACCGGTGCCGCCGCCGAGGCAGAGCAGCCCGTTGTCGCTGGCGTGGTCGACCGTCATGGAACCGGCGGGGGGACCGAGGCGGATCACATCGCCGGGGCGGGCCCGGTGCACCAGCGCGGAGGACACCCATCCGGCCGGGACGGCCTTCACATGGAAGGAGAGCAGCCCGTCGGGGCGCGGCGCCGAGGCGAACGAATAGTGCCGCCATACCCGCGGCCACCAGGGCGTTTCCAGTGAGGTGTACTGGCCCGCCAGAAAGGGGTACGGCTGGTCCGGGCGGACGGTGATCACGGCGATGTCATGGGTGCGCAGCTCGTGCCCGACCACCTCGGCCTGCCACCACGCGGGGGCGATCAGCTCGTCCTCGGCGGCCGAGTCGATCATGATCTGGGAGATCTGGGTGTAGGCGCGCACCCAGGCGGCCTCGGCCTCGTCGCTCCAGGTGGTGACGGCGTAGCGGGTGAGCGCGCCGATCAGGCATTCGCCGACCGCGGGGTAGTGCTCGGGCTGGGTGCCGTACTTGCGGTGGCCGCGGCCGAGCCGGGAGAGGAACTCGGTGAGGATGTCGAGGTCGTCGATGAGCCGGGCGGCGGTGAGGATCGCCTTGAACAGCCGGTCGCGCTGGGCGTCCATGGCGGCGGGGAAGAGCGGCCGCAGCTCGGGGTGCTGGACGAAGAGCAGCGCGTAGAAGTACGAGGTGACCTTGTCGCTGATGGGCTCGACCTCGGCCATGGTGCGGCGCAGCAGGATCGCGTCGGGCGAGGCGGTCTCGGGCGCGATGAACGGCGAGTCGGGGCCGGGCCGGACGTCCTGCGGAGCCGGGGCCACCTCGTCGGGGCGCTGATGCTCCTCGCGCCCGGGGGCCGCGGGGCCGGGGGCGGCGGGGCCGTGCCCCGCGGGGCCGGGGGCCCGGCGGTCGGCCGTACGGCGGTCGTCGGTACGGCGGTCGTCGGTACGGCGGTCGTCGGTACGGCGGTCGTCCGGGCGACGGTCATCCGTACGGCGGTCGTCGGTGCGGCGGTCGCCCGCTCCCGGGCCGGGCGCGGGGGCCGGCTCCGCGGGGGTACGGCGGTCGGCTCCGGTGCCGACCGGCCGTATCGGGTTCACCGGGCGGCTGGGCGCGCGCTCATCGCTCTGCTGGTCCGGGGCCCTGCGGTCCTCGGCCGGTTTCCTGCTCGGGGTGAACCAGCCCCAGTCGCCACTGTTTCCGCCGGAGCCGTCGCTGCCGGCCGACGATGTGGTGGTCGGAGCGTCCATGGTTGCCTCGCCTCGAACATCTTTCTGTCGGTCTTCGCACTTCCGCTGCCGGAATGTGCCCGCAATTCCCCGTCCTGGTGCACTGGTTCAAGTGAGAATGGTCGTGCCGACCCTCTCCGTAACTCTCATCCGGGCAGCATGCCATGCTCGTTCCCCGCCCCGGGCACATAGCCCCGAAGTCCGGCAAACGGGGGCTGCGTTCCCCTTATGCTGGTTTGCCCTGGGATGCCCGTTCTGACCCCGTTACAGCACGCCGCACGGAACCGGACCCGACCCTACCGGCCCCGGATGAATTCACAAGCCCCAAGCGCCCTACATCTGTTACACCCACGAACTCATGTAATTACCGATAGTTACGAGCGGTTACCCATCAATTCGTAAGCCTCTCGGAGATCACGACCGCTATAGGCGTGGGATGCGATTTCGCTCACATGGTGGTCGGCGTTCACGGCGACCGAGACAGGAACCACCGTGAACAGTTCGGCGTCCGACAGAGAATCCCCGTAGGCCACGCAGTGATCCCTGGTCAAACCGAACTTCGCGCAGAGTTCATCGGCGATCCCGACCTTCGCGGCCGGGGTCAGGATCCCCGCCGGATCCACCGGCTCCCGGAACGGCACGGCGGGCCAGGCCGAGCCGTACGTGGCGTCCGCGCCCCACTCCAGCAGCCGCGACACGAAGAAGCCCGGCGAGAGCGAAATCACCGCACAGCGCTCGCCCCGCGCCCGGATGTCCGCCCATACCTCGCGGATCCCGGCCAGCCACGGCGCCCCCTCGAACGCCGCCGCCACATGCTCCTCCGTCAGGGCCGCCCACAGCGCACAGGCCCGTTCCGCGAACTGGGCCGTCGTCAGCTCCCCGCCCGCGAACGCCCGCTCCAGCGCGGCGATCTCCCGCTCCAGACCGAGCTGCCGGGAGATCTCGATCGCGGCGGCCGAGCCGTGGATGAGCGTCCCGTCCAGATCGAACAGATGCAGTCTGGTCATACCAGCCGAGCGTAGATGCACCCGCCGACGCCCACCGCCCCGGCCCGACGCCAACTCGCTGGGCCCGGAGCCATCGCACACCGACCCAGAGCCATCGCCTCGCCCCGGCGACCCCGGCCCGCCCGCGCCGCCGGGAGTACGCGCGGATACTCCCGACGTCAGACGCCCCGGGGCCGCCGCGCCGCCACGGTGGGGGCATGCGGCAACTCACCCGCCCCGTGCGCCGGGGCCTCCTCGTCCTTCATGTCGTCGTCTCCGTCGGATGGCTCGGGCTGACCCTCGGGGTGCTGGCCCTGGGGATCACCGGGGCCATGGCCGGCTCGGCCGAAGAGGCCGGGGCGGCGTACCGGTCGATGAATGTGCTGGGCGACTGGCTGCTGATCCCGATCAGCCTGCTGTCGCTGGCCAGCGGGATCGTGCTGTCGCTGGGGACGCCCTGGGGGCTGGCGCGCCACCGGTGGGTGTATGTGAAGTTCTGGCTGACGCTGATCACCACCGCCGCCACGGCGTTCGCCCTGCGCGCCCGGATCGACGCCGCGATGGCCGATGTGGTGGCGGGGCGGGCGGTCGGGGCGACCACGGATCTGATCCTGGCGCCGTCGGTCAGCCTGGGCGTCTACACCTTTCTCACCGCGATCTCGGTGATCAAGCCCTGGGGGCTGACCGCCCGGGGGAGGCGGCTGCGGGCGACAAAGCACCGATAATTGCATACGCGGTCTATTTCATCCCTGGACTATCCTGGAATCCGCTCACCCACCAAGGAGGGGTTCCATGCCGGACGAACCGCACGGCGCCGTCGCCCCGCCCGCAGAACAGGCCCTGGCCCAGGGCTGGTGCGCCCTGTCCTCCCTGCACGGCCGACTGGAGACGCATATCGAGCGCGCGCTGCAGGCCAAGCACGATCTGAGCGTCCGCGAATTCTCCGTGCTCAACGTACTCAGCGGGCAGCACGACGGCGACGGCGGCCATCTGCAGATGAAGCAGCTCGCCGACTCCGTCGTCCTCAGCCAGAGCGCCACGACCCGGCTGGTCACCCGGCTGGAGGACCGCGGTCTGCTCTCCCGCTACATCTGCCCCGACGACCGCCGCGGCATTTACACCAACGTCAGCGACGAGGGGCTGAAGCTCCTGGAGGAGGCGCGGCCGACGCATGACGCCGCGCTGCGCGAGGCCCTTGCCGAGGCCGCCCGGCGGCCGGAGCTGGCACCCCTCGTCGCCGCCGTGGAGGGGCTGACCGGGACCGCGTGCCGAGGGGCCTGACGTGCTGATCCCCGGTGGCCGTGGGCCCGTCGCCACCGTCCGGGGCTCGCGGGCCCCCACGTAGGCTCCACCGCATGAGCGACTTCGAGATACGGCGCGCGACCGCCGATGACATCCCGGCGATCGTGGCCATGCTGGCGGACGACCCGCTCGGCGCCCGCCGGGAGTCCCCGGACGACCTGGCCCCGTACCGCGCCGCCTTCGATCGGCTGGCCGCGGATCCGCAGCAGCGGCTGGTCGTGGCGGTCCGGGAGGGCCGCACCGTCGGCACCCTCCAGCTGACCGTGATCCCCGGGCTGTCGCGGCGCGGCGCCACGCGCTCGATCATCGAAGGCGTCCGGATCCACTCCGAGGAGCGCGGCGGCGGGCTGGGCACGCAGCTGATCGAATGGGCCGTCGAGGAGTCGCGCCGCGAGGGGTGTGTGCTGGTGCAGCTCACCTCGGACGCGACCCGTATCGACGCCCACCGCTTCTACGAGCGGCTCGGCTTCGAGGCCAGCCACATCGGCTTCAAGCTGCCGCTGGCCTGAACTGACCTGGTCTCATCTGTTTCACCTGTTCTCACTGGTTTTATTGGTCTCACCTCCCCGTCGGCGGCCTCACAGCGTCGCGAGGTCGACGGCCTCGGCCATCCGCCGGTAGCCCGCGTCGTTCGGGTGCTTGAAGTCGCCCGAGTCGTACGCCGGGTTCAGCCGCAGCGGATCGGACGGCGCGGCCATGACCTCCGCGAAGTCGACGACCGCGTCGAAGGCGCCCGAGGTGCGGATCCACTCGTTGATCGCGGCGCGCTTCGCCTCCGAGCGCGGGGTGTGGTACTCGGTGCCCTTGAACGGGAGGATCGTTCCGCCGATGACCTTGATCCCGCGGGCGTGCGCGAGAGCGATCAACTCCCGGTAACCGGCGATCACCTCCTCGGCCGACACCTGCGGATTGGGCTTGTAGGTGGGCAGGTCCACCTCGCTGAAGCCGATGTCGTTGAGCCCCTCGAGCAGGATCACCGACCGTACGCCCGGCTTGTCCAGGACATCGCGCCGGAAGCGGGCGCCCGCCCGGTCGCCGTACCAGGCCGAGTCGTGCAGCAGCAGATTGCCGCCGATCCCGGAGTTGAGGACGGGGCGCGGGGTACCCGCGGCCGCGAGGCGCTCGGCCAGCAGATCCGGCCAGCGGTGGTCGGCGTCGTAGGTCGAGCCGAAGCCGTCGGTGATCGAGTCGCCGAAGGCCACCACCGTGCCCGGGCGGCGCGGACCGCCGGTGACCTCGACATCGGAGAGGTAGTACCAGGAGTGGGTGGTCTCGGTGAAGGGCGTCCCGGCGCGGTCGGCGCGGTGGTCGCCGTCCGCGCGGAAGCTGCGGGCGTACGCCTGGGCGTGGAAGGTGGCGGGACCGGTCGGGCGGTCGAAGTACAGCGTGACCGTGACCGGCTGACGAGCCGCCACGCGCAGCGGGGCCGCGTCGCTCACCGTCTCCCCGCCCGCCGGGATCTCCACCGACCTCCGGTGTACGAAGGTCAGCGGGCGCAGGCTCGCGCCGTGGACGGAGGCGCCGTGCGCGGTACGGGCGATGGTCGCGCCCGCGATCCGCAGCGGCGCGGTGCCGTAACGGTTCGACAGCCTGATCCGGGCGGCCGTGCCGCCGCCGGTGACCCGGACGACCTGACGCAGGGTCTGGGCGGTGCGCTCGGCGAAGCCGCTCTCGGCCCAGTTCTTCTCGAAGCCCGAACTGGGGCGCTGGACGGGGGCGGCCCACCCGGCCGACCAGACGGTCCCCGGCCGGTCGCGGCCGGCCGCCGGGCCCCCGGGCCGGGCGGTGGCCGTCCCGGAGGCGGCCATGGAGGCCGCCATGACGGTGGTGAGGGCGAGCAGGGAGGCGCTGAGACGAAGCGTGGACAAGCGCATGGCGGGGCTCCTGGGGGAGGGGCGGATGAGTGGGTTGGTCAGGCCGCTCCCGTACGGGTCACGGGGGTACGTGAGCACGTGAGCACGTGAGCTCCGGCGTATCGACGCACCGGCGTACCCGACGAACCGACGTACCGGCGAACCGACGCACCGACGCACCGAGGTACGGGAGAACCGGTGACCAACCTGCCGCCCACCGCACCGCCGACCCAGCCCCCGGCCGTGCGTACCACTGGCGGGGTCAGGCTACGGCCGCCGGGTCCGGGCATGGCCTCCCCCCAGGAATGGCCTCCCCTCGTCCGGCGCGGTCACGGCGCGCCGAAGGCGGCCGACGGCCCGCTGAGGCCCCGCATGGCCCGCCCGGCGCAGCCCGGGGCCAGTCGCGGCCACAAAACCGCGCGGTGCGGCGGCAGGGGCCGGAACGCCGCAACCCCGCACCCTCCCGCCCCGCCTCCCCTCAGGGCACGCGCCAGCCCTCCGGGTCGACCCCGCCGGGCACCACGTCATCCGGGGCGTAGGGCTCCCGCGTGAACACGAAGGTGCCCAGGTCCAGATGGGCCGGGGCGCCGCCCTCCCCCTCGACCACCCGCAGCGTCTCCCCCGCGTAATAGCCGTCGAGCCCCGTCCAGGTGCCGTCCGGCTCGGCCCTGAAGCGGGAGGCCCGGCCTCCCCCGGCGGCCGGGGACAGCTCCAGTCCGCGGTCCGCGCGCAGTCGCAGATGGTAGGCGCGAGGGCCCCAGTACCAGGGGCCGGTCAGCGCCAGAAGCGCCGGATCGACCTCGGTCAGCGGCCGCCACGGCTCGGGGATACGGGGCTCGTGCTCCGCCACGATCCGTATGAGGTCGGCGGCGATGGCGCCGATCGCGGGCCCCGAGGTGGTGTTGGCCAGTGCGATCCCGGCCAGCCGGTCCTCGGCGCTCACCCACAGCGAGGCCAGGAAGCCGGGCATGGAGCCGGTGTGGCCGTGGAGGAACCGCCCGCCGTGCCGGACGAGCTGCGTCCCCAGGCCATAGCCGCCGTCCCAGTCCCCCTCCTCGGGGGCGACGGCGGGCGCCCGCATCTCGGCCAGCGACTCCGCGCCGAGCACCCGCTCGTCCCCGTCCAGCAGGAAGGCGGCGAAGCGGGCCAGATCCCCGGCGGTCGACCAGAGCTGTCCGGCCGGGCCCATCCGCCCGGTGTCCTCGGCCGGTTCGGGCAGCAGCACATCCGCCCAGGGGTGCACGGCCCATCCCCCGGCGTGCGGCGCCCGCGGCTCGAGCGACGTACGCCCCATCCCCAGCGGCTCCAGCACCTCATGCGCGAGCACCTCGCCCCAGGGCGCTCCGCGCAGCCGCTCGACCAGCGCGCCGAGCAGCGCGAAACCGGGGTTGGAGTAGTGGTGACGGCGGCCCGCGGGGTGGATCAGCGGGCGCTCGCCGAAGATATCGGCGGTTTCGGGCCGCAGCGCCCCGGGTGTGCGCTCCCACCACGGGCCGCGGGCCTCGGCGGCGAGACCCGAGGTGTGGGAGAGCAGCTGGGCCACGGTCGCGCCCTCGGCCTCCGGCACGTCCAGATGCTTGGCCAGCGGATCGCCGAGGTCCAGCAGCCCCTCGTCGCGCAGCCGCATCACCAGCACCGCCACAAAGGTCTTGGTCAAGGAGCCGATGCGGTACTGGGTGTCGGTGTCCGGTGCGGATCCGTCCACAGAGCTGCGCGAACCCGTCCACACCAGCCGCCCCTCCCGCACCACGGCCCCGACCATGGACGGGGCACGGCCCTCGGCCTGGCCGCGGGCGAGGCGCCGCAGCAGGGCACGGCGGGTGGCGGGCAGCGGCTCGGCGAACTCATCCACGTCGGGTGTGGTCATATCGGCACTGTACGGCGAGGGTCTGACAACGGTCAGTCATCGGCCTGGCGGCCGGGTACCACCCGGCCCCGCACCGCGCTCTGGCCTTGACGCCGGGGTCAAGGTCTACCGTCGAAGCCATGCGGATCGGAGAGCTGGCCGAACGGGCGGGTACGACCACCCGCACCCTGCGCTATTACGAGTCGCTCGGGCTGCTGCCCGCGCGTCGCACCGGCAATGGTTACCGGTCGTACGACGAGGACGATCTACGGCTGCTCCAGCAGATCCGCACGCTGCGGGACTTCGGCTTCGAGCTGGAGGAGACGCGCCCGTTCGTCGAGTGCCTGCGCTCCGGCCATCCGGCCGGTGACTCCTGCCCCGCCTCGCTGGAGGTCTACCGGCGCAAGCTCGCCGAGCTGGACGAGTGCATCGCCCGGCTGAGCGTCATCCGGGAGCGGGTCGGGACCCAGCTCGTCCAGGCGGAGCGGGCCCGCGCGGAGCTGGAGGCAGCGGCGGCGGCACCCGAGGGGGCCCCGGAGCCGCGCTGCGAGCTGACACCGCCCGGCCCGTGAGGCCACCGCCTCCGCGCCAGCTCCGAACAACGACCCCGACGACCCCGAAGCAACGACTCCGAGCAAGGACCCCAAAGGGAGATACGACATGCCACTGACACACGCCGGGGGAGTGGCCACGGTCACGGACGCCACCTTCGCCGAGGAGGTGCTGGCGGCCGAGCTGCCGGTGCTGGTGAAGTTCACCGCCTCGTGGTGCCCCCCGTGCCGGATGATCGCGCCGGTGCTGGCGGAGATCGCACAGGAGGAGGGCCACCGGCTGAAGGTGGTGTCCCTGGACGTGGACGAGAACCCCTCCACCACCAACGCGTACGGGGTCCTCTCGATGCCGACGCTGATGCTGTTCCGGGCGGGCGAGCCGGTGCGGTCGCTGGTCGGGGCCCGCAGCAAGCGGCGGCTGCTGGAGGAGCTCGGCGATGCGCTCCGACCCTGTCCCTGACGCGATCTGACGCGCGCCGGAGCGGCGGCCGAACCGCCCCTGCTACGTTGGCCGGACATGACCATCAGCGGGGGCGGCCGTCAGCGGCCGTGAGCGGCTATCAGGTGGCCGGCAGTGGGGGCGGAAAAGGTGAGATCAGCGGTGCGCGTCCTGGTGCAGGGGAAACCCGTCGACTCCTATCCGGCGCTGCCTCCCGAGGCCGGGCGCGGTTCCCCGCGCCGGATCACCGAGGTCGGCGAGGAGGTGCTCCGCCGCTCCTGCCGCGAGGTGACCGAGTTCGGCACGCCCGAGCTGAGCGCCCTCATCGACGACATGTTCCTCACCATGTACATCGCCGACGGCGCCGGGCTGGCCGCCAATCAGGTCGACGTCGACCTGCGGCTGTTCGTCTACGACTGCCCGGACGACCACGGCGTACGCCACGTCGGCCACATCATCAACCCCGTCCTCGACCAGCCCGACCCGGCCCACCGGCAGCTCATCGAGGAGGCCGAGGGCTGTCTGTCCGTACCGGGCGCGCGGATGGACGTACCGCGCACCGACCGCACCGTGGTCCGCGGCGTCGACAAGGACGGCAACCCGCTGGTGATCGAGGGCACCGGCTACTTCGCCCGGTGTCTGCAGCACGAGGCCGACCACCTCTCGGGGCATCTCTACATCGACCGGCTCTCCAAGCGCGACCGCAAGGACGCGCTGCGGCAGATGGCGGACCGGCACGAGGAGGTCCTCGCCCGCCGCGTGGAGAAGGCGACGGCCCTGGGCCACCAGCTCCAGCCCTGACCCGGCCCCGCCCGGCCACCGCCTAGCGCAGCCGTCGCGCTCGCAGCACGGTGTCATGGGTGTGGTGGGTGCCGGCGGGGGCGGGGGCGGTGCGTGGACGGGTTTCGTTGACGACAACCGCCCAGCCGTCGTCGAGCACCCCGGCGATGTCGTCGGGCTGGTAGTAGTCCCCCGGGTCGAAGCCCTGCTCCGGGTGCGGGGTCAGATCGGCGAGGTCATGCGTGGCGAACAGCAGGGTGCCCCCGGGCGCGACGGCGTCCAGCAGGCCATGCAGCGCGCCGTGGTCCGGCTGGCGCTTGAGCGGAAAGTACTGGACGGACACCAGGTCGAACGCCGCGGCCGGAGGCGGCGTGCCGGTCAGATCGGCCCGCGTCCACGCCACCCGGCCCCCGATGTCCGCGGCCGCCGCGGCGGCGCGCTCCAAGGCGACCCGGGAGATGTCCACCGCGGTCACCTGCCACCCCCGCCGAGCCAGCCAGACCGCGTCGCCACCCTCCCCACACCCCACATCGAGCGCCTGCCCCGGCGGAAGCTCGGCGACCTCGCTGACCAGCACCCCGTTGGGCGCCCCGCTGAACAGCTGATCGCGGCTGCGATACATGTCGTCCCAGAACTCCGTGTCCATGCCCGCCAACCTGCCCCCACCCAGGACGAGCTGACAAAATTCTTTGCGAAAGCGGCAAAGCGCGGGCCAGGCAGAGGCAGCGGCTGTCAGGTCTGGGCCATGTCCACGAAGCGGGAGTAGTGGCCCTGGAAGGCGACCGTGATCGTGGCCGTCGGGCCGTTACGGTGCTTGGCCACGATCAGGTCCGCCTCGCCCGCGCGCGGCGACTCCTTCTCGTAGGCGTCCTCGCGGTGGAGCAGGATGACCATGTCGGCGTCCTGCTCGATGGATCCACTCTCTCGGAGGTCCGAGACCATCGGCTTCTTGTCCGTGCGCTGCTCGGGGCCTCGGTTGAGCTGGGAGAGCGCGATGACGGGCACCTCCAGCTCCTTGGCCAGCAGCTTCAGGTTTCGCGACATGTCCGAGACCTCCTGCTGACGGCTCTCGGGGCGCCGGGCGCCGCCGGACTGCATCAGCTGGAGGTAGTCGATGACGACCAGCTGGAGGTCATTGCGCTGCTTGAGCCGACGGCACTTGGCGCGGATCTCCATCATCGACAGGTTCGGGGAGTCGTCGATGTAGAGCGGGGCCTGGGAGACGTCCGGCATCCGCCGGGCCAGCCGGGTCCAGTCCTCGTCGGTCATGCTGCCGGAGCGCATGTGGTGGAGCGCCACCCGGGCCTCGGCGGAGAGCAGACGCATGGCGATCTCGTTGCGGCCCATCTCCAGGGAGAAGATGACGCTCGGCATGTTGTGCTTGATGGAGCAGGCGCGCGCGAAGTCGAGGGCCAGGGTGGACTTGCCCATGGCGGGGCGGGCGGCGATGACGATCATCTGGCCCGGGTGCAGCCCGTTCGTGAGGGAGTCCAGGTCGGTGAAGCCGGTGGGCACGCCGGACATCTGCCCGCTGCGCGAGCCGATCGCCTCGATCTCGTCGAGCGCGCCCTCCATGATGTCGCCGAGCGGCAGATAGTCCTCGCTAGTGCGCTGCTCGGTGACGGCGTAGATCTCCGCCTGGGCGTTGTTGACGATCTCGTCGACGTCCCCGTCCGCCGCGTATCCCATCTGGGTGATGCGGGTGCCGGCCTCGACGAGGCGGCGCAGCACGGCGCGCTCGTGGACGATCTCCGCGTAGTACTCGGCGTTGGCGGCGGTGGGGACCGACTGGACGAGGGTGTGGAGATACGAGGCGCCGCCGACCCGGGCGATCTCGCCACGCTTGGTCAGCTCGGCGGCGACGGTGATCGGGTCGGCCGGCTCGCCCTTGGCGTAGAGATCCAGGATGGCCTGGTAGACGGTCTCGTGGGCGGGCCGGTAGAAGTCATTGCCCTTGAGGACCTCCACCACGTCGGCGATGGCGTCCTTGGAGAGCAGCATGCCGCCGAGGACGGACTGCTCGGCGTCGAGGTCCTGGGGCGGAACGCGCTCGAAGCCGGAGCCTTCCCAGGGGGAGCCGCCGCCTCCGTCGCGGTCGTTGCCGTCGCGGCCCCGGCCGCCGCCGTCACCGCGGCGGAAGCGGGGGGACGGGAACCGGTCGGACGGGCCGGAGTCCGCCCATGGGTCGTCCATGGGCTCGGGCACGCTCACCCCGCCACCTCCTCCCGTCCGCGAAGCGAACCTCGCCGTGCCCGTCCTTCTTAGGGCACGGCTATGACACAACTGAGCGGCCGGCTTTCCGGACACGGCGCATCGGAGGCTGGGGGTTCCAGGGCCGGATCGGGTGGCGGGCGCCGGACCACGGTAGGCCCGTCGGCACCGCCAGCCAACTTGGTTATCCACAGGGCCTGTGGATGATGGGATCCATCCTGTGGGTAAGTCGCGCGAACCTGTGCACGGGCCGGGGGACAGTGCTGTGGACAAACACACAATCACCCCGAGAGTCCATGCCTGACCTGCGGTTTCTCTATCCAGTGGCTGTGCAGAAGAAAAACTTCCGCCCCCAGCGCAAGATCACAACAAAGGGCGCAGAGAAGATCGTCCCGCGCGCCGCCTTGTAAGGACCAGTGACAGCTTGTGTCTCTTACCTGTGGACGATTAGATTGCCCTCATGACACAGGCCCCCACGAGCGCGCGGAGCACCCAGCGCCACCACGACCGCGAGATCATCGCACTCGCGCTTCCCGCCTTCGGCGCACTCGTGGCGGAACCCCTCTTCGTCATGGTCGACAGTGCCGTCGTCGGCCATCTGGGCACCGCCCAGCTGGCCGGTCTCGGCGTCGCCGCGGCCCTGCTCGCCACCGCCGTCAACATCTTCGTCTTCCTCGCCTACGCCACCACCGCGGCGGTGGCCCGCCGGGTCGGCGCGGGCGACCTCGCCGGGGCGATACGGCAGGGCATGGACGGCATCTGGCTGGCCCTGCTGCTCGGCGCCGCCGTCATCGCCGTCGCCCTTCCCACCGCCCCCGCCCTCGTCGACCTCTTCGGCGCCTCGGACACAGCCGCGCCCTACGCCATCACCTATCTGCGGATCAGTGCCCTCGGCATCCCCGCGATGCTGGTGGTCCTCGCGGCCACCGGTGTGCTGCGCGGCCTCCAGGACACCCGGACCCCGCTGTATGTCGCCATCGGCGGCTTCGGGGCCAACGCCGCGCTGAACGCCACCCTGGTCTATGGGGCCGGGCTGGGCATCGCGGGCTCGGCCTGGGGCACGGTGATCGCCCAGAACGCCATGGCCGCCGTCTACCTCGCCGTCGTCGTCCGAGGCGCGCGGCGCCATGGCACCTCGCTGCGGCCCGATGCCGCGGGAATCAGGGCCTGTGCCCACGCCGGGGCACCGCTGCTGATCCGTACGCTCTCGCTGCGCGCCGTGATGCTGATCGCGACGGCTGTGGCGGCCCGCCTCGGCGACACCGAAATCGCCGCCCACCAGATCGTGCTCACCCTGTGGAGCCTGCTGGCCTTCGCCCTGGACGCCATCGCCATCGCGGGCCAGGCGATCATCGGACGCTATCTGGGCGCCGGCGACGAGGAGGGCGCGCGGGCCGCCTGCCGTCGCATGGTGCGGTGGGGCATCGCCTCGGGCGTGGTGCTGGGCCTGCTGGTGGTCGCCGCCCGGCCGCTGTTCATCCCCCTGTTCACCACCGATTCCGCGGTACGGGACGCCCTGCTGCCCGCCCTGTTGGTCACGGCCCTCATCCAGCCGGTCTCGGGGGTGGTCTTCGTCCTCGACGGCGTGCTGATGGGCGCGGGCGACGGGCCGTATCTGGCCTGGGCGATGATCGCCACACTGGCCGTCTTCGCCCCGGTGGCGCTGCTGGTGCCCTCGCTCGGCGGGGGCCTGACGGCGCTGTGGTGCACCATGGCGCTGATGATGTCGGTCCGGATGACGACCCTGTGGCTGCGCACCCGCTCCGGCCGCTGGATCGTCACCGGCGCGGTACGAAGCTGAGTCCAGGTCCCACCAGTCAGCCCCCGGCACGGCGGAGGGCAGCGGAAGGCCGGCACGGCAGAAGGCCGACATGGCGGAGGGCCGCACCCCACAACAGGGTGCGGCCCTCCGGTGCGCTGTGCACGGTGCCGACGGCGACCGTCATGGCCGTCGTCAGGCGGCGACGACCTCGACGCCGACCTTGGCGGCAACCTCGGCGTGCAGACGGACCGAGACCTGGTGCGCGCCCAGGGTCTTGATCGGGGCCGACACCTCGATGCGGCGCTTGTCGACCTCCGGGCCACCCGCGTCCTTGATCGCCGAGGCGATGTCGGCCGGGGTGACGGAGCCGAAGAGCCGACCGGCGTCGCCGGCACGGGTCTTCAGGCGCACCTTGACGCCCTCGAGCTGAGCCTTGACCTCATTGGCCTGCTCGATCGTGGCGATCTCGCGGATGCGACGACCGCGGCGGATCTGCTCGACGTCCTTCTCGCCGCCCTTGGTCCAGCGGAGCGCCAGACCACGCGGGACCAGGTAGTTACGGGCGTAACCGTCCTTGACGTCCACGACGTCACCGGCGGCACCGAGGCCGGAGACCTCGTGGGTGAGGATGATCTTCATGATTCGGTCACCCTTCCCTTATCGCGCGGTGGAGGTGTAGGGCAGCAGCGCCATCTCACGGCTGTTCTTCACGGCCGTGGCGACGTCACGCTGGTGCTGGGTGCAGTTGCCGGTGACCCGGCGGGCACGGATCTTGCCGCGGTCGGAGATGAACTTCCGCAGCAGGTTCGTGTCCTTGTAGTCGACGTAGGAGATCTTCTCCTTGCAGAACACGCAAACCTTCTTCTTCGGCTTGCGAGCAGGCGGCTTCGCCATTGTCTCTCTCCAGTGTGATCAAGAAGTGTGTGCTGGTCGCCCTGACCAGACCGCGCGCTGTTTCACGTGAAACAACGCCTCGGGCCTAGAAGGGCGGCTCGTCCGAGTAGCCCCCGGAGTTGCCGGAGCCGCCGCCCCAGCCACCACCACCGCCGCCCTGGCCGCCGGCCGGAGCGCCGGTCGCCCACGGGTCGTCGGCCGGAGCGCCGCCGCCCTGCTGCTGGCCGCCGCCGCTGGGGCCACCGCCCCAGCCGCCGCCGCCCTGGCCGCCACCGCCGCCGTAACCACCCTGACCACCGCGACCGGTGGTCTTGGTGACCTTGGCTGTGGCGTTGCGCAGGCTGGCGCCGACCTCGTCGACATCCAGCTCATAGACCGTGCGCTTGATCCCCTCGCGGTCCTCATAGGACCGCTGCTTCAGACGGCCCTGCACGATGACGCGCATGCCGCGCTGAAGGGACTCGGCCACGTTCTCCGCGGCCTGCCGCCACACCGAGCACGTGAGGAAGAGGCTCTCGCCGTCCTTCCACTCGTTGGTCTGCCGGTCGAAGGTACGGGGAGTGGACGCGACGCGGAACTTCGCGACCGCCGCACCGGACGGGGTGAAACGCAGCTCGGGGTCGTCGACGAGATTGCCGACGACCGTGATGACGGTCTCGCCTGCCATTGGGGGAACCTCTCGGCGGGTACTGCTGGGCTGCTTGCTACTCGTTGCGATTCGGCCCCGATGACCGCTGAACGCTTATGCGGTCAGTGGGTCTCGGGACGGAGGACCTTGGTCCGGAGGACCGACTCGTTCAGGTTCAGCTGGCGGTCGAGCTCCTTGACGACCGCGGGCTCGGCCTGCAAGTCGATGACCGAGTAGATGCCCTCGGGCTTCTTCTTGATCTCGTACGAGAGACGACGACGGCCCCAGGTGTCGACCTTCTCGACCTTGCCGTTGCCCTCACGGACGACGGAAAGGAAGTTCTCGATCAGCGGGGAGACAGCGCGCTCCTCGAGATCGGGGTCGAGGATGACCATCACCTCGTAGTGACGCATGTGGAACCCACCTCCTTTGGACTCAGCGGCCACGGTCGTTCCGTGGCAGGAGGGTCGTGATGCGTATCCGCTTCGGCGTCAGTGCAGACACCACCGCGGACGGTACACAGTACCCGGCTTCGGCCGCCCGCTTGAAATCCGGGCGTCTTGGCCCGCAATCTGTACACATCGGGTGTGAGCGGCGTAACAGTTCGCCGCCTTGCTCTATGTGCCTACCTGGAGGTGCCCCATGGCACAGGCAGCACGATCCCACCACGGCTTGTTCACCTTCCTGGACACCGATGGCAAGTCGCATCCCGTAGAGAACACGGTCGCCGTGGCGACCCTGGTGATCGGCGTGATCGCCTTTGTCACGGCTCATTTCCCCCACCTCCACCTGGTCAGCTCATGGGTCGGGCTGATCGGGATGATCAGCGGTGCCTGGGGCCAGCTGAGGTCCGTGACCACTGGTGAGCGGTTCCTGCTGATCATCGGGCTCGGTGCCTCCGGGGTCGGCTTCTATCTCGGCATGGCGCATGGAGGGCTCTTCGGCGGCGTGCTGGGCTGAGCCCGCCCGGAGCCCGGTTGTCCCCGGGCCCGAACGGGGCGTGTCCCGGTCGCAGTAGGCTTCGGCGCGAGAGCCGGAGCCCCGACCCTGGGGACAAACCTGCCGAGGAGCGCCCCACATGAGCCTGACCTTGAGGACGATCAGCCGAGAGCAGCATCTGGCGTACATCCAGAGCCTGCCGGCGGCAAGCCACATGCAGGTGCCTGCATGGGCTGACGTCAAGTCGGAGTGGCGCTCGGAGAACCTCGGCTGGTTCGACGCCACGGGTCAGCTCGTCGGCGCCGGTCTCGTCCTCTACCGCCAGCTGCCCAAGATCAAGCGCTATCTCGCCTATCTCCCCGAGGGCCCGGTCATCAACTGGTACGCCCCCAACCTCGAGGACTGGCTGCGTCCGATGCTCGCGCATCTGAAGCAGCAGGGCGCCTTCTCCGTGAAGATGGGCCCGCCGGTCATCATCCGCCGCTGGGATTCCGCCGCGATCAAGTCCGGCATCCAGAACCCCGACGTCAAGCGGCTGCGCGATGTCGAGGCCACCTTCA
This sequence comes from Streptomyces sp. 5-10, assembly GCF_014712245.1. Classification (NCBI taxonomy): domain Bacteria; kingdom Bacillati; phylum Actinomycetota; class Actinomycetes; order Kitasatosporales; family Streptomycetaceae; genus Streptomyces; species Streptomyces sp. 5-10. The sequence goes on from NZ_JACVYG010000046.1 coordinate 30,311, forward strand.
TCGAGCCGCGCGCCTTCGAGGTGGCCGAGCGGCTGCGGCGCATGGGCTGGCAGCAGGGCGAGGACGGCGGGGCCGGCTTCGGTGACGTCCAGCCGCGGTACGTCTTCCAGGTACCGCTGGAGAACCGGTCCCTGGAGGATGTCCACAAGGGCTTCAATCAGCTGTGGCGCCGCAACATCAAGAAGGCCGAGAAGGCCGGTGTCGAGGTCGTCCAGGGCGGCTACGAGCATCTGCCCGAGTGGCAGCGGCTCTACGAGATCACAGCGGAGCGCGACCACTTCCGGCCCCGCCCGCTCAGCTACTTCCAGCGCATGTGGACGGCCCTCAACACCGAGGACCCCAATCGGATGCGGCTGTACTTCGCGATGCACGAGAACGAGGCCGTGGCCGCCGCCACGATGCTGATCGTCGGCGGCCATGTCTGGTACTCCTACGGCGCCTCCGCCAACCACAAGCGCGAGGTCCGGCCCTCGAACGCGATGCAGTGGCGGATGCTCCGCGACGCCTACGCACTGGGCGCGACCGTCTATGACCTGCGCGGCATCAGCGACTCCCTCGATGAGACGGATCATCTCTTCGGTCTGATCCAGTTCAAGGTGGGCACCGGCGGGCAGGCTGCCGAATACCTCGGCGAGTGGGACTTCCCGCTCAACAAGCTCCTGCACAAGGCGCTCGACATCTACATGTCGCGCCGCTGACCACGATTCGCTGTCTCCCATACCTCCAATACACCGCGGCTATGAGAAAGGTTCCGGGACCGGCCAATGGCGCTCACCCTCTATGTCGACACCGCGCGCTGGCGGGCGCACCAGCAATCGGTGATCCAGCAGTTCCCGGGGATAGTCCCGGTCTGCAAAGGCAACGGCTACGGCTTCGGCCATGAGCGGCTGGCCGAGGAAGCCGCCCGTTTCGGCAGCGACATCCTCGCGGTCGGGACCACGTACGAGGCCGCCCGGATGAAGGACTTCTTCAGCGGTGACCTGCTGGTGCTCACCCCCTTCCGCCGCGGTGAGGAGCCGGTGCCGCTGCCGGACCGGGTGATCCGTTCGGTCTCGTCGGTCGACGGCGTCTACGGCCTGGTGAACGCGCGCGTGGTCATCGAGGTCATGAGCAGCATGAAGCGGCACGGCGTCACCGAGGAGGACCTGCCCAAGCTGCACGCGGCGATAGAGAACGTCCGGCTGGAGGGGTTCGCCATCCACCTCCCGCTCGACCGCACCGACGGCCTGGACGCGGTCGAGGAGGTCATCGCCTGGATGGACCGGCTGCGGGCGGCGCGCCTGCCGCTGCACACCATGTTCGTCAGCCACCTCAAGGCCGAGGAACTGGCCCGGCTGCAGCAGCAGTTCCCGCAGACCCGCTTCCGGGCGCGGATCGGCACCCGGCTGTGGCTGGGCGACCACGACTCGACGGAGTACCGGGGCTCGGTGCTCGACGTCACCCGGGTCTCGAAGGGCGACCGCTTCGGCTACCGCCAGCAGAAGGCCGCCTCCGACGGCCATCTGGTCGTGGTCGCGGGCGGCACCTCCCACGGCGTCGGTCTGGAGGCGCCCAAGGCGCTGCACGGGGTGATGCCCCGCGCCAAGGGGGTCGCCCGCGCCGGTCTGGCGACCGTCAACCGCAACCTCTCGCCGTTCGTGTGGGCGGGCAAGCAGCGGTGGTTCGCCGAGCCGCCGCACATGCAGGTGTCCATCCTGTTCGTGCCCAGTGACGTCCAGGCACCCCAGGTGGGGGATGAGCTGGTGGCGCATCTGCGGCACACCACGACCCAGTTCGACCGGCTGCTCGACCGCTGAACCCACGCCGCCGGGAGGAGTTCCGCACCGCCGGGAGGGGCTCCCGTCCGGGGCTCACTCCCGGTGGACGCCCCAGTCCACCAGCGCCGCGCCCTCATAGCGGGACGCGCGCCGCGCCTCTCCCAGCACGAACGCGTCCGGGGCCCGGTCCAGCACGCCTCCCCCGGGGTCGTCCGACCCGTCCCGGCGCACCGGGTCCCGCTCCGGCACCAGCGCGTCCCGGACGATCAGGGCGCACAGATACAGCGTCCCCAGCAGATGCACGGCGATCGCCAGCTGATAGCCCTCCGCGGGCAGCCCCCGGTGCTGGTCGCCGCTGCCCGTGTACGCGAGGTACATCCAGATCCCCAGGAAGTACATGACCTCGCACGCCTGCCAGACCAGGAAGTCCCGCCAGCGCGGCCTGGCCAGTGCGGCCAGCGGGATCAGCCACAGCACGTACTGCGGTGAGTAGACCTTGTTGGTGAGCACGAACGCCGCGACGATCAGGAAGGACAGCTGGGCCAGGCGCGGACGGCGCGGGGCGCACAGGGCGAGCGCCGCCACCCCGAGGCAGGCCAGGGCCATCAGCACGGTGCCGTAGGTGTTGACGTCCTCCAGGGGGTTCCCGGTGCGCTGGGANTTGACGTCCTCCAGGGGGTTCCCGGTGCGCTGGGAGATGATCAGCCACACCGAGCCGAAGTCCACGGGGCGCTCCTGGCTGAAGGTGTAGAACGTCTTCCAGCCGTCGCGGATGTGCGGTCCGCCCTGCGTACTGATCATCACGGGGAGGTTCACCACGAGCCAGGCGGCCAGGGCTCCGCCCGCGGTCGTCCAGAAGGCCCGCAGCCGCCCCGCCCGCAGGCAGAGCACCAGCAGCGGACCGAGCAGCAGCCCTGGGTAGAGCTTGGCGGCCGTCGCGAGCCCCAGCAGCACACCGGCGGCCAGCGGGCGGCTGCGGGACCACATCAGCAGGGCGGCGGCCGTAAGGGCGACGGCGAACAGGTCCCAGTTGATGGTGGCCGTGAGCGCGAAGGCGGGGGCGAGGGCGACCAGCAGCGCGTCCCAGGGGCGGCGGCGGTGCGTACGGGCCACACAGACCGCGATGACCGCGGTGCAGACCATCAGCATGCCCGCGTTGACCAGCCAGTAGATCTGCTCGCGGTCCTGGATGGAGCCGCCGTGCGGGGTCATCCAGGAGGCGACCTCCATGAAGAGGCCGGTGAGGACCGGATACTCCAGGTACTGCATCCCGCCCGAGACGTTGTCCGGTATGCGGTCGAAGTACGGGACGAGGTCGAGGGCGAAGCCGCGGCCGTTGTAGAGGTGCGGTATGTCGGAGTAGCAGGCGTGGGTGTACTGGGCGGTGGCCCCGTAGAACCAGCCGCCGTCGTAGCAGGGCAGCTTCTGCACCATGCCCAGGGCGAACATGCCGATGGCGACGATCGCCACGATCCGCACCGGGGTCCACCAGCTCGTGCCCAGCAGGGCCCGGCGCCCGGTCGGCCCACCGATCAGCTCGCTGCCGGCCGCGGCCACCGGGTCCTCGGCGGTCGGCCGTACGGGCTGGGCCTGTGGGTCCTCGCGCACGCTCATGGCCCCCATCCTGCCGTACGAGCCCCGCCGGAGGAGCCAGGACCGGCCCAGCGGCCGCTGAGTGCGCCGCGGACGCCCCGGCGGTCCCTGGGGCCGGGGAGAGGTGTGCCAGAGGCGCAGAGAGCCGTCCAGGGCCCGGAACGGCGCCGGCCGCGCCGGAGCGGGTTCGCTCCGGCGCGGCCGGCGAGGGTGGACGGGTCGTACGGGACCGCGTGCTATTCCTTCCTGCGGGTCCCGGACGGGCCGCCGAATATGCCACCGGGGCCGCCCGGGTCCTCCGTGGTCGGCGATGTGGACGGGCCTCCCGGACCGCCGTTCGCGCCGCCGTTCTGGTTGCCGCCGTTGCCGTTGCCGCCGTTGTCCTGGCAGTTCAGGTCCAGCGGGTCACAGGTGTCCGTCGGGGTCGGGCTGCCGGACGGCGACTCCGAGGGGGACTCCGACGGAGATTCCGAAGGCGACTCCGACGGGGACTCGGACGGCTTCTCCGTCGTCTGGGTCGGGCTCGGGCTGGCGTCCTCGCCGAAGACCTTCTGCCCGATCGGGGTGGCCGCGGGGAAGTCCTTGACCGGCACGCCCTTCAGGGCACCGCGCATGTAGTCGGCCCAGATCTCCGCCGGGAACGACGCACCGTGGATCGTCTCCTGGCCGCCCACACCGCGCATGGACAGGAACTTCTGGCTCTTGGCCTGGTCGTCCACCCGCCACATGCCGATCGCCGTGGACAGCTGCGGGGTGTAGCCGGAGAACCAGGCCGACTTGTTCTCGTCGGTGGTTCCGGTCTTGCCCGCGACCGGACGGCCGATCTTCGCCGAGGTGCCGGTGCCGCGCTGGACCACGTTCTCCAGGACGTCGGTGACGTTGTTCGCCACGTTCGAGTCGAACGCCCGCTTGAGCTCGGCGTCCTGCTTGTGGTTGTAGACCGGGCCGTTCTTGTCCTCGACCCGCTCCACCGAGTACGGCTCGGCCTGCTGACCGCTGGCCGCGAAGGTGGCGTACGCCCCGGCGAGCCGGATGGCGCTGGGCGCCGAGGTGCCGAGCGAGAACGTCGGGGTGATCGAGGCCAACTGCTCCTTGCTGAGGCCCGCGGCCAGGGCCGCGTCCCGCACCTTGTCGGTGCCGACGTCCATGCCCAGCTGGATGAACGGGGTGTTCACCGAGTACTGCATCGCGGTGCGCAGGCTGATCGGGCCCTTGTCCTCGTCACCGTCGTTGCGCTGGTGCCACTCCTTGCCGTCCTTGTCGTGCCAGACGGTGCCGTCGTAGTCCCGCAGGGTCACCTTGTTGTCACCGTTGTAGACACTGCTCGGCGAGACCAGGGTGCGCTCGGAATCGGGTTGCTCCCGTGGGCCCTTCGGATCCCGGACGCCATTGGTCATCGCGGCGGCCATCACGAAGGGCTTGAAGGTCGAGCCCACCTGGACACCGGTGTAGTCGGCGTTGTTGCGGTAGTGCTCCAGCGCGTTCTTGCCGCCGTAGATGGCCAGGATCTTGCCGGTCTTGGGCTCCACCGAGGCGCCGCCGAACTGGACGTACTTGTCCACGTCGCGCTGTTTCGGCTTGATGTTCTCCTTGGAGACCTTCTCGACCGCCCGGGTCAGCTCACTGATCTTCTTCCGGTCGAAGGTGGTGTGGATCTGATAGCCACCCTTGTCCAGTTTTGACTTGCTGATGCCGGTGTTGGCGATGATGTAGTTGTCGGCGAGGTCGGTCAGGTAGCCGATCTGGCCCTGCTTGTTCGTGGCCACCTTCGGGTTCTGCGGCATCGGGAAACCCTTGGCGATCCACTTCTGGGCCTCCGCCCTGGGCATCCTGTGCACGGCGACCTCGCGCCGCAGGATCCACTCCCAGCGCTGCTTGGCCCGCTTGGTGTTGGCCTCCTTGGTGGCGGCGGCGCCGTAGCCGCCGTTGGGGTCGTAGAGGTTGGGGCCGTTGAGCGTCGAGGCCAGGAAGGCGCTCTGGCTGGGCGTCAGGTCCGCGCAGTCCCGGTCGTAGTAGGCGCGGGCGGCCGCCTGGCAGCCGTAGGCACCGCGTCCGTAGTACGCGGTGTTCAGATAGCTCCCGAGGATGTAGTCCTTGTCCTTGGTCGCGCCCACCTTTATGGAGATGAACAGCTCCTTGACCTTACGCGTGAGCGTCTGTGACTGGTCGAGGTAGGTGTTCTTCACGAACTGCTGGGTGATGGTCGAACCACTCTGGGTCGCTCCACCCTTCGCCATGTTGACGACCGCGCGGGCGATACCCATCGGGTCGACGCCGCTGTCGTCGTAGAAGCTGGCGTTCTCCGCGGAGATCACCGCGTTCTGCATGGACTTGGGGATCTTGCTGAGGGGGACGATCTGGCGGTTGAGGTCGCCACCGCCGGAGACCACCATCTGCTTGCCGTCCGCCCAGTAGTAGACGTTCTTCTGGGTCTGGGACGCGGCCTGGGCGGTCGGCACTTCCACCAGCCACAGCCCTATGCCGACGGCGCCGAGCAGCACCGCGAAGAAGAAGATGAAGGTTCCCGTCACCAGCCTCCAGGACGGAACCCAGCGCCGGAAACCCGACCGCCCAGCGCGCGGGTAGTCGATGAAGCGCTTCTTGCCGGGGTGCCCATCGCCCCCCGAGCCACGTCCGCGGCCGCCGCCCGTCCCCCGTCGGCCGCCTCCGCGACCGCCGGAGCCCGCGCCGGCCGCGCTCGACTCGGATACTCGTCTCCGGCCACCGCCACGTTGGGCGGCGCGGCGGGCCGCCGCACGGCCGCCGTAAGGACGCTCTTCCCCCTCGGGGGTGGCGCCCGACCCGGCTGCGGCGTTGTGCGTAGGTGCTGCGCGGCGGCCGGACGACTGCTGTCCGGCTCGCCGGGCCGCTGCTCGTCCGCCGCCTTGGGGTTGCGGCGGCTTGCGACGGTGCTCGCTCATGGAACGACTTCTCCTCGGGCAGGCGCTATCGCCTGAAAGCGGCAGATGGCTTCCGGTCCCCCCAATGTGCGATCCGGTCGCACCAGGCAACCGGACGCACTGCATCCGGGACGAGGACGCATCTCGGCGTCACTTGGTTCCCATAGGTCTGCATGGCGAACAGAGTACGCACGGTCAAAACCCGCCCAGCCGCCACCTTCGCTCCATAACCGTCAGATTGAGTGCCACGAATTGATGATGTGACGGCGTTCACCGTGGTCCCTCTTGTCCCATCCCGAGCACGGTTCTATCGTCTGGATGTATCGAGTCGATACATCAGCTCGACATAGCGGGCCCGGAGGAGAGGGGAGGCGGGGAATGAGCAGACGCTCAGGCGTCCTGGAGTTCGCCGTCCTCGGCCTGCTGCGCGAGTCGCCGATGCACGGATACGAGCTGCGGAAGCGGCTCAACACCTCACTCGGGGTGTTCCGCGCGTTCAGCTACGGCAGCCTCTATCCCTGCCTCAAGACGCTGGTCGCCAACGGCTGGTTGATCGAGGAATCCGGCAGCGCCTCCCAGGACGCTCTCGCGGCGCCCCTCTCCGGCCGCCGGGCGAAGATCGTCTACCGGCTCACGGCGGCGGGGAAGGAGCGGTTCGAGGAGCTGCTCTCCCACACCGGGCCGGACGCCTGGGAGGACGAGCACTTCGGCGTTCGGTTCGCCTTCTTCGGCCAGACGTCACGAGACGTTCGGATGCGGGTGCTGGAGGGGCGGCGCAGCCGCCTGGAGGAGCGCCTGGACAAGATGCGCGCCGCCATGGCCCGCACCCGCGAGCGCCTGGACGACTACACCCTCGAGCTGCAGCGACACGGTATGGAGTCGGTGGAGCGCGAGGTGCGCTGGTTGAACGAGCTGATCGAGAGCGAGCGGGCCGGACGCGATCGGCGCGACGGCACCGCCGGGCAGGACCGGACGACCGAGCGGGACGAGGACCGGCCGCCACAGCAGGACCAGTCAGAAGATGCGGACGGCCCGCCCCGGCACCGGGGTGGTTCCCGGCCGGATCCGTCCGATGACACCGCCAAGTGAGGCCCGGCATCCGCGGGGCCTCGTCCAGTACACACAGGGAGCAACCGGAATGGGTTCGGTTCGTGTAGCCATCGTCGGCGTGGGCAACTGCGCCGCCTCGCTGGTGCAGGGCGTCGAGTACTACAAGGACGCCGACCCGGACACCCGCGTGCCGGGTCTGATGCACGTGCAGTTCGGCGACTACCACGTGAAGGACGTGGAGTTCGTGGCCGCCTTCGACGTGGACGCGAAGAAGGTCGGCCTGGACCTCGCGGACGCCATCGGCGCCAGCGAGAACAACACCATCAAGATCTGCGACGTGCCGACGACCGGTGTCACGGTCCAGCGCGGCCACACGCTCGACGGACTCGGCAAGTACTACCGCCAGACCATCGACGAGTCCGACGAGACCCCGGTCGATGTCGTCCAGGTCCTCAAGGACAAGCGGGTCGACGTTCTGGTCTGCTACCTCCCGGTCGGCTCCGAGGACGCCGCCAAGTACTACGCCCAGTGCGCCATCGACGCGAAGGTCGCCTTCGTCAACGCGCTCCCGGTCTTCATCGCCGGCACCAAGGAGTGGGCGGACAAGTTCACCGAGGCCGGGGTACCGATCGTCGGTGACGACATCAAGTCGCAGGTCGGCGCGACCATCACGCACCGCGTGATGGCCAAGCTGTTCGAGGACCGGGGCGTCATCCTGGACCGCACCATGCAGCTGAACGTCGGCGGCAACATGGACTTCAAGAACATGCTCGAGCGGGAGCGCCTGGAGTCCAAGAAGATCTCCAAGACCCAGGCCGTCACCTCGCAGATCCCCGACCGCGAGCTGGGCGCCGACAACGTCCACATCGGCCCCTCGGACTACGTGGCCTGGCTGGACGACCGCAAGTGGGCCTATGTCCGCCTGGAGGGCCGCGCGTTCGGCGACGTCCCGCTGAACCTGGAGTACAAGCTCGAGGTGTGGGACTCCCCGAACTCCGCGGGTGTCATCATCGACGCGCTGCGCGCCGCCAAGATCGCCAAGGACCGCGGCATCGGCGGCCCGATCCTCTCGGCCTCCTCGTACTTCATGAAGTCGCCGCCGGTGCAGTACTTCGACAACGAGGCGCGGGAGAACGTGGAGAAGTTCATCAGGGGCGAGGTCGAGCGCTGAAGCGCCATGCGCTGATTCCCGCCGCGTGATCACGGGCCTCCGGGTAATACACCCGGAGGCCCGTGTGGTGTGTGAGGCTGACGCCATGCCTGTTGTGCGTGATCTCCGCGTACTGCTGCAACTGCGGGACTTCCGCCGCCTCCTGGCCATCCGGCTGCTGTCCCAGTCGGCCGACGGCGTCTACCAGGTGGCGCTCGCCACCTATGTGGTCTTCTCCCCGGAGAAGGAGACCTCCGCCGCGGCCATCGCCTCCGCCATGGCCGTTCTACTGCTCCCCTATTCCCTGCTGGGCCCCTTCGCCGGAGTGCTGCTGGACCGCTGGCGCCGGCGGCAGGTGCTGCTCTACGGCAATCTGCTGCGCTCGGGGCTGGCCGCCGGAACCGCCGTGCTGGTGCTGGGCCAGGTGCCGGAGTGGCTCTTCTACGTCTCGGCCCTGTCGGTGACGGCCGTCAACCGCTTTGTGCTGGCCGGGCTTTCGGCGGCCCTGCCCCGGGTCGTGGACAGCCAGGAGCGTCTGGTCATGGCCAACTCCCTCTCGCCCACCGCCGGAACGCTCGCCGCCACGGCAGGGGGCAGCCTCGCCTTCATCGTCCGGCTGTCGGGCCCGGGAGGCACCTCCTCGGACGCGCTGGTGGTCCTGGTGGGCGCCGCGCTCTATCTCATCGCCGGGCTCACGGCCCTGCTGATGGCACCGGGTCTGCTGGGGCCGGATCCCGCGGCCCTTCAGCCCCGTCTCTCCGCGGCCCTGATGAGCACCGCGCGGGGTCTGGTCGCGGGCGTACGCCATCTTCTGGAGCGCCGGGATCCCACCGTGGCGCTGACCGCGATGACGCTGATGCGCTTCTGCTACGGCGCGCTCACGGTGACGGTGCTGATGCTCTGCCGCTACGCATGGGCCGACACCGAGTCCCAGGGGCTCGCGCTGCTGGGGCTGGCCGTCGGCGTCTCGGGCGCGGGCTTCTTCGCGGCGGCGGTGATCACACCGTGGGCGGTGGCCCGGCTCGGGGCCCGTACGCCCTCCCGGCCGGACGGCCGACTCTCCTGGGTGATGGTGTGCGCGGGGAGCGCGACCCTCCTGGAGCCGGGGCTCGGGCTGCCCTTCGAGCCCGCTCCCATGCTGATCGCCGCGTTCATCCTCGGGCTGGTCACCCAGGGCGCGAAGATCGCCACCGACACCGTGGTGCAGTCCGCCATCGCCGATGACTTCCGCGGGCGGATCTTCTCCCTCTATGACGTGCTGTTCAATGTCGCCTTCGTGGGAGCCGCGGCGGTCGCCGCGGTGATACTGCCACCGGACGGCAGGTCGGCCGCACTGCTGATCTGTGTGGCGCTGCTCTACGCGGCCACCGCACTCCTGGTGAGGTTTCACGTGAAACATGACCGACGGAGCGCCAAGCGGGTCGATGTTTCACGTGAAACGTGAGGGAGCGGGGGCTCAGCCCTCCGGCTGAGCTTCCCACCACTCCTGGAGCGCGGCGATCGCGGCGTCCCGCTCCATCGGGCCGTGCTCCAGCCGCAGCTCCAGCAGATGCTTGTACGCCTTGCCGACCTGCGGCCCCGGGGGGATGCCGAGGATCTTCATGATCTCGTTGCCGTCCAGATCCGGGCGGATCGCATCCAGTTCTTCCTGCTCCTGCAGCCGGGCGATGCGCTCCTCGAGGCCGTCGTACGCACGCGAGAGCGCCATCGCCTTCCGCCGATTGCGCGTGGTGCAGTCCGAGCGGGTCAGCTTGTGCAGCCGGTCCAGCAGCGGCCCGGCGTCACGGACATAGCGGCGGACCGCGGAGTCGGTCCATTCCCCCGTGCCATAGCCGTGAAAGCGCAGATGCAGCTCGACCAGGCGGGAGACATCCTTGATCAGCTCATTGGAGTACTTGAGCTTCGTCATCCGGTACTTGGTCATCTTCGCCCCCACCACCTCGTGGTGGTGGAAGGAGACCCGGCCGTCCTTCTCGAAGCGGCGCGTCTTGGGCTTGCCGATGTCATGCAGCAGCGCGGCCAGCCGCAGCGTCAGATCGGGGCCCTCGGTCTCCAGGTCGATGGCCTGGTCCAGCACCGTCAGCGAGTGCTCATAGACATCCTTGTGGCGGTGGTGCTCATCGCGCTCCAGGCGCAGCGCCGGAAGCTCCGGCAGGACGCGGTCGGCGAGCCCCGTCTCCACCAGCAGCCGCAGCCCCTTGCGGGGGTGGTCGGACAGGACGAGCTTGTTGAGCTCATCACGCACCCGCTCCGCCGAGACGATGTCGATGCGCTCGGCCATCGCCGTCATCGCGGCGACCACCTCGGGGGCCACCTCGAAGTCGAGCTGCGCCGCGAAGCGCGCGGCACGCATCATCCGCAGCGGATCGTCGGAGAAGGACTCCTCGGGCGTCCCCGGGGTGCGCAGCACCCGGGCGGCGAGATCTTCCAGACCGTGGTGCGGGTCGATGAACTCCTTCTGTGGAAGCGCCACCGCCATCGCGTTGACCGTGAAGTCCCGACGGACCAGGTCCTCCTCGATGGAGTCGCCGTACGACACCTCGGGCTTCCGAGATGTCCGGTCATAGGCTTCTGACCGATAAGTGGTGATTTCGATCTGGAAGCTTTGATCCGACCCGCTTCCGGGGGACATGCCCTTGCGGCAGCCGACCGTACCGAAGGCGATGCCGACGTCCCAGACCGCGTCCGCCCAGGGCCGTACGATCTTCAGTACCTCCTCCGGCCGCGCGTCCGTGGTGAAATCCAGATCGTTACCGAGCCGGCCGAGCAGCGCGTCCCGTACCGAGCCGCCGACCAGGGCCAGGCGGAAACCGGCCTGCTGGAAACGACGGGCAAGATCGTCGGCAACGGGAGAGACCCGCAGGAGTTCGCCCACGGCGCGGCGCTGCACCTGGCTGAGCTCGTTGGGCGACTGCGGGGATCGGCTGTCATTGTTGGCGTTCGGCACAACAGAACAGGGTACGTGGCCGCGCGCCCCCGAGAGTCCACCCCCGAGGGGGGCCACCACTGCGTAACGATCTTGTGGAGCCCTCCACAGCACTTCGTCACAGCGGGCATCGTTACCATTCCGTGGACGCACATTGCGACGACCACTGACGACCTACTGACGACAAGGGACGGGCGAGCGCGTGGCCGATGCGGCAGACCTCCGGGGGACAACTTCCGCTCGTGCCCGGCGATGGTTGCGGCGCACGGCGGCCCTGCTGGCCGCGGCGCCGATGCTCGCGGGCCTGGCACAGATTCCGGCGGCACCCGCCGCCCACGCCGAGAGCAAGGCCACCGGCTCGCGATCGGTGGACGTCTCCATCACCTCACTGACCCCCACCGCGCCGAAGAAGAGCGACACCCTCACCGTCAGCGGCACCGTCACCAACGACACCAAGGGCACGGTCTCGGGGGCCCGGGTGGGTCTCCGGGTCGGCCCGACCATGAACGGCCGCAGCGCGATCGACACCACCGCCCACCGCACCGGCTATACGGAGGGGCTCGACGGCACCGAGATCGACCGCAAATACGCCAAGAAGATCGGCAAGCTGCCGGCCGGCACCAGCCGTGACTTCTCCCTCTCCATACCGGTGGATCAGTTGCACCTGGGGGAGAACGGCGTCTATCAGCTCGGCGTCTCGCTGACCGGTGGCACCTCCCATCAGCCCTGGCCGCAGGTGCTGGGCATCGAGCGGACCTTCCTGCCCTGGCAGTCGGGCCCGTCCCAGAAGAAGTCCCAGCTCACCTATCTGTGGCCGCTGATCTCCGCCACCCATGTGACCGCCCGCACGGACAACGACGAGGACCGCACCCCGATCTTCCGGGACGACCGCCTGGCCAAGGAGCTGGCCCCGGGCGGCCGGCTGCAGCAGATGGTCGCCCTGGGGAAGAACCTCCCCATCACCTGGGTGATCGACCCCGACCTGCTCGCCACGGTCGACGCGATGACGAAGAACTACGAGGTCCAGAATCCCTCGGGCAAGGGGACCAGGGCGGGCCACGGCCAGACCGTCGCCAAGCAGTGGCTGGACGCCCTCCAGAAGGCCGTGGAGGGCAAGCAGGTGGTCGCGCTGCCGTTCGCCGACCCCGACCTCGCCTCGCTCGCCCACCGAGGTAAGAACGTCACCGGCGCCCTCAGCCACCTCCAGGGCGCCACCGAGCTCGCCTCGACGACCGTGGAGACCATCCTCGGGGTACGGCCGCGCACGGACTTCGCCTGGCCCGTCGAGGGCGCGGTCGACTCCTCGATCGTGGACGTCGCCACCTCCGCGGGCGCACACAACGTCATCGCCCGCAGCGACAGCCTGCGCGAGACCGGCGGGCTCTCCTACACCCCCACCGCGGCCCGGCAGATCGGCGGCGGCAATACGGCGGTGGTCTCCGACGCACGGCTGTCGACGGCCTTCACCGGCGACATGTCCAAGGCGGAGAACTCCACCCTCGCCATCCAGCGATTCCTGGCCCAGAGCCAGATGATCAACCTCCAGGCGCCGGACAAGCAGCGCAGCATCGTGGTCGCCCCCCAGCGGACGCCCACCACCAGCCAGGCGCAGGCGATGGCGGCGGCCCTGGAGGGGCTCTCCGGGCAGTGGACCCAGCCACTGAGCCTGGGGCAGGCCGCGAAGGCCAAGCCCGACCCGAACGCCACCCAGCGGGTGCCGAGCGCCCGCTCGTACCCCCGGGCGCTGCGCGCGCGGGAGCTGCCCATCGAGGCGTTCAACAGCATCCAGGAGACCCAGAAGACCCTGGACAATTTCGAGCCGATCCTGACCGCCAAATACCGGGTGGTCACCCCCTTCGGGAACGCGATCAGGCGCGAGATGTCGACCTCATGGCGCAGCGAGGCGCAGAACGCGACCGGCTTCCGGCACGACGTACAGACCTATCTCTCTGGGCTCACCAATAAGGTGCGCCTGGTCCCGAAGTCGAACATGACCCTCTCCGGGCGCAGCGCGACCGTCCCGGTGACCGTCCAGAACAACCTGGTGCAGAGCGTCGAGCTGCGGCTCGTCCTGCGCTCCCAGCAGGGCAACCGGCTGGCGGTCGGCGACCCCCAGCTGGTCAATGTGGAGGGCGGCCACAGCCAGTCCGTGAAGTTCGGCACCACGGCCAACGCGAACGGCCCGGTGTGGGTCTCGGCGCAGCTCTACACCCCGGACGGGCAGCCGTACGGCGACGAGATGATGTTCGAGGTGAATGTCACCGAAATCACGTCGACCGTGATTCTGGTGATCGCCGGCGGTGTGCTGCTGCTCGTCCTCGCCGGTGTCCGGATCTACATCCAGCGCAAGCGCGCGGCCGCCAGGGGCGGTGAGGACGGCGGGGACGGGGAAGACGCCGAGGAGGCGCACGGGCAGGATGAGGACGACAGCGAGGCCCCGGAGACCGATCGGTGTGACCGCGCACACGCCCTCGTGCCCGAGCAGCCGAGTGACCCGGCGCCGGACACCGGATCGCAAAGCGGTGGCCCGTCCGGCTCGGGTGAGAAAGTGGACCATTGAGCAATTGCCGGGGCCGGTGGGCCGCAGTGGACGATGAGGTGGGGTAGCGATGAACGCGCCGTATGACGGTGATGGCCGAGTGCCACCGCCGCCGCAGCCGTCCCCTCACGGCCCCCACGACCCTTACGGACAGGAACCGCACCAGCGGGATCCGTATCTGGGCGACGCCCACCAGGTGCCCCCGGCCGATCCGCGCCAGTCCTACGGCCAGCAGTACTACGCACCGGATCCGTACCTGGACGATTCGTACGCGACGGGCAGCTTCACGCCCTACCCGTATCCGACGCAGGATCGCTACGCCCACGATCCGCTGACGGACCCCCTGTACGACCGCCGCTCCTCCCACGCACCGCAGCAGGACGGCTACCAGCAGCAGTACTACCAGCAGCCACCCACGCCGCAGGGCCCCGACCCGCGCGTCTGGTCCCCCGAGGCCTCCGCCGGCCACCAGGGCGCGGTACAGCAGCCGTACCCCGCCGATCAGGCGGGCCAGGGCTATCCGGGGGCCGGCGACGGCTACGGGGTGGGGGAGCAGCCGCAGCGGGACGCCTTCGCGCACCTCTACCGCGATCAGCAGCCCTATGAGCCCCGGCCCGGCCAGGGCCAGGGCTATCCACAGGGCCCGGAGGACCACCCCCAGGCCCAGGCGCCCGCTCAGGGGCAGGCGCCGGTCCCCGGGCCGTCCAGATCGGAGTCCGCCGGCGCGACGGCCGCCGCCCCCACGGTGGCCGCCCCGGTGGTGACCGCTCCCGCGGCCGACCCCGAACCGAAGACGCCCTCAGGGGGCAAGGGCCGCGCGTCCAGCGTGCTCCAGTCCAGCGCGCTGATGGCCGCGGGCACCCTGGTCTCCCGGCTCACCGGCTTCGTCCGGCAGATGGTGGTCCTCGCGGGACTCGGCGCGGCCACCCTCGGCTCCACCTACGCCCTCGCGTACACGCTGCCGACGATGGTGTACATCCTCACCATCGGCGGCGGTCTGAACTCCGTCTTCGTCCCCCAACTCGTGCGCGCGATGAAGGAGGACGACGACGGTGGCGAGGCATTCGCCAACCGGCTGCTCACCCTGGTCATGGTGGTGCTCGGCCTCCTGGTCGCGGTGACCGTCGTCGCCGCGCCGGTGCTGATCCGCGTGATGTCGCCGACCATCGCGGACAACCCCGCCGACAACGAGGTCGCGGTCACCTTCGCCCGCTACTGCCTGCCCACCATCTTCTTCATGGGCATTCACGTGGTGGTCGGCCAAATCCTCAACGCCCGGGGCCGGTTCGGGGCGATGATGTGGACACCCGTCCTGAACAACATCGTCATAATCTTCACCTTCGGCCTGTTCATCTGGGTCTTCGGCACCGCTGGCAGCTCCAAGATGGACACCACCACCATCACCGCCGAAGGCATCCGGCTGCTGGGCATGGGCACCCTGCTGGGCCTCGTCGTCCAGTCCCTGGCGATGTTCCCCTACCTGCGGGCCACCGGCTTCCGCTTCCGGCCGCGCTTCGACTGGCGCGGCCACGGCCTCGGCAAGGCCGCCAAGCTGGCCAAGTGGACGGTCCTGTTCGTCCTCGCCAACCAGGCCGGCGTGCTGGTCGTGACCCAGTTGTCCACCGCGGCGGGTGCCGAGGCCGAGAACCAGAACGCGCCGGGCATGAGCTTCGTCGGCTACTCCAGCGCCCAGCTCATCTGGGGCATGCCGCAGGCGATCATCACCGTCTCCGTCATGGCCTCCCTGCTACCCCGGATCTCCCGGGCGGCCCACGACGGGGACTCCGGAGCGGTCCGCGACGACATCTCGCAGGGGCTGCGCACCTCCGCGGTCGCCATCGTCCCGCTCGCCTTCGGCTTCATCGCCCTGGGCATCCCCATGTGCACGCTGCTGTTCGGCGCCTCCGGCACCGATGCGGCCGTCTCCATGGGCTACATCCTCATGGCGTTCAGCCTGGGCCTGATCCCCTTCTCCGTGCAGTACGTCGTCCTCCGCGGCTTCTACGCCTACGAGGACACCCGCACCCCCTTCTACAACACGGTGATCATCGCAGCCGTCAACGCCGCCGGATCCGGGCTCGCCTATCTCCTGCTCCCCGCCCGCTGGGCCGTCGCCGGTATGGCGGCCGCCTACGGCCTGGCCTACGCCATCGGCGTGGGTGTGGCCTGGAAGCGGCTGCGCAACCGGCTGGGCGGCGATCTGGACGGCCCCCGCGTCGTGCGCACCTACACCCGCCTCGTCGGCGCCAGCATCCCCGCCGCCCTCCTGGGCGGTGGCGCGGCCTACGCCATCATGCAGACCCTCGGAATGGGCGTCGCCGGCTCCGTAGCGGCTTTGCTGGGCGGCGGTCTCGTTCTTATCGCGGTCTTCTACATTGCTGCGAAACGGATGCGCGTTGATGAGCTGACGGCCATGGTCGGTATGGTGCGCGGACGACTCGGACGCTGATCATTGAGCACAACCATCGTCCGCCACCGTGTGTCGTGCATAGCGGCGGACTGTGGGCACAATTGTCTTGGCTCGGAGTAGGCGCAACGGATGGGGAGGCAGGAACGACGGTGGCGGAACGGAGCACGGCTGCCGTCGACGTGGCCGACAGCGGTGGAGAGGAGCCGCTGACCGCCGAGGCGGGTAAGGCCACGGCCGACGGGGCGGGGACGAAACAGAAGGTCGGCAAGGGGACAGAGGCCGCGGTCACCGACGATACGGGCGCCGCGGCCGAAGCGAACCCGCTCGAGCTGCACAGCGGTCACAAGTTGGCCAGACGCTACCGTCTGGAGGAGTGCGTCACCCGTCTGGACGGATTCAGCAGTTGGCGTGCCGTGGACGAGAAACTGCGGCGTGCCGTCGGGGTGCATGTCGTGCCCGCGGACCATCCGCGCGCCAGGTCGGTGCTCGCCGCCGCCCGTTCGGCGGCCCTGCTGGGCGATCCCCGCTTCGTCCAGGTCCTCGACGCCGTCGAGGAGAACGATCTCGTCTATGTCGTCCATGAGTGGCTTCCCGACGCCACCGAGCTCACCGCCGTGCTGGCCGCCGGGCCGCTCGAGCCGCACGACGCGTACCAACTGGTCAGCCAGGTCTCCCAGGCCATGGCCGCCGCCCACCGCGAGGGCCTGGCCCATCTGCGGCTGAACCCCGGCTCCGTACTGCGCACCGAGTCCGGTCAGTACCGCATCCGCGGACTGGCCGTCATGGCCGCCCTGCGTGGTATCAGCGTCGACCACCCCCAGCGCACCGACACCGAGGCGATCGGCGCACTGCTGTACGCGGCGCTCACGCAACGCTGGCCGTACGAGGCCGACGCCTACGGCCTCTCCGGGCTACCCAAGGGCGTGGGCCTGATCGCCCCCGACCAGGTCCGCGCGGGAGTGCACCGCGGTCTGTCCGAGCTCGCGATGCGCGCGCTGGTCAACGACGGGGCCACCGCGTCCCGTCAGGACCAGCCCTGCACCACCCCCGAGGAGCTGGCCAAGGCCGTCGCGGCGATGCCGCGCATCCGGCCGCCGGAGCCCGCCTTCACCCCTTCCCCGGCGTACCAGCGCACCACGTACCAGCAGGGTGTGTACGGCCAGCAGCCGAACCGCGGCGGCACCGCGCACCCGGCCCCTCCGGCCGCTCCCGTGCCGCCTCCGCCGCCGCTGCAGAGCCGCACGGGCAAGGCCCTCAAGTGGACCGTCTCCGCCCTTCTGATCGCCGCTCTCGGCCTCGGCAGCTGGCAGCTCGCGGACACCCTCCTCAAGGAGGAGAACAAGTCCAGCCCGGGCAAGTCCACCGGTGAGAAGGACAACGGCAAGAGCGTGAAGCCCGTGGGCAAGCCGCTCAGCATCGAGAGCGCCACGGAGTTCTCGCCGCTGGACGCGCCTTTCGCCCCGGACAAGGTCGATGGTGCCGTCGACGGCGATACGGACACCGCCTGGGTGACCAAGGAGTTCTACAACTACCCGAACTTCGGTAACCTGCCCAACCGCAAGCAGGGCAGCGGCATCATCGTCGACCTCGGCAGCGCCAAAAAGGTCGCGAGCCTCGATATCGACTTCTACAGCGCCGGCCAGAAGGTGGAAGTCCTCGCCGCCGATCCCTCCGCCTCCGACCCCACCTCACTCAGCGCCTTCTCCAAGCACCTCACCGATCTGAAGAGCGTCGGGAAGAAGCTGTCCACCGTTCTCGACAAGCCGGTACGGACGCGATACGTCCTGGTCCACATCACGGAACTTCCGACCAGCACCGCTGATCGCTACCGTGGCGGCATCTCGGAGATCAAGGTCAAGGGCTGACCCTCTACGGTCGGCCGAGAGGGGAGGGGCTCAACGTTGGACGACGCCACCATCGGCGGAGCGAGCGACGGCGAGCTCCTCGCCCGGCACGTCGACGGCGATCCGGACGCCTTCAGCGAAATAGTGCGGCGCCACCGCGACAGACTCTGGGCGGTGGCGCTGCGCACTCTCGGCGACCGTGAGGAAGCGGCCGACGCGGTCCAGGACGCGCTCGTCTCCGCCTATCGCGCTGCCCACACCTTCCGGGGCCAGTCCGCCGTGACCACGTGGCTGCACCGCATCACGGTCAACGCCTGTCTGGACCGGGCCCGCAAGGCCGCCTCCCGTCGCACCTCCCCCGTCGACGACACCGAGCGGCTCGAGCAACTTCTGGAACCCCATGAGTCAGCCGCCGCCCCCGCCGAGCGAGGCGATCTCCACCGCGAACTGCTGCGGGCGCTGCGCACCCTTCCCCCCGAGCAGCGCGCGGCCCTGGTGCTGGTCGATATGCAGGGCTACCCCGTCGCGGAGGCTGCGAAGGTGCTGGACGTTCCCACCGGCACCGTGAAGAGCCGCTGCGCCCGGGGCCGCGCGCGACTGCTGCCCCTCCTCTCACATCTCCATCCCAGTGGGAGGGGTAGCTCACCCTCGGGCAGGGGAAGGAACCGGACGCAGGGGACGTCCGTCCCACCGACGGCAGGACCGAACGACACAGATGCCGTGAAGGGCGGAGGTGGGCGAGCGTGACATCCTCGACGGACACGGAAGAGCACCCTGAGGTCGCGGAGATCTCCGCACTCACCGAGGGTCTGCTCTCTCCGTCCCGCGCCGTCGATGTGCGCACTCACCTCGCGAGCTGCGTGCTGTGTGCGGACGTATGGGAGTCCCTGGACGAGATTCGCTCCCTGCTCGGAACTCTCCCCGGGCCGGTGCGGATGCCCGCCGATGTCGCGGGCCGCATCGACGCGGCGCTGGCCGCCGAAGCGCTCCTCGACGCGACCGCCCCCGAGCGCGTGGCCGATGTTTCACGTGAAACTCCGGATCCGGACGCCGCGCCCACGCCTGTTTCACGTGAAACAGCCGATGACGCCTCCAGCACCCCCGACTCCGACGACACCGTGGAGCCCACGACCAAGCCGTCCATCGGGGCGGACCGGCCCGCCGGGCGCCCGCGTGGGGCCACCGGGCCAGGACGGGGGGCCACCGGACCCGGCACCCGCCCCGGCCGCGCCCGCCGCTGGCGCAAGGCCGTCCTCGGCGGCGCATGCGCCGCGGCGGTGATCGGCATCGGCTCCTTCTTCTTCCAGAGCGGCTCCTCCGGCGATCACAAGGACAGCGACCCTCAGGCGCACGCCAGCCAGAGCTCCAGCGGGAACTCCGCCCTCTCCTCGGGCACGCTCAAGGACCGCGTGCACGCGCTGCTCGCCGACCGGAAGTCCACCGCGTCGAACGGCGTCACCGGGCAGGGCAACTCACCCGATGTGCCGCTGCGCGCCAATAACGACCCTGAGGTGCCGTCCTGTGTGCAGAGCGGCACCGGCCGCAAGGAGCCGGCTCTCGCGGCGCAGCAGGACACCTACGACGGCCAGAGCGCCTATATCGTCGTCCTCCCACACCCCTCCGACAGCTCGCTCGTCGATGCCTTCGTGATCGACGCGTCCTGCGTCTCGGCGTCCCCGACGACCCCCGGGGAGCTTCTGGTGACCCGGACCTATCCGCGTCGCTGAGGCACACCGCACACAGGGGCCCTGCCTGACAGCGCTCGGGAATGCCTGACCCGTAGGATCCGTTGGGTGGGGTGGCAGCGGAATTCCGGGGGAACCCGGGGCCGCCCGCCCAGTCAGCAGTCCGGCAGTCGGCAGAGACAAGGAAGACATCCGTGAGCGACGTCCGCAACGTGATCATCATCGGTTCCGGGCCCGCGGGCTATACGGCCGCGCTCTACACCGCCCGCGCTTCCTTGAAGCCGCTGGTCTTCGAAGGCTCCGTGACCGCGGGTGGTGCCCTGATGAACACCACCGATGTGGAGAACTTCCCCGGCTTCCGGGACGGGATCATGGGCCCCGACCTGATGGACAACATGCGGGCCCAGGCCGAGCGCTTCGGCGCCGAGCTCGTTCCGGACGACGTGACCGCGGTCGACCTCGGTGAGCCGATCAAGACCGTCACCGACTCCGCCGGTACGGTCCACCGGGCCAAGACCGTCATCGTGGCCACCGGCTCTCAGCACCGCAAGCTGGGGCTGCCGCGCGAGGACGAGCTCTCCGGCCGCGGCGTCTCCTGGTGTGCCACCTGTGACGGGTTCTTCTTCAAGGACCAGGACATCGCCGTCATCGGCGGCGGCGACACGGCCCTGGAGGAGGCGACCTTCCTGTCGCGGTTCGCCAAGTCGGTCACGGTGGTCCACCGCCGGGACACCCTGCGCGCCAGCAAGGCGATGCAGGAGCGGGCGTTCGCAGACCCGAAGATCTCGTTCATCTGGGACAGCGTGGTCGAGGAGATCCACGGCGACGGCAAGCTCTCCGGTCTCACGATCCGCGACGTCAAGAAGGACGAGACCGCCGAGCTGCCGGTCACCGGACTGTTCATCGCGATCGGCCACGACCCGCGCACCGAGCTGTTCAAGGGCCAACTAGGCCTGGACGACGACGGGTACCTGAAGGTGGACGCGCCCACCACCCGGACCAACCTGCCCGGTGTCTTCGCCGCCGGCGATGTGGTGGACCACACCTATCGTCAGGCGATCACCGCGGCCGGCACCGGTTGCTCGGCGGCGCTGGACGCCGAGCGGTACCTCGCCTCGCTGGGCCAGGGCGACGCCACCGTCTGACTCCGCTTCCCACCTCTGCACCAACTCACTAAGGAGATTCCCATGGCCGGTGCCACGGTCACCGTGACGGACGCCGACTTCGAGGAGAAGGTCCTCAAGAGCGACAAGCCGGTACTCGTCGACTTCTGGGCCGCCTGGTGCGGTCCGTGCCGCCAGATCGCCCCCTCCCTGGAGGCCATCGCGGCCGAGCACCCCGACAAGATCGTCATCGCCAAGCTCAACATCGACGAGAACCCGGCGACGGCCGCCAAGTACGGCGTGATGTCCATCCCGACGCTCAATGTCTACCAGGGTGGCGAGGTCGCCAAGACCATCGTCGGCGCCAAGCCCAAGGCTGCCATCGAGCGCGA
This sequence comes from Streptomyces sp. 5-10, assembly GCF_014712245.1. Taxonomy (NCBI): domain Bacteria; kingdom Bacillati; phylum Actinomycetota; class Actinomycetes; order Kitasatosporales; family Streptomycetaceae; genus Streptomyces; species Streptomyces sp. 5-10. The sequence continues at coordinate 51,660 of NZ_JACVYG010000046.1, forward strand.
CCTGGCCGACTTCATCGGCTGAGCGCACCACGCGTCGCCCTCAAACACGAAGGGGCTGCCCATCGGGGCAGCCCCTTCGTGTTTCACGTGGAACCCGCTACAGCGGTGTTTCACGTGGAACCCGCTACAGCGGCCGCAGCGCGGGCTCCTTCTGGACGGCGCCGAGCAGCCGGTCCAGCGCCAGCTCGACATCCTCCTTCCAGGAGATCGTCGTCCTCAGCTCCAGCCTCAGCCGGGGATAGCGAGGATGCGGCCGTACGGTCTTGAAGCCCACCGCCAGCAGATGATCGGCGGGCAGCACACACGCCGGTTCCTTCCAGGTGGCGTCCCCGAACGCCTCCACCGCCTTGAAGCCTCGGCGGATCAGATCCTTGGCGACGGTCTGCACCATGACCCGGCCCAGCCCCTGCCCCTGATATCCGGGCATCAGCCACGCCGTCATCAGCTGGACGGCGTCCGCCGCGACCGGACTGGTCGGGAAGGCCGTGGAGCGCGGTACATACGCCGGAGGCGCGTACAGCACAAAGCCCACCGGGACCTCATCGACATAGACCACCCGGCCGCAGGATCCCCACTCCAGCAGAACGGCGGAGATCCATGCCTCCTTCTCCAGCTCCGGCCGGCCGGCCCTTACGGCTGCTTCGCCGCTGACCGGATCGAGCTCCCAGAAGACACAGGCGCGGCAGCGCTTGGGGATGTCCGGGAGGTTGTCCAGCGTGAGCGGTACGAGCCGACGCCCCATGAAGCCAGTCCTTCACTTCCGTGGCCAGCCGCGCCACGGGCGGCTGACAGCGCACTACGCTCCCTGAGCAGACTGCCGACGAAACCGCCGACAGCTCCCAGGCCCAATCCTGTGGCCAACAGTCCGGTGCGGCTCACCGATCGCATGGCCCTGCCCTCCACATGCGGCGCCTCCACATGGATCCGCCCTACCTGATCGCATCGTATCCGTGCCGAGATTGCACCGATACCGCCCTTGGGCAAACAGCGGGTCGCGTTCCGACCATGTCGGAACGCGACCCGCCCCGCGCTGCCCTTCCGTACGGCATGACCGCACGGGCAGCGCCTCACTCGTCCTCGTCCGCCGCTCCGCTCTCGGAGGAGAGCGGCTGCTCCAGCACCGGCCCCTCGCCGGGGGCCAGCGTGCCGAGGATCCGCTCCAGATCCTCTATCGAGGCGAACTCGACGACGATCTTTCCCTTCTTCTGACCGAGGTCGACCTTCACCCGCGTCTCGAACCGATCGGAGAGACGTGAGGCCAGATCCGTGAGCGCGGGGGACACCCTCGCACCCGCCCTCGGGCTCTTGGGCTTGGCCGTACCGCCCGATCGCGATCCCATCAGGGTGACGATCTCCTCCACCGCACGCACCGAGAGCCCCTCGGCGACGATGCGATGGGCCAGTCGGTCCTGCTCCTCCGGGTCGTCCACGGAGAGCAGCGCCCGGGCATGGCCCGCGGAGAGGACCCCGGCGGCCACCCTGCGCTGGACGGACGGGGAGAGCTTCAGCAGCCGCAGCGTATTGGAGACCTGCGGACGCGAGCGCCCGATGCGGTCGGCCAGTTCGTCATGCGTGCAGTTGAAGTCCTTCAGCAACTGGTCGTACGCCGCCGCCTCTTCCAGCGGGTTCAGCTGGGCCCGGTGGAGGTTCTCCAGCAGCGCGTCCAGCAGGAGCTTCTCGTCATCGGTGGCCCGGACGATCGCGGGGATCTTCTCCAGCCCGGCCTCACGACAGGCCCGCCAGCGGCGCTCGCCCATGATGAGCTCATAGCGCTCCGGCGCCAACTGCCGTACGACGACGGGCTGGAGGAGACCGACCTCCTGGATCGAGGTGACCAGTTCGGCGAGCGCGTCCTCGTCGAAGACCTCACGGGGCTGCCGCGGGTTGGGGGTGATGAAGTCCAGCGGCAGCTCGGCGAAGTGGGCCCCGGCCACCTCCTCCGGCATCGCCTCCGGGGCGGCGGTCTCGGGCTCCTGCTCCCGCGGCGCGGGCTCGGTTTCCTGTGGAACGGTCTGCGTGGCCAGTCCGGCCACCTTGGCCGCCGCCACTCCGCGCTCCTGGGTGAGCACCGGGACCGCGGTCGGTGAGGTGGTGGCCCCGGTCGTCGTGACCGCTCCCGCCCCCGCCGAGGATGCGGCGTTGTCCGCCCCCTTCGGCGCGGGAGGGATCAGGGCACCGAGCCCACGGCCCAGTCCTCTGCGTCGCTCACTCACTGAATCCCCTCCTGCATGCTGCTGTGCTGGTCGTGCTGGCTGAGCTCGGGCAAGGCATGAGCGTGCTGGGTGTCGTAGTGCACGCCGACACCTCTGAGGGCGATCTCGCGGGCCGCCTCCAGATAGGAGAGCGCCCCACTCGACCCCGGGTCATAGGTGAGGACGGTCTGCCCATAGCTGGGGGCCTCGGAGATGCGCACCGATCGGGGAATACTCGTCCGGAGCACCTCACCGCCGAAGTGGCTCCGCACCTCGTCGGCGACCTGGGAGGCCAGCCGGGTGCGACCGTCGTACATGGTGAGAAGGATCGTCGAGACATGGAGCTTGGGGTTGAGATGGCCCCGCACCAGATCGACATTCCTCAGCAGCTGCCCCAGCCCCTCCAGCGCGTAGTACTCGCACTGGATCGGGATCAGCACTTCCGCGCCGGCCACCAGCGCATTGACCGTCAGCAGGCCCAGCGAGGGCGGGCAGTCGATGAGGATGTAGTCCAGCGGCTGCTCATACGCCTCGATGGCCCGCTCAAGTCGGCTCTCCCTGGCCACCAGAGAGACCAACTCGATCTCGGCACCGGCGAGATCGATCGTGGCCGGAGCACAGAACAGGCCCTCCACATCCGGGACCGGCTGCACCACATCGGACAGCGGCTTGCTGTCGACCAGTACGTCATAGATCGATGGAACCTCGGCGTGGTGGTCGATCCCCAGCGCCGTCGAGGCATTGCCCTGTGGGTCGAGGTCGATCACCAGCACACGACCACCGTGCAGGGCGAGCGAGGCGGCCAGGTTGACCGTGGTCGTGGTCTTCCCGACCCCGCCCTTCTGGTTGGCGACCACGATCACCCGGGTCTGCTCCGGCCTGGGCAGCCCCTCACCGGCGCGTCCCAGGGCTTCGACCGCCAGTTGAGCGGCACGACCGATAGGGGTGTCGTCCATCGGAGGCGGCGTTTCACGTGAAACATCCTCCCCCGGCGATTCGGTACGGGGGCCGGGGACCGGATCGGTCATCGGCCCCGCGATGTTGGCGTCGGACCGCAAGGATTCACTCTCCTCGACATCAGGCTCGCGATATGCAGAGCCTGCCATGCTTTTGGGGTCGTGAACCAGCGAGGCCCGTTCTCCTGTGGATGAATCCACGTTCACACGGGGTCGGCGGTCGCGGGGCAAGGCCGCCGCACGACCGCGACTGATGATTCCATGCAGCAGAGAGCGACGTTTCACGTGAAACACGATGCACGGGAGGCCTCGTCAATGGGTCGCGACACTCCGGTATGTGTAGTTTTGCCAGCTTGTATGGAGCAATGCCCTTGATTCAGGGCCGACGGCGCGGCGACCGGCGAGCCGCCTTGGCCCGCTTCGCCGCGAAGCGCACACCCCCGGGGCTCTCCCCGACCTCGACCCGCACCACCGTGGACGGCGGGTCCACCACTCCCTCACCGACATGCAGCACCGAGGTCCCCACCACGCCCAGCTTGCCCAGCGCGGCCCGGGCCTGCTTCAGCTCCTCCTCGGCGGTGTCGCCCTTCAGCAGCAGCATCTCGCCGTACGGGCGCAGCAGCGGAACCCCCCAGCCGGCCAGCCGGTCCAGCGGGGCCACCGCCCGAGCCGTCACCACATGCATCGGGGTCAGCTTGCCGAGGACCTCCTCGGCGCGACCGCGCACCACCGTCACATGCTCCAGCCCCAGCAGCTCCACCACTTCCCGCAGAAAGTTGGTCCGGCGCAGCAAGGGCTCCAGCAGCGTGATCCGGAGATCGGGACGGGTCAGGGCGAGCGGGATACCGGGGAGCCCGGCCCCCGACCCCACATCGCAGACGGTGACCCCCTCGGGCACCACTTCGGAGAGCACGGCGCAGTTCAGCAGATGCCGCTCCCACAGCCGCGGCACCTCACGCGGGCCGATCAGCCCGCGGGTCACTCCCACATCGGCCAGCAGCTCGCCATAGCGGACGGCCTCCGGGAAACGGTCACCGAATACGTCCCTTGCCTCGGGGGGCGCCGGGGGGAGCTCCGCTGCTTCCGTCACGGGGACCGTCCTTCCGTACCGAACACTGTGCTGAACGATGATGTAAGGCTGACAAGATTCGGCCCCGTCTGCGTGCAGACGGGGCCGTGTGGATCACGAGGCGGAACCGCTTCAGACCGGAAGCACGACCACGCAGCGCTGCGGCTCCTCGCCCTCGGACTCACTGCGCAGCCCGGCGGCGGCCACGGCGTCGTGCACCACCTTCCGCTCGAAGGGCGTCATCGCCTTGAGCTTCACCGGCTGACCGGTGCCCTTCGCCTCCTCGGCCGCCTTGGTACCCAGCTCGGTCAGCTCGGCGCGCTTACGGGCCCGGTATCCGGCGATGTCGAGCATCAGCCGGCTGCGGTCGCCGGTCTCCCGGTGCACCGCGAGGCGAGTCAGCTCCTGAAGGGCCTCCAGCACCTCGCCATCGCGGCCGACCAGCTTCTGCAGATCACGGCTGGTCGAGTCGCTGATGATCGACACCGCTGCGCGATCGGCCTCGACGTCCATGTCGATGTCGCCGTCGAGGTCCGCGATGTCCAGCAGCCCCTCGAGGTAGTCGGCCGCGATCTCCCCTTCCTGCTCAAGGCGGGTCAGGGTGTCGACACCCTCGGCTGCCGGGGTGGTGCCTTCCGTCACGGATGGACTCCTTCGTTACTTCTTGGACGGGTGCTTGGGGCGCTGCTGGCCCTTTCGCTGGCCGGACTTCGTGCCACGGGAGGAGCCGGAAGCCGAGCCGCCGCCGGCCGGCTTACCGCCCTGCGCGCCCTTCTTCTGCCCCGCGCCCTGCTTCTCGGCGGGCTTGTCCTCGGTGGACTTCGCCGTGGAGGCCGAGGAGGCCGGCTGCGAGCTGGCCTTGCTGTGGCCGGTCGTGGAGCGCTGCGCCTTGGTCTGGCGCTTGGGCTGCTGACGGTTGGCACGCGCCGTCTCGACCGCCTGCTTCGCGGCGACCTCGGCCGGCTCCTCCTTCAGCTTGCCCTTGGCCCGCAGCCGCTCCTGGCGGGCCTTGAAGGCGAGGCTGCCCGGGGTCGGGTTCCGGCGGATGACGAACATCTGCTGGCCCAGGGTCCAGACGTTGGTGGTCAGCCAGTAGACGAGGACACCGACGGGGAAGTTGATGCCGAAGACGGCGAACATGACCGGGAAGACGTACATCAGCATCTTCTGCTGCTGCATGAACGGCGTCTTCACCGTGAGGTCGACGTTCTTGGTCATCAGCTGGCGCTGGGTGAAGAACTGCGAGGCCGACATCAGGACGATCATGGTGATGGTCACGATGCGGACGTCGGTCAGCGAGGCGCCGAGGGATTCGACCTTCGAGGCCGAGTCCATGAACTTCACCGACAGCGGAGCGCCGAAGATGTGGGCGTTACGGGCGCTGTCCAGCAGCGACTGGTCGATGACACCGACCGTCCTGTTGTTCGCGATGTGGTTGAGCACCTGGTACAGCGAGATGAAGAACGGCGACTGCGCGAGGATCGGCAGACAGCTCGAGAGCGGGTTGGTACCCGTCTCCTTGTAGAGCTTCATCATCTCTTCGGACTGGCGCTGCCGGTCGCTCTTGTAGCGCTCCTGGATCGCCTTCATCTTGGGCTGGAGCGCCTGCATGTTCCGCGTCGACTTGATCTGCTTGACGAAGAGCGGGATCAGGCAGATCCGGATCAGCACCACCAGCGAAACGATGGACAGACCCCACGCCCAGCCACTGTCCCGATCGAAGATCAAGCTGTAGAACGAGTGGAACTGGACGATGATCCAGGAAACTACGTCATAAAGAGGACCGAGGATCGTGTCCACGAATCAGGCTCCTTGGGCTTTGGGCTGGGTCTCGGGCTGTGCGGCAGGCTCCACAGCCGGATGCCCGCCGAGGCGGTTCCGCAGCCGCTGGTGCCACACCGGACGCTTCCGGGGCGGGACGTGGTCGACGCCACCGAGTGACCATGGGTTGCAGCGCAGGATGCGCCAGGCCGTCAGCGCCGTTCCTTTCACCGCGCCGTGCCGGTTGATGGCCGTATAGCCATAGTGCGAGCACGACGGGTAGTACTTGCAGACCGGTCCCAGCATCGGGCTGATGGTCCACTGGTACAGCTTGATCAACCACAGCAGCGGGTACTTCATCGCGGCACCCCTCCCAGTAGCCGCTGCACTGCCGTGTCGAGATCGCGGGCCAGCTGGTCGTGACCCGCCTCACCCGCGCCGGGCAGCGCCCGTACGACCACAAGGCTACCTGCGGGAAATCGGTCGATGCGGTCCCGCATCAGATGGCGCAGTCTCCGCTTCACCAGATTGCGGACGACGGCACCGCCGATCGCCTTGCTCACGACGAAACCCGCACGCGCCGGAGGAGCACTCTCCCCGGATGCGTGCGGGTCCGTATCACCGCTGGTGAGGCCGGTGCGAAGATGCACGACAAGGAGCGGGCGCCCGGCCCTGCGTCCTCGGCGTACCGCGGCCGCGAAGTCCTCGCGCCGCCTCAGCCGATGTTCGGTAGGCAGCACGTCATGGACCTTGGGTCAGGCTGCTCAGGCCGACAGGCGGGCGCGACCCTTGCTACGGCGGGACGCGAGGATCGCGCGGCCGGCACGGGTGCGCATACGCAGCCGGAAGCCGTGGGTCTTCGCGCGGCGACGGTTGTTCGGCTGGAAGGTGCGCTTGCTCACTCGGGGGCTCCAGAAATGAATCGGATGGTGGCGGTCTATCGCTTGGCTGTCACCGTGCGCCCACGAGTAGCTCGCAATACGCCCGAGTGCACCGCTTCACGACCACGGATCATCAGCCCGTGAATCCTTGCCCATCGGAGGCAGGCGGCAGCAGCCATCGACAACTCGACCTGGTTACGGTACGCGCGGTTACGCCATCCGGTCAAACCGGTGGCCGACACCCTGACAGCGCGCTGTCCCGCACAGACTAGGGGCAAGGGAACGCCCGGCGACATCGCATGGCACATTTGTACACACCCTGTGGACAACGACTTGAACCGTGTACCCCGGCCTGACTACCGTGGCTGGGCTCCGATTCCTTCACGCCCGTCCCGAGAACCACGCATTCGTGGGACCTGTCGGCGTCCCCCACCCAGCGAGTGAGAGAGCGTGCCCTGTGGCTGACGTACCCGCCGATCTTGCCGCAGTGTGGCCACGTGTGCTCGAGCGGCTGCTGGGAGAGGGCTCCGGGCAGGGCGGACAAGGCGTCGAGGCCAAGGACGAGCACTGGATCAAGCGGTGCCAGCCCCTCGCGCTGGTCGCCGACACCGCACTGCTCGCCGTCCCCAATGAATTCGCCAAGGGTGTGCTGGAGGGCCGGCTGGCCCCCGTCGTCAGCGAAACGTTGAGCCGGGAGTGCGGCCGCCCGATCCGCATCGCGATCACCGTGGACGAGTCCGCCGGCGAACCGATCGTTCCGCCGCAGCCCCAGCGCGAGCAGCGCGAGTCGTACGAGAGCTACGACGGCCGGGACGGCTATGGCCGCCAGGCGCCGGACGATCTTCCGTCGGCCCGCCCCGCGTACCCCGGGTATCAGCAGTCGCGCCCCGAACCGGGCGCCTGGCCGCGGGGCCGTGACGACTACGGCTGGCAGCAGCCCCGGCTCGGCGGCTTCCCCGAGAGCGATCCGTACGCCTCCCAGCACGCCCCCTCCGGTTACGACCAGCAGTCCGGCTATGACCAGCAGCCGCCGTACGAGCAGCCGCCGCGCGGCGACTACCGCGGTCCGGGCGCCGAGCGCCCCGGGCCGGGCGGTCCCGGTGGCATCCCCGGCCCCGGGCCGAGCCCCGAGCGCCCGCCGTACGAGCAGCGCCACGATCTGCCCGACCCGCTCGAGCGCGCCCGCGGCGGACCGCCCGTGCTGCCCTCGCAGACCGGCGCCCCCGGCCCGCTCGCCGCTCAGCCCGCGCCCGCGTCCGGCCCCGGAGAGCCGACCGCGCGGCTGAACCCCAAGTACCTCTTCGACACCTTCGTCATCGGCGCGTCCAACCGCTTCGCGCACGCCGCGGCGGTCGCCGTCGCCGAGGCGCCGGCCAAGGCGTACAACCCGCTGTTCATCTACGGCGAGTCCGGGCTCGGCAAGACCCACCTGCTGCATGCCATCGGGCACTACGCGCGCAGCCTCTACCCCGGCACCCGGGTGCGCTATGTGAGCTCGGAGGAGTTCACCAACGAGTTCATCAACTCCATCCGCGACGGCAAGGCGGACGCGTTCCGCAAGCGCTACCGCGACATGGACATCCTGCTGGTCGACGACATCCAGTTCCTGGCGAGCAAGGAGTCGACGCAGGAGGAGTTCTTCCACACCTTCAATACGCTCCACAACGCCAACAAACAGATCGTGCTCTCCTCCGACCGGCCGCCCAAGCAGCTGGTCACCCTGGAGGACCGGCTCCGCAACCGCTTCGAGTGGGGCCTGATCACCGATGTGCAGCCGCCGGAGCTGGAGACGCGCATCGCGATCCTCCGTAAGAAGGCGGTGCAGGAGCAGCTGAACGCGCCGCCGGAGGTGCTGGAGTTCATCGCCTCGCGGATCTCCCGCAACATCCGTGAGCTGGAGGGCGCGCTGATCAGGGTGACGGCCTTTGCGAGCCTGAACCGGCAGCCGGTGGACCTCGGGCTCACCGAGATCGTGCTGAAGGACCTGATCCCCGGCGGCGAGGACGCGGCCCCGGAGATCACCGCCACCGCGATCATGGCCGCGACCGCCGACTACTTCGGGCACACGGTCGACGATCTGTGCGGCGCCTCCCGCAGCAGGGTGCTGGTCACCGCGCGGCAGATCGCCATGTACCTCTGCCGGGAGCTGACCGATCTCTCGCTGCCCAAGATCGGCGCGCAGTTCGGCGGCCGGGACCATACGACGGTGATGCACGCCGACCGCAAGATCAGGGCGCTGATGGCCGAGCGGCGCTCCATCTACAACCAGGTGACCGAGCTGACCAACCGCATCAAGAACGGCTGAGAGGGGCCCGCGGGGCCACCGCGAACCGCTGAAGGGCGCTCCGGGACGGACAACTCCCGGGGCGCCCTTCGTCGTCCTCCCTCGTCACATCGCCGTCCCTCGTCGTTCACCGCTACGAAGCTGTTCGATTCCCTGCCCGGCCGACCCGGTTCTCCACAGATCCACGGCTCATCCACCGTCCACATCCTGGGGACGTGGGGGTTGTCCCGATCGTGTCCACAGGGTGCCCGGTGGAAAGGGGATCCCCCGAGGTCAGCCGGTTGTGGAATTGTGGCTATCGGGAGTCCACAGACTGTGGATGACCGAGATGCCCACAGACCGCGCGTCGGCTTGTCCACCGGCAACCCACAGCCGAAGGCCCGTTGCCCACAGCTTCTCCACACCGCTGTCCACTGTTCGGCAACGAAACGGCCACGGTCACCGGGCCGAGTGAAAGGCATCACACCGAAGAGGCGGGTTGGGCTGTGGGGAAGGTGGGTAAAACTGGGGACGGCGTTGGGGAGAACCGGGCGATGTCTGTGCATCGCATGTGCAGAACTCTTCGGCGTCCACAGACAGCCCTGGTTGTCCACCGCCCCCGCCCACAGGCCCGGTGGATAAAAAATCGCCTCTGGCCAGGGCGGATCGAGTTTTCCACGGTTTCCACAGGGCCTACTACTACGACCACATAGAGATAGCGAGGAAATCGCTTCGAAGTGGGGCCTGTGCACAACCTCGGGCCGAGCCGCCCGACACCCCGCGCACCGACTTGACCCCGAGCCGCACCGACTGTCGGCGGTGTGCGTCAGACTGGTCTCCGGCGACTCAGCCGACGACGAAGGCCAGCAGGGCGAGCCAGCAACAAGCAGGAGGCGGCTTACGGTGAAGATCCGGGTGGAGCGCGATGTACTCGCGGAGGCAGTGGCCTGGACGGCCCGCAGCCTCCCGGCCCGACCGCCGGTGCCCGTCCTCGCGGGCATCCTGATGAAGGCGGAGGAGGGCGCGCTCAGCCTCTCCGGCTTCGACTACGAGGTCTCGGCCCGCGTCTCGGTGGAGGCCGACATCGAGGACGACGGCACGGTCCTCGTCTCCGGCCGGCTCCTCGCCGACATCTGCCGCGCCCTCCCCAACCGTCCCGTGGAGATCTCCAGCGACGGGGTGCGGGTGACCGTGGTCTGCGGCTCCTCGCGATTCACACTCCACACCCTGCCTGTGGAGGAGTACCCGGCACTGCCGCAGATGCCGACCGCGACGGGCACCGTCCCCGGTGAGGTCTTCGCCGCCGCCGCGGCCCAGGTCGCCATCGCCGCCGGCCGTGACGACACCCTGCCGGTGCTCACGGGTGTGCGGATCGAGATCGAGGGCGACACCGTCACGCTGGCCTCCACCGACCGTTACCGCTTCGCGGTCCGCGAGTTCCTGTGGAAGCCCGAGACCCCGGACATCTCCGCCGTCGCGCTGGTGCCCGCCAAGACGCTTCTCGACACCGCCAAGTCGCTGACCAGCGGTGACACCGTGGCGCTCGCGCTCTCCGGCTCGGGTGCGGGCGAGGGCCTGATCGGCTTCGAGGGCGCCGGGCGCCGTACGACCACCCGGCTGCTCGAGGGCGACCTGCCGAAGTACCGCACGCTCTTCCCCACCGAGTTCAACTCGGTCGCGGTGATCGAGACCTCCCCGTTCGTCGAGGCCGTCAAGCGTGTGGCCCTGGTCGCCGAGCGCAACACCCCGGTCCGGCTCACCTTCGAGCAGGGCGTGCTGATCCTGGAGGCGGGGTCCAGCGACGACGCACAGGCTGTGGAAAGGGTGGACGCCCAGCTCGACGGCGACGACATCTCCATCGCCTTCAACCCGACGTTCCTGCTGGACGGCCTCAGCGCGATCGACTCGCCGGTCGCCCAGCTGTCCTTCACCACCTCGACCAAGCCCGCCCTGCTGAGTGGCAAGCCCGCCATGGACGCCGAGGCGGACGAGGCGTACAAGTACCTGATCATGCCGGTCCGACTGAGTGGCTGAAAGCCGAGCGAATGAGCAGGTGTAGCCCACATCTGTGCGGCTACCCGCGGGCGTAGGCTCGGTTTCACCGCGAAACGCAACGGACTACGGCATGAAGGATCACTGATGGAGCTCGGTCTCATCGGCCTCGGCAAGATGGGCGGCAACATGCGCGAGCGCATCCGCCGCGCAGGCCACACCGTCATCGGATACGACCGCAACCCGGACGTCGCCGATGTCCACAGCATCGATGAGCTCGTCAACCAGCTCAAGGGCCCGCGAGTGGTGTGGGTCATGGTCCCGGCGGGCGTTCCCACCCAGATCACCATCGATGAGCTGGCCGAGCTGCTGTCGCCCGGCGACATCGTCGTGGACGGCGGGAACTCCCGCTGGACCGACGACGAGAAGCACGCCGAGCAGCTCAACGCCAGGGGCATAGGCTTCGTCGACTGCGGTGTCTCCGGCGGTGTCTGGGGTCTGGAGAACGGCTACGCGCTGATGTACGGCGGCTCCGCCGACCATGTGGCCCAGGTCCAGCCGATCTTCGACGCGCTCAAGCCCGAGGGCGAGGGCGGCGCCGTCCACGCAGGCAAGGTCGGCGCGGGCCACTTCGCCAAGATGGTCCACAACGGCATCGAGTACGCGATGATGCAGGCGTACGCCGAGGGCTGGGAGCTGCTGGAGAAGGTGGACTCGGTCACCGACGTCCGCGAGGTCTTCCGCTCCTGGCAGGAGGGCACGGTCATCCGCTCCTGGCTGCTGGACCTGGCCGTCCGCGCCCTGGACGAGGACGAGCACCTGGGCAAGCTGCGGGGCTACGCGGAGGACTCCGGTGAGGGCCGCTGGACCGTGGAGGCCGCGATCGACAACGCCGTGCCGCTGCCCGCGATCACCGCGTCGCTCTTCGCCCGGTTCGCCTCCCGCCAGGAGGACTCGCCGCAGATGAAGATGGTCGCCGCGCTGCGCAATCAGTTCGGTGGCCACGCGGTCGAGAGCAACGAGAAGTAACCACCCCTCGGGGTGGAAGCAAGCAGTCCTGCCGGGGGAGGTCGGCGCAGCCCACTATGCACGTCACGCATCTCTCGCTCGCCGACTTCCGCTCGTACGTCCGGGCCGAGGTGGCGCTCGACCCGGGCGTCACGGCCTTCGTCGGGCCCAATGGCCAGGGCAAGACCAATCTCGTCGAGGCCGTCGGCTATCTCGCCACCCTCGGCAGCCATCGGGTCTCCTCAGACGCCCCGCTGGTGCGCATGGGCGCGGAGCGGGCCGTGGTCCGGGCCGCGGTCGTCCAGGGCGAACGGCAGCAGCTGATCGAGCTCGAGCTCAACCCGGGCAAGGCCAATCGCGCCCGTATCAATCGATCGTCGCAGGTCAGACCGCGTGATGTGCTGGGGATCCTGCGGTCGGTGCTGTTCGCGCCCGAGGATCTGGCCCTGGTCAAGGGCGATCCGGGCGAGCGCCGCCGGTTCCTGGACGAGCTGATCACCGCGCGGGCGCCCCGGATGGCGGGGGTCCGCTCCGACTACGACCGGGTGCTGAAGCAGCGCAACACCCTGCTGAAGACCGCCGCCCTGGCCCGGCGCCACGGTTCGCGCGGTGGGGGCGGCGACGCGGCCCTGTCCACCCTCGACGTCTGGGACCAGCATCTGGCCCGGGCCGGTGCCGAGCTGCTCGCCCAGCGGCTCGACCTGATCTCCGTGCTCCAGCCGCTCGCCGACAAGGCGTATGAGCAGCTCGCCCCGGGCGGCGGCCCGGTGCTGCTGGAGTACCGCGGTTCGGCCGGTGAGGGGCTGGCCGACGCGGGCAGCCGCGAGGAGCTGTACGAGCTGCTGATGGCCGCCCTCACCGAGGCCCGTAAGCAGGAGATCGAGCGCGGGGTCACGCTGGTGGGCCCGCACCGCGACGACCTGGTGCTCAAGCTGGGCCGGCTCCCCGCGAAGGGCTACGCCAGCCATGGCGAGTCCTGGTCGTACGCCCTCGCCCTGCGGCTGGCCTCCTACGATCTGCTGCGCACCGAGGCGGGCGAGCCGGTGCTGGTGCTCGACGACGTCTTCGCGGAGCTGGACGAGCGGCGCCGGGAGCGGCTGGCCGAGCTGGTCGCCCCCGGGGAGCAGGTGCTGGTGACGGCGGCGGTGGAGGACGACGTCCCGCATGTCCTGACCGGTACGCGCTATGCGGTGTCCGAGGGCGAGGTGAGGCGCGTATGACGGACGGGATGGACCAGCCCGCGCGGCCCTCCGCGGCGCCCGGGTCCTCGCCGGTGCCCGAGCCCTCAGGCGTGGATCTCGCGCGGGTGGCGCTGCGCGCCGCCAAGGAGCAGGCGCGCGCCCGGGGGGCCGCGGCCCAGCAGAAGAAGCAGGCGCGCAGAGGGGGCTTGCGCTCCGGCGCGCGCGCCGATGGCCGCGATCCGCTTCCGCTCGGTGCGGCGATCAACCGGCTGATCACCGAGCGTGGCTGGGAGACCCCGGCCGCGGTCGGCGGGGTGATGGGCCGCTGGCCCCAGATGGTGGGCCCCGAGGTGGCCCAGCACTGCGAGCCCCAGCGCTATGACGAGGACGCCCGGGTGCTCACGGTGCGCTGTGACTCCACGGCGTGGGCGACCCAGCTGCGGCTGCTCGCGCCGCAGCTCGTGGCCCGGCTCAACGCGGATCTGGGCCAGGGCACGGTGAAGCTGATCAAGGTTCTGGGCCCCGGCGGCCCGCCCCGCCGCTACGGCTCGCTGCGCTCCCCGGGCTCCACGGGCCCGGGGGACACCTACGGCTGACCAGGGTTCGAGCGCTGGTGTTAACCGGGGGTAACAGGGTGACTGCTGAGACCCCGGTCACGGTAGCCGGTGGTTGACAGCCCGAAGCGCTGAGTGGCGGCGTGAGCCTCTTGGAGCCCGTCCCCGCATATGGGGAGTCGGTGGCAGCCGGTTCAGGGCGGCACATGCGGACTCAGGCGGCAGCAAGCCCCCATTCTTGTCGGCGCTACCGGTAGACTGGGGCCGTACACCGTCGCCGCTGGCGCACCGAGCGCTTGCGGACACATGTTGAACGACGCAGCCGCTCCCGCCTGCCCGGAGACGGCTTGTGCTGTGCCAGAAAGGGCGCTTCGTGGCCGATTCCGGCAACCCCATCGAAAACATCCCGTCCACGCCCGACGGCGAGGCCCTGGCTCCGCCGTCGTACGACGCCAGTGCGATCACCGTTCTGGAGGGGCTTGAGGCGGTCCGCAAGCGACCCGGTATGTACATCGGTTCCACCGGTGAGCGCGGCCTGCACCACCTCGTCCAGGAGGTCGTCGACAACTCCGTCGACGAGGCCATGGCCGGTCACGCGGACACCATCGAGGTCACGATCCTCGCCGACGGCGGCGTCCGCGTCGTGGACAACGGCCGCGGCATCCCCGTGGGCATCGTCCCCTCGGAGGGGAAGCCGGCCGTGGAGGTCGTGCTGACCGTCCTGCACGCGGGCGGCAAGTTCGGCGGCGGCGGCTACGCCGTCTCCGGTGGTCTGCACGGCGTCGGCGTCTCCGTCGTCAACGCCCTGTCGACGAAGGTCTCGGTCGAGGTCAAGACGGACGGATACCGCTGGACTCAGGACTACAAGACCGGGGTGCCGACCGCGCCCCTGGCCCGGAACGAGGCCACGGAGGAGACCGGCACCACGGTCACCTTCTGGGCGGACCCGGACGTCTTCGAGACCACCGAGTACTCCTTCGAGACGCTGGCCCGGCGCTTCCAGGAGATGGCGTTCCTCAACAAGGGCCTGTCGATCTCGCTGACGGACGAGCGCGAGGCCCATGTGGACGAGGAGGGCAAGCCGCTCTCCGTGAAGTACCACTACGAGGGCGGCATCGTCGACTTCGTCACCTACCTCAACTCCCGCAAGGGCGAGCTGGTCCACCCCACGGTGATCGGCTTCGAGGCCGAGGACAAGGAGCGGATGCTCTCCCTCGAGATCGCGATGCAGTGGAACGCGCAGTACACCGAGGGTGTCTACAGCTTCGCGAACACCATCCACACCCATGAGGGCGGCACCCACGAGGAGGGCTTCCGCGCCGCGCTGACGTACCTGATCAACAAGTACGCGCGCGACAAGAAGCTGCTCCGGGAGCGCGACGACAACCTCACCGGTGAGGACATCCGCGAGGGTCTGACCGCGATCATCTCGGTCAAGCTGGGCGAGCCCCAGTTCGAGGGCCAGACCAAGACCAAACTGGGCAACACGGAGGCCAAGACCTTCGTCCAGAAGATCGTCAACGAGCATCTCGCCGACTGGCTGGACCGCAACCCCAACGAGGCGGCGGACATCGTCCGCAAGGGCATCCAGGCGGCCACGGCTCGTGTCGCGGCCCGTAAGGCGCGCGATCTGACCCGCCGCAAGGGGCTGCTGGAGACCGCGTCGCTGCCGGGCAAGCTGAGCGACTGCCAGTCCAACGACCCGTCGAAGTGCGAGATCTTCATCGTCGAGGGTGACTCCGCCGGCGGCTCGGCCAAGTCCGGCCGTAACCCGCAGTATCAGGCGATCCTCCCGATCCGAGGCAAGATCCTCAACGTCGAGAAGGCCCGGGTCGACAAGATCCTGCAGAACAACGAGGTCCAGGCGCTGATCTCCGCCTTCGGCACCGGGGTGCACGAGGACTTCGACATCGCCAAGCTCCGCTATCACAAGATCATCCTGATGGCGGACGCCGATGTCGACGGCCAGCACATCAACACCCTGCTGCTGACCTTCCTCTTCCGTTTCATGCGCCCGCTGGTCGAGGCGGGGCATGTCTTCCTGTCCCGTCCGCCCCTCTACAAGATCAAGTGGGGCCGGGACGAGGTCGAGTACGCGTACTCGGACCGGGAGCGGGACGCGCTGATCCAGGCCGGCCGGGAGCATGGCAAGCGCATCAAGGACGACTCGGTCCAGCGCTTCAAGGGTCTGGGCGAGATGAACGCCGAAGAGCTGCGGGTGACCACGATGGACCCCGACCACCGCGTCCTGGGCCAGGTCACGCTGGACGACGCGGCCCAGGCCGACGACCTGTTCTCGGTCCTCATGGGCGAGGACGTCGAGGCACGGCGCTCGTTCATCCAGCGCAACGCCAAGGATGTCCGCTTCCTCGACATCTGAGTCGGCCCCCAGCCGCAGACGACGACAAGGACTTTGACCAGCAATGGCCGACGAGAACACCCCGAACACGCCCGACGACCTGACCCCCGACGAGCTCGCCGAGGGCGCCGCCCTCCGCGTCGAGCCGGTCGGCCTCGAGACGGAGATGCAGCGCTCGTACCTCGATTACGCGATGAGCGTGATCGTCAGCCGTGCGCTGCCCGACGTCCGGGACGGCCTCAAGCCGGTGCACCGCCGGGTGCTGTACGCGATGTACGACGGCGGGTACCGCCCCGAGAAGGGCTTCTACAAGTGCGCCCGCGTCGTCGGCGACGTCATGGGCACCTACCACCCGCACGGCGACTCGTCGATCTACGACGCGCTGGTGCGGCTGGCCCAGCCGTGGTCCATGCGGATGCCGCTGGTCGACTCCAACGGCAACTTCGGCTCCCCGGGCAACGACCCCGCGGCGGCCATGCGGTACACCGAGTGCAAGATGGCGCCGCTGGCCATGGAGATGCTCCGGGACATCGACGAGGAGACCGTCGATTTCCAGGACAACTACGACGGCCGTAACCAGGAGCCGACGGTCCTGCCGTCGCGCATCCCGAACCTGCTGGTCAACGGCTCGGCGGGGATCGCGGTCGGCATGGCCACCAACATCCCGCCGCACAACCTGCGCGAGGTCGCCGAGGGCGCCCAGTGGTTCCTGGCCAACCCGCAGGCCACCCAGGAGGAGCTGCTCGACGCCCTGGTCGACCGGATCAAGGGCCCGGACTTCCCGACCGGCGCGCTGGTCGTCGGCCGTAAGGGCATCGAGGAGGCGTACCGCACCGGGCGTGGCTCGATCACCATGCGCGCGGTGGTGGAGGTCGAGGAGATCCAGGGCCGGCAGTGCCTGGTGGTCACCGAGCTGCCGTACCAGGTGAACCCGGACAACCTCGCGCAGAAGATCGCCGACCTGGTGAAGGACGGCAAGATCGGCGGCATCGCCGACGTCCGCGACGAGACCTCATCGCGCACCGGCCAGCGCCTGGTCATCGTGCTCAAGCGGGACGCGGTCGCCAAGGTCGTCATCAACAACCTCTACAAGCACACCGATCTGCAGACCAACTTCGGCGCCAACATGCTGGCGCTGGTCGACGGTGTGCCGCGCACCCTCTCGCTGGACGCGTTCATCCGCAACTGGGTCACCCACCAGATCGAGGTCATCGTCCGCCGGACCCGCTTCCGGCTGCGCAAGGCCGAGGAGCGGGCGCACATCCTGCGCGGTCTGCTCAAGGCCCTGGACGCGATCGACGAGGTCATCGCGCTGATCCGGCGCAGCGACACGGTGGAGACCGCGCGCGAGGGCCTGATGGGCCTGCTGGAGATCGACGAGATCCAGGCGAACGCGATCCTCGAGATGCAGCTGCGGCGGCTGGCCGCCCTGGAGCGTCAGAAGATCGTCCAGGAGCACGACGAGCTGCAGGCCAAGATCAACGAATACAACGCGATCCTGGCCTCGCCCGAGCGGCAGCGGCAGATCATCAGCGAGGAGCTGACCGCGATCGTCGAGAAGTACGGCGACGACCGGCGCACCAAGCTGGTCCCCTTCGACGGCGACATGTCCATCGAGGACCTGATCGCCGAGGAGGACATCGTCGTCACGATCACCCGCGGCGGCTATCTGAAGCGCACCAAGACCGAGGACTACCGCTCGCAGAAGCGCGGCGGCAAGGGCGTGCGCGGGACGAAGCTGAAGCAGGACGACATCGTCGAGCACTTCTTCGTCTCGACCACCCACCACTGGCTGCTGTTCTTCACCAACAAGGGCCGGGTCTACCGGGCGAAGGCGTACGAGCTGCCGGACGCGGGACGCGACGCGCGCGGCCAGCATGTGGCGAACCTGCTGGCCTTCCAGCCCGATGAGAAGATCGCGCGAATTCTCGCCATCCGGGACTACGAGGCGGTGCCGTACCTGGTGCTGGCCACCAAGTCCGGCCTGGTGAAGAAGACCCCGCTGAAGGACTACGACTCGCCCCGCTCGGGCGGTGTGATCGCGATCAACCTCCGGGAGATGGAGGACGGCCGCGAGGACGAGCTGATCGGCGCCGAGCTGGTCTCCTCCGCGGACGATCTGCTGCTGATCAGCAAGAAGGCGCAGTCGATCCGGTTCACGGCGACCGATGACTCGCTGCGGCCGATGGGGCGCGCGACCTCCGGTGTGAAGGGCATGAGCTTCCGCGAGGGTGATGAACTCCTCTCGATGAATGTGGTCCGGCCCGGTACGTTCGTGTTCACCGCCACCGACGGCGGGTACGCGAAGCGGACCAATGTCGACGAGTACCGCGTCCAGGGGCGCGGCGGTCTCGGCATCAAGGCGGCGAAGATCGTCGAGGACCGTGGTTCCCTGGTCGGGGCGCTGGTGGTCGAGGAGACCGATGAGATCCTCGCCATCACGCTCAGCGGTGGCGTGATCCGCACCCGGGTCAATGAGGTCAGGGAGACGGGCCGTGACACCATGGGCGTCCAACTGATCAACCTGGGCAAGCGCGATGCCGTCGTCGGCATCGCCCGGAACGCCGAGGCCGGTCGTGAGGCTGAAGAGGTCGAGGAAGAAACCGCGACCGCGAACGCGCCAGCCGAGGAGGCCGCGTCCGAGGCGGCCGAGGGCACAGCGCCCCCGGCCGACGAGACCGAGGAGTAAGTCGTGAGTGGAGCCACGGGTGCCGCGGGCGGCGGTGCGGACGCCGGGGGGCGTCCGGGATCGGGAGCCCCGACGGGCGGTCACACCGCTGAGGACGGCGCCCGTGGCCCGGCCGGGGACTCCGCCGCCGCGGCGGTGACCGAGACCCGGAAGCTGCGGCCGCAGCGCGATCCGAACCCCAAGCCCCAGTACTCCAGCCCGCTCCCCAACGAGCGTCCCGCCCCCGCCCAGCCCGCGCAGCCGTACCACCCGCCGCAGGCATACGCCCCGCCGCCCGGCGGCGGGTCTGGACGGGGCGGCTCGGTGCCCGGGCAGTCGGCCCAGGCCGCCCAGACGGGGCACCAGCAGGCCGCCACGGCCGTCCGGCGCCCCCGTACGTCCGCGGGGGCCCGTCCGGCGCCGCGGACCCGCAAGGCGCGGCTGCGGGTCGCCAGGGTCGATCCGTGGTCGGTCATGAAGGTCAGCTTCCTGCTGGCGATCGCGCTGGGGATCTGCACGGTGATCGCGGTGGCGGTGCTGTGGATGGTCATGGACGCCATGGGCGTCTTCAGCGCGGTGGGCGGCACCATCAGCGACGCCACGGAGTCGCAGAAGGGCAGCGGGTTCGACCTGGAGTCCTTCCTGTCGCTTCCGCGTGTCCTGGGGTTCACCGGGATCATCGCCGTGATCAATGTGGTGCTGGCGACCGCGCTGGCCACGCTCGGGGCCTTCATCTACAACCTGTCGGCGGGCTTCGTGGGCGGCGTCGAGCTGACCCTGGCCGAGGACGAGTAGCGGCCCGCCGTTACCGATTTTGGGACAGGGCAGGTGGTGCGCTAATCTTTCGGTGCAGCGCGGGGCTATAGCTCAGACGGTTAGAGCGCTTCCCTGATAAGGAAGAGGCCACAGGTTCAAGTCCTGTTAGCCCCACCGTCGCGATCAGCCTGGATGGAGATCTTCTCCGTCCAGGCTGATGTCGTATGGGGGCAGGGAGTTGATCCCCGCTTCCTTCCCGGTTTCTCACCGGCCAATGCCGGTCATAGGTCACCGATCGGTATCGGTCGGTGTGTATCATCGGGCGCCAGAGGTCCCCTACGTCAAGAAAGAGACGAGGTAGCGCGGTGAAGAAGCTGCTCCTGGTCGCACTGGCCGCCATCGGCGGGCTCCTCGTGTACCGCCAGATCCAGGCGGATCGCGCCGAGCAGGATCTGTGGACGGAGGCGACCGACTCCGTGCCCGCAGGTTCGGGTGTGTGAGCTCCTCCAACAGTCCCGGTACGGGGCCCCGACCGCTGGAGCGGTCGGGGCCCCGTCCGCTTTACTGGCGCCGTGGCGGGGAAGGGGCGGGGGCGTCGTGGGGATGGGATGACGGGGGCCTTCGTGTTTCACTCTCTGTTTCACTCTCGCAAACGAATGGCTTGCACAGGCAAAGTTGAGCGGGCCGGCCGGGCCGGGTTGAACGAGCCGATCAGGCCGGGGCTGAGCGGGCCGACCGGCCGGTACGACGAGGAGCGACGCGCGATGAAGGACCGCCGCAAGGTCAGGGCCGGTCTCGCCGCGGCGGCGGCGGCGCTGTGCGCGGTGGCCGCGGCACCGGGGACGTCCCTCGCCGACGGCGCCGCCGGGGCCCGGGCGTACGAGGCCCGCGGCACCCGGATATCCGGCTCGGAGGGTGATGCGGGCGCCCCTTCCCTGGCGGCCGGCCGCACCTATGTCGACAGCGTCGGGCCGGGCGAGAAGCGGTACTACGGCGTGACGCTCGACACGAAGTCAGCCGCCTATGTCTCGGCGGTCGCGGCACCCCGGCCGGGCGCGGAGGTGACCTCGTACCGCGATGGCGTGAAGGTGACCCTGGAGAGCCCCGACGGGGGCATCTGCGGCACCGCCTCCCCGAAGATCGAGACGAGCGGTGTGGCCTATCCCCTGGCCGACTACGCCTCCCGCCAGATCGACTCCGGCCCGGCCTCCTGCCACCAGGCGGGGCGCTATGTGGTGACCGTGGAGCGCCAGTCCGGGTCACCGGACCCGGAGCGCTGGCCCGTGGAGCTCCGGCTGATGGTGGAGCCACCGGTGAAGGGCGGGGCCACGGGGGCGGCACCGGAGGGGAGTTCGAGCTCGCCGGCGCCCGAGGCGCCGGACGGCACTCCGCTGCCGAGGCGCGGCGGGCGCGGCTTCACCGACGCGCCGACCCTGGGGACCGGGGTGTGGAAGGACGAGATCACGCCGGGGGAGACGCACTACTACCGGGTGCCCGTGGACTGGGGACAGCGCCTGGCGGCCACCGCCGAACTGTCCGCCGACGGCAAGGACCAGAGCGCCCGTCTGCTCGACCGTGCCCTGGCGCTGCACGCGTACAACCCGGCGCGCGGGCTCGCGAAGCGCGGCACCCCCGCCGCGCAGGACGGCGAGTCGCCCCGCACCCAGGTGGCCACCTCGCCGGTGGCCTACGGAAACCGGTATGCGAACACCGGCTCCACGGTTCGCGCGATGAGCTTCAGCGGTGGGTACTTCCTGGCGGTCACCCTCAACCCGCCGCAGGTGGCACCGCATCTGAACAGCCCGGTGCCGGTCGTGCTGCGGGTCCGGGTCGCGGGCGACGCGCGCGGCGGGCCCACTTACGACGAGGACCCGGTCAAGGCGGGGTTCGGCCTCACGGCGGCCGACCGGCAGGCGGCCAAGCGCCATCCGGACGCGGCGGAAGGCGACCGGATGGGGGCTTCCGGCTCCGGCGCCGCCGACTCGAAGGACGCGCTGCGGGTGGTGGGGTACGCGGGTATCGGCACCGGGACGGTGCTGGTGCTGGGGCTCGGGGTGTGGACGCTCACCGCCCGGCGGCGGGCCTCGGCGGGGCGGCGGTACGGGCCGCCGCCTGCTTGGTAGTTGGGCTGGGCCTGGGGCCTGCTGGGGGCTGGGGTCTGCGGCTTGCTGGGGGGGCTGGGGTCTGGGATTTGCTTCGTGGTCGTGGTCGTGGTCGTGGTCGTGGCCTGGGGCGGGGTCAGCCCGCTGCCACCAGGGCCCATGCGCCGATGGCGAAGCACAGCGCCGCCACGATCAGGATCGAGAGCGCCGCTTTCCGGGACGGTCCGGGGCGCCGCCGCGTCGCCGGGGGAACCTGCGGCCGCTCCGCGGTGTATGGACGAGTAGGAGGAAAGTCACGCGGGAGCGGCGTTGGTGTCGGGGTCGGAGTCGGCGTGGGTGTCGGCGTTGGCGTCGGTGTCGGCGTGGGAGCCGCGTTCGGAGTGGGAGCGGGGGTGGGCGTATGCGGGTGCGGGTGCTGCACCGGCTGTACGGGGTGTGGGGGCTGCTGTTGTGCGTGGTGCGGGTGGTGTACGGGCGGCTGTGGGGCCGGTGGGATCGGGGCCGCCGTCGAGGGGGTCGGCGGGGTCAGCGGATGGGGTATCGACGGCCGCTGGACCGGTGGGGGCGGAGTCGCGGGTCGGCCGGCCGGCGGCGGGGGCGTCGGCGTCGGTGGGCCCGCGGGCTGCGGCGGTGGGGTCCGGTGCGGTGGGGTCTGGTTCGGGGGCGTCTGGGCGTGCGGGGGTTCGGGGTGCCGGACTTCGGAGGGCGAGGCGCCGGAGGACGGAGCCCCAGGAGTCCCGGGGGCCCCAGGAGTCCCGGGGGCCCCAGGAGTCCCGGGGGCCCCGGGAGTTCCAGGGGCCTCGGGGGCCTCGGTGTGCGGGGCGCGCGGCTGGTCGTTCCGGGGGAGCGGCGGGGGGAGGGTGAAGCTGCCGGTGTCGGACATGGACGGCCGCGGGGCGGCCGGCTGCGGAGGAGCGGCCGCGTCGGGGCCGGGGGCTGCCTCGTCGGCGGAGCCCGAGTCGGCGGCGGGCTGGGGCCGGGACGGCGCCGCACCGTTGTCCTGGGCCGGGTCGGCCTTCGCATGGCGGCGGCGCGGCCGGGTGGGGCCGTCGGGGCCGAATCCGGTGGGCAGCGGCCCGAGTTGGTCGAACACCTCGATGGCATCGTCGTCCAGGTCGGCCTCGGGCAGCAGGTCGACCGCGGTCGCCAGTGCCTTCCGCGCGCCATTGGCGGTGCGGAAGCGGTTCTCGGGGTCCGGCTGCAGCAGCCCCGCGAGCACCTGCCACAGCGGTTCGGGCACCCCGGTGGGCGCGTTCGGCACCCCTTGCTCGAAGAGCTTGACGAGCGCTTCCGCGTCCGGCTTGTGCCCGGTGATCAGATAGAGCGCCACCAGCCCGACGGCGAAGAGGTCCGCCGGGAAGTCGGGGTCGTCGCCCATCATCTGCTCGGGCGCGAAGTAACCGGGGGTGCCCATCACGTAGTTGGCCTCGGTGAGGCGGGGCTCGCCCTTGGTCAGCGCGATGCCGAAGTCGGACAGCCGGACGTGCGGCCGCCCGGTCCCGGTGGATTCCAGCAGGATGTTCGCGGGTTTGATGTCCCGGTGCACCACACCCTCGGCGTGCACCGCGGCCAGTCCGGAGAGCAGCTGGTCGAGCAGGGTGCACACATAGCGGGGCGGCAGCGGGCCGTAGTCCCCGATCAGATGGGCGAACGAGCCGCCGCCCACCAGGTCCATGGTGAACAGCACCTTGTCGTCGTCGGCCGCCCAGCTGGCCGGTGCCAGCACATGGGGGTGGTCGATCCGCAGGGCCTGTTCCCGGACGAAGCGCAGCAGCGTATGGGCGTCGCGTTGCTGGAGCACCTTCGCTGCCACGTACCGCCGGCGGCGGTGGTCCCAGACGCGCCATACGGCGCCCACGCCCCCGCGCCCGATCGGGTCCACCAGCTCGTACCGGCCCGCGAAGATCTCACCCATCGCGCCGTGCCCGCCCCGTCATCGACTCGTCAGCAGTTCAGCCCGTCAGCTCTGGTGCGCCTCGTAGTGGGCGACCGCCTCGGCGGTCCGCCCGGCGCCGTACACACGGAGAAACTCTGCCAGCTCGGGGTGGGTGGAGGCGAGGGAGTCGGCGGCATCGATGATGTCCCCCGCGGCCGCCACGGACCGCAGCAGCGACTGGATCTCGCGTACCACTCGCCGTACGGTCGGGGCGCCCGTGCTCGCCGTGGTCTGGGTGGAGTTGAGGACCGAGCCGCCCGCGGACTTCTTGATCTCCTCCATGCGCTCGGCGGCCTCGGCGGCGCTGACCCTGCCGTCCGCCGCCTGGCTGGACAGCTCCTGCAGCGCCTGCACCCGCTGGACCACGGCGGGGTTGCCGATCTTGGCACGCTGGCCGCTCATGAGCTGCGAGAGCATGGGCGCGGACAGACCGAGGACGGCGGCGAGACGGGCTTGGTTCAGACCGAGATCGTCGATGAGACGGCGAAAGAGCGCCCCCAGCGGCTCCCCGTACCAGCTGCGCTGAAGCTCCCGTGCGCGCGCCGTGGCATCCTGCTGTGTTGCGTCCATCTCGCTCTCCCCTTCGCTTCGCTGCCGCGAATCTTGCGTGGCATCCTACGGAGAGCGCTACGCGCGAGCGATACCCGGTCGGGAATGGTGGTCGGTACCAGGTATCCTGATCGGCGAAGGGGCCTTAGCTCAGTTGGTAGAGCGCCGTCTTTGCATGGCGGATGTCAGGAGTTCGACTCTCCTAGGCTCCACCTCCATCACCAGCCAGGACGCCGGACCGGTGTCCTGGCTGATGCGTTTTCGCCCCTGATATCGGTGTTGCCACTCTTGTCATTGCCCGGCGCAACACCCGCGGGATGCTCCAGGGTGTTTTCCACAACTCGGGCAGATCGCCCGGGAGTCGTCTGATCGGCGCGGTGCGCCGTACAGGGGGACACGATGGGTGAGCTGCATCCGCTGGGCGAGAACCTGCCCGAGGAGTGCCGGGCGTTCGCTGTGGAGCTGAGGAAGCTGTTCCTGGGGCTGGGGGTCTCGGTGCGCAGATACGCGGTGCGCAGGCACCGGGATCCGAGCACCATCTCGCGGTTCCTGAACGGCACCCGCATCCCGCCGTGGGAGTTCGTCTTCGATCTGTTCACCGATCTCGCCGAGCGGCGGGGCGTCGCTCCCACCCCGGCCGCCATCGAGCTGGTGCGGGAGCTGCACCGGGCCGCGGTCCGCACCAGCCGCTCCCCCGGGCACGCCATGGAGATCCTGCAGATCCAGCTGGCCGACGCCGACCGGGATGCGCGGGTCTCCATGGCGCACCAGGACGTGCTGGGCGGGGCGCTGCTGGACCTCAAGCACCGCATCGCCGATCTCGAGGTGCGGCTGAACCAGGCCGAGGCGGCATGGGCGACGGAGCGCGCCCGGGCGGACGCGCTGGAGCGGGACATCCCGGACCGGGATGAGCTGATCAAGGAGCGGGACCTGCTCCAGCAGGAGGTGCGGCGGCTCACCGAGGAGCTGGACGAGGTGCGGCTGCGGGGGCGGCTGGCGGAGGAGCGCTGTCTGGTCCTGGAGCGGCAGCTGGCCATGGTGGAGTCCCAGCGACCGGCCGCGGTGCCACTGCAGGAGGAGGAGCCCATGGGACGGGAGGGGCCCGCGGCGCCCCAGCGGGCCATGGGGCCGCGGCCGAAGATCCTCGTGGTGGACGACCAGCAGAACAATCTGCTGGCCATGGAGGCCGTGCTGGCCACGCTCGACCAGGAGCTGGTGACCGCGACCTCCGGACAGGAGGCCCTCAAGGCGCTGCTCGACCATGACGACTTCGCGGTGATCCTGCTGGATGTGCAGATGCCCGAGATGGACGGCTACGAGACGGCGGCCCACATCAAGCGGCGCCCCCGTAACCGCGACATCCCGATCATCTTCCTCACCGCGATGGGCTCCGATCCCGAGCACTCCTCGCGGGGCTATGCGGCCGGTGCGGTGGACTACATGGCCAAGCCGTTCGACCCCTGGGCGCTGCGGGCCAAGGTCTCGGTCTTCACCGAGATCTTCCTGGAGCGGCGGCAGCGCCGCTCCCAGGGGGAGGACCCGGCTGACTGAGCCGTAGCCGTAGCCGTAGCCGGAACCGGGGACAGGGCCGGAGACGGGACGAGGGGCGGGAGATCAGGAGATCTCCCGCCCCTCACGGAGGGCTCGCGCCGGGCGCCGTGAGCGGCGCCGTCAGCGCTCGTCGTCCCTGCGGGCCTCGGCCTCGGCCTGCTTGGCCTGCACCTCGGGGTCGAGGGCGTTCTGGTCGCTGCCGTCCACCGCCGAGAGCCGCTCGCGGTCACCCACCTCGGTCGCCGCCGGGGGCTCGACCAGCCAGTCGGGGTTGGCCTGCTTGTCCCACCACTTCCACGCGGCGAAGACGCCCGCGCCGACCAGCCCGATGAAGGTCGCCCGCTTGGCGAAGCGGGCGGTCCGGGCCCGGCGGCGGTGCTTCCGGGCGAGCTTCTCGATCTCCGCGGCCGTCACATGGGTGCGCAGCGCCGCGATGGCCGCCGCCGTGCGGATGGTCGCCTCCTCGCGCGCCGGCCCTGCGGCGGCGCGCACCCCGGCCATCGCCTGCTCCACCCGCGGTGCGGTGTAGTCGGCGGCGTGGCGTGCCGCCTTGCGGGTCCGCTTGGCGGCCCGTGTGGCGGCCTTGTCCACCTTCGGCGGCAGGGTGCCACGGGCCTGGTTGAGCCGTGGTGCGACATGGGCGTGGTACTGAGCACCGGCCGTGGACCGGGCCTGGTGTGCCGCGGTCGAGACCTTCGGCGCCAGCCGGACGCGGGCCTCGTGCGCGTAGCGCGTCGCGGTGTCCTTGGCCGTGCCGGCATAGGGCGCCACCGCCTCCGCGGCGTGCAGGACGCTGCCCTTGGCTGTGCCGGTCGCGGCTCGCACGCTGTCAATGCGGGTCACGGGATCCTCCTCCTCGGTGGCGTGGTCGAGCTCCGGGGTTCAGAGTCGTGCGTTCTCGTTGCGCGCTCTATTTGCCCAGTTTCGTGTTTCCATCCCAAGAAAGATCATGCCTGTTTGTGGAGATCATGCCCGTTGGCGGCGCGGTCGGCATGTGTGATCGGGCATCCGGGTTATAGGGATGATTCTCGGGGAAACCACGCGGATCGGCGCGCCCGGGGCCGCCTCAGCGGCTACTCGTCCGCCTTGCGTCCGTGCGAGGATCAGGAGACGTAAGTGAAAACGATGGAAGGTTGATCGTGGCCGAGCAGCTATACGCCACCCTGAAGACGAACAACGGCGACATCGTGGTCCGGCTGCTGCCGAACCACGCGCCCAAGACGGTCAAGAACTTTGTCGAACTGGCCGAAGGCAGTCGCGAGTGGACCCACCCGGCCACCGGCAAGAAGGCCAAGGAGAAGCTCTACGACGGCACCGTCTTCCACCGCGTGATCAGTGGCTTCATGATCCAGGGCGGTGACCCGCTGGGCAACGGGACCGGTGGTCCCGGCTATGAGTTCGGCGACGAGTTCCACCCGGACCTGGCCTTCAACAAGCCGTACCTGCTGGCGATGGCCAACGCCGGCCCGGGCACCAACGGCTCGCAGTTCTTCATCACGGTCGCCCCGACCGCGTGGCTGACCGGTAAGCACACCATCTTCGGCGAGGTCGTCGACGAGGGCAGCAAGAAGGTCGTCGACGCGATCGCGGGCACCGCGACCAACCCGCGCACCGACCGTCCGCTCCAGGACGTCGTCATCGAGTCGGTCGTCGTGGAGACACGCGAGGGCTGAAGCCGTACGGGGAACTTTCATGCCCCGCTTGTCCGTGTGAACAAGTGTCCGTGTGAACAAGCGGGGCGGGGGAACGCCCGATCAGAAGTGGACAAGGGGCGAGGGGACACCATGGAGGACCAGGCGGTCTGTTGCTACCGGCACCCCCAGCGGGAGACCGGCATCAGCTGCACCCGCTGTGAGCGCCCGATCTGCCCCGAGTGCATGATCAGCGCGTCTGTGGGGTTCCAGTGCCCCGAGTGTGTGAGCGGACGGGCGCCCGCCGGATCCGGGGCCTCGGCCGCCGGACCCCCGCCGCGCGCCGCCCAGCCGCGCACCCTGGCGGGCGGCACGATGGCCTCGGACCCGCGGCTGATCACCAAGATCCTGGTGGCCATCAACATCGCGGTATGGCTCGCCGCGCTGTCCGCGGGCGACCGGCTGGTGAACGACCTCGACCTGGTCGGCCGGGCCTACGACCCCGGTACGGTGCAGATCGTCGGCGTCGCCGAGGGCCAGTGGTGGCGGCTGGTGACCTCGGTCTTCCTCCACCAGCAGCTGATGCACATCGCCTTCAACATGCTCTCGCTGTGGTGGATCGGCGGCCCGCTGGAGGCCGCGCTCGGCCGTGTCCGCTTCATCGTGCTCTACATGCTGTCGGGGCTGGGCGGCAGCGCGTTGTCGTATCTCCTGGCGGCGCAGAACCAGCCGTCGCTGGGCGCCTCCGGCGCGATCTTCGGCCTGCTCGGCGCCACCGCCGTGCTGATGCGCCGGCTGAACTACGACATGCGGCCGGTCATCGCGCTGCTGGCGCTGAATCTGCTCTTCACCTTCACCTGGTCCGGCATCGCCTGGCAGGCCCATGTCGGCGGCCTGGTCGCGGGCACGGTGGTGGCGTACGGGATGGTGCACGCGCCCCGGGAGAAGCGGGCGCTGGTGCAGCGGGGGACCTGCGCCCTGGTGCTGCTCGCGATCGTCGCGATGGTGTGGATCCGGACGGTGCAGCTCACCGGCTGAAGCTCATCGGCCGAGCGGAGTGGTCGGCCGATGAGCGGCAGGCCATCGGCCACCTGGGACGGCCCGGATCCGGTCAGTTGTCCACAGCGCGTGGCGGATCTTACGCAACCTGTGGAGAACTTGCGTACGCCCCCCGACTGACCTGCGTTTTCGCAGGAAGACGGGGGTGTGAACGATCGAACGGATGCCCGTCACCGGTCACACCGGCGTCAACACGGCAGAGGTTATCCACAGATCTTCTGAGTTTTCCCCGGCTGTGGATAACTCTGTGGACAACCTGGGGACGAGCGTGAGGACCGCCTGGTCACTTCCACTGGGTGGAGACGACGAACCCCGCGGCGATGAAGCCGAAGCCCACCACGATGTTCCAGTTCCCCAGCGACTCGACCGGCATGTCCCCCGTGGTCACGTAGAAGATGACGATCCACGCGAGGCCGATCAGGAACATGGCCAGCATCAGCGGTGCCACCCACCGGCGGCCGCTGTTCAGACTGATGCTGGCTGCCTGCTTCGCCGGCGGCGGCGTGAAGTCGTCCTTCTTGCGGATCCGTGACTTCGGCACGAGGAACTCTCCTGTCGATGCGCTGCGTGACCGCGCGGGGATGTGTACGGACGGCGCCGGGGCGGGACAGCGACGGGGACCACGTCCCTCCCCCACACGTCCGTTAGCGTAGTCCTTCCGCGGCGTCGTAAGGAGTAAGGGTACGTTGAGCAATTCCGCTGACTCCCCCACCCCGGCGTCCCGCCGCCCCCGGTTCCGCCCCGTGCGGCTGCTGACCGGAGCGGTCTTCGCGCTGGCCGGAGTGATCTTCTGGACCAGTTTCAACACGGCCCAGGGCACCAACCTCCGCAGCGACGAATCGATGCTGCGGCTCTCCGACCTCATTCAGGAACGCAGCCGTAAGAACGGCACCCTGGACGACAGCACCGCCAAAATACGCTCCGAGGTCGACGCCCTCGCCCGGCGGGACAACGGCAGCACCCAGGCCGAGCGCCGCAAGCTGGCCGAGCTGGAGGAGACCGCCGGCACCAAGAAGCTCACCGGCCCCGGGCTCACCGTCACCCTCACCGACGCCCCGCCGAACGCCACCCCGCAGATCCCCGGCGTCCCGGATCCCCAGCCCAACGATCTCGTCATCCACCAGCAGGATCTCCAGGCCGTGGTCAACGCGCTGTGGCAGGGCGGCGCCGAGGGGATCAAGGTCATGGACCAGCGGCTGATCTCCACCAGCGCGGTGCGCTGCGTCGGCAACACCCTGATCCTCCAGGGCCAGGTCTACTCGCCGCCCTACAAGGTCACCGCCGTGGGTGACCGGGAGAAGCTGGGCGCCGCCCTCGCCGCCTCGCCCGCGATCCAGAACTACCGCAGCTATGTCGACGCGTACGGCCTCGGCTGGAAAGTCGACCAGCACGACACGGTGACTCTTCCCGGTTACTCCGGCACAGTGGATCTGCACCAGGCACAGCCCATCGGATAGCACCGGCTGACCGGCGCGCGGCACCGGGTCGGCGGGGCGGACAGTGGGGGCCGATTGAGAACACGGCTGATCGTCAGAACGCTCAGTGAGATCTGCGTCACCGTCGGAGTCTTGATCATCCTTTTGGTGGTCTACGTCCTGTACTGGACCTCCGTACGGGCCGACCGCGCCATGGACGGCGAGATCGACCACCTCCAGGACCGCTGGGCCACCGGCACGGTCAGCGCGGGTGCCGAGCCCTCCTCGCGGCCCCGCCGCTACGAGCCCGGCGCCTCCTTCGCGATCATGTACATCCCGCGCTTCGGCGCCGACTGGGCCAAGCCCGTCCTCGAGGGCACCGCCACCGGCACCCTGAAGAAGGGGCTCGGCCACTACTCCCGCACCGCCCGCCTCGGTGCCCTCGGCAACTTCGCCGTCGCCGGGCACCGCCGCACCTACGGCGACCCCTTCAAGGACTTCCCCGAGCTGCGCCCCGGTGACGCGGTGGTGCTGACCGACGGCACCACCTGGTTCACCTACCGCGTCGACCGCCGTCCCTACCGCACCCTGCCGACCGACACCGGGGTGATCGATCCAGTGCCGCGCGCGTCCGGCTTTCGGCGACCCGGCCGCTATCTCACGCTGACGACCTGCGAGCCGGAGTGGGGCCACAGCCACCGGCTGATCAGCTGGGCACACCTCGACGCGACCCAATCCGTAGCCCAAGGCAAGCCCAAGGCTTTGTACAGCTGACCCTCCGGCCCCACCCCTCGCCCCTTACTCTGGTGCTGCACTCCGGTGCTGCAATCGACTTCGTCATCGGTGAGTAGGGATGGCATGTACGGCTGGATCTGGCGGCATCTGCCGGGTAACGCATGGGTGCGGGCACTGATTTCGCTCGTGCTGGTGCTGGCGATCGTCTTCGTGCTCTTCCAGTACGTCTTCCCCTGGGCGGAGCCCCTGCTGCCGTTCAACGACGTGACGGTCGACCAGGGAATGGCGGGTCCGCGATGAGCGCGCGCATCCTGGTCGTCGACAACTACGACAGCTTCGTCTTCAACCTCGTCCAGTACCTCTACCAGCTCGGCGCCGAGTGCGAGGTGGTGCGCAACGACGAGGTCTCCCTCGGCCACGCCCAGGACGGCTTCGACGGGGTTCTGCTGTCCCCCGGGCCCGGCACCCCGGAGGAGGCCGGGGTCTGCGTCGACATGGTCCGGCACTGCGCGGACACCGGCGTACCGGTGTTCGGCGTCTGCCTGGGGATGCAGTCCATGGCCGTCGCGTACGGCGGGGTCGTCGGACGGGCCCCGGAGCTGCTGCACGGCAAGACCTCGCTGGTGACCCATGAGGGAGCCGGCGTCTTCAGCGGGCTGCCCACCCCCTTCACCGCCACCCGCTATCACTCGCTGGCCGTGGAACGGGGGACGGTGCCCCCCGAGCTGGAGATCACGGCCTGGACGGAGACCGGCATCGCCATGGGTCTGCGCCACCGTGAACTGCGGGTCGAGGGCGTCCAGTTCCACCCCGAGTCGGTCCTCACCGAATGGGGCCACCGGATGCTCGCCAACTGGCTGGTGGAGTGCGGGGACACGGATGCCGTGGGGCGGTCCGCGGGGCTCGCCCCGGTGGTCGGGGCGGTCGGCGGTAAGGCCGGCGAGTGACCGGACCGCGCCCCGAGCGCGAGGGCGCCGCCCAGGGCACCCGGGAGCCCGCCCCGTACGCGCCGTACGGGTCTCATGAGCAACACGCCGCCCCTGGTGCGCATGGCGCCCACGCCGCCCAGGGGGACCCGGACGCGTTCCCGGCGGCGGCCGCGGAGGGCCCGCGGGACCCGCTGACCGACCCGCTGCCGGACTCCGCCCCGGCCGGGCCGACGGGCACCCCCGCCGGGCCGACGGGCACCCCGGCCGGGCTCACGGGGCGCGCCGTGGGCACCGCGTCGCTCTCCGTGCCGCCGCCCACC
>NZ_JACVYG010000047.1:0-79592 GCF_014712245.1 Streptomyces sp. 5-10
GCGCCCACGGCCGCGAACCGCGCGGCCGGCCACCGGCGCGCCGCCGCGTCCGCGCCGGGGTGGATCACCACGGCGCCCGGCGCGGGCGAGGGGCGCTCGGGTGCGGGGATGCGCACGTCCTGGGGGTCGGCAGGGATGCCGTACCAGGAGAGCAGACGGCACCAGCGGTCCCGCTCGTGCTCGTCCTCGCGCCACGGTGGCCCGGCGGTGCGCGCCGGGGGGTGGGCGTAGGCCAGCAGCCGGGCCGGGCGCAGCCGGGACAGCGGGCGATGGCTGGGCGGGCCGTTGCCGTGAAGGTCCACCGCGACATCGGGCGGGGGCCCGCTCCAGTCGATCCGCCCGGGGACGCCCCGGCCGGGGGCCGAGGCGGGGATCACCCGGTCGACGGCACCCGTGGCGGCCGCGGCATGGGCCTGCCGTGCGGGCGCGGCGAGCAGCAGTTCGTGGTCGGGATGGGCCCGCCGCAGCGCGCGCAGGGCGGGCACGGCGGTGAGCAGATCGCCAAGCCCGAGGGCACGCAGAACCAGCAGCCGCGGGCGGTGGCCGGTGGAGCGGCCGGAACTGTCGGGGGCTGGGCTGTCGGGACTGCCAGCAGCGGGACTACCGGAGCTACTGGCGGCATGGCGGCCGGAACTACCAGCAGCGGGGCGGCTGGCGCTGCCGGTGGCCGGGCGGCCAGGGCCGCCGACGGCAGAGCTACCGGAACCGCCGGGACTACCGGCGGCATGGCGACCGGAGCTGCCATTGGCGGAGCGGTCGGGGCCGCCGGCGGCCGGGCGGCCGTGGCCGCCGACGGCGGGGCCACCGGAGCCACCGGCGGCACAGCTGCGGGGGCTACCAGCGACCGGGCGGTCGGGGCCGCCGGTGGCGGGGCGGTCGGTCATCGGTGGGGGTGGAGGGGGGAGGTGTGGGGGCCCAGGGCGGCTCGGCGGGCCAGTTCGGTCGTGGAGCGGCCGTCCAGGTAGGGCAGGACGAGGGCACGGCCGCCCCAGTCGCGCAGTACGGCGGTCTCGGGCAGGGCGTCCGCGCTGTAGTCGCCGCCCTTGACCCACACATCGGGGCGCAGCTGCCGCAGCAGCGGTTCGGGGGTGTCCTCGTCGAAGACGGCGACGGCGTCCACACAGCCGAGTCCGGACAGGACGCGGATCCGGTCGGCCACCGGGTTGATGGGCCTGCCCGGCCCCTTGAGGCGGCCCACGGAGGCGTCGGAGTTGACGCAGACGATGAGGCAGTCGCCGATGCGGCGGGCGTTCTGCAGCAGCCCGACGTGGCCGGCGTGCAGCAGGTCGAAGCAGCCGCCGGTGGCGACGACCGTGCCGCCGCGGGCGCGGACCGCCTCGGCCAGGGCGTGGGCATCGGCGGGGCGGCGGGGCTCGGTTGGATGGGGCCCGGGCCCGCCCGGGAGTTCCCACAGGGCGGGGTTCCCGGCGCCGCCCGCCGTGACGAACCCCGCCGCCTCGGCGACGGCGAGCTGCACCGCCTCCTCCGGGAGCGCCCCGTCGGCCAGCGCCCCGGCCGCGGTGGCGGCGAAGCAGTCGCCGGCCCCGCAGGGGTCGCCCTGGGCCCGGTGGGGCGCGGGCACGTACATGGGGTTCTCGCTGTGCGGGAGGGCCAGGACGGCACCGCGTTCGCCGAGGGTCACGGCGACCGCCGCGGCCCGCCAGCGCTCGGCGAGCCGGGCGCCCCGGCCGCCGTGCGCGTGCAGCGAGTCCGCGTCGCCGGACAGGGCGTGGCGGGCCGAGCCGAGCAGGGAGCGGGCCTCGGCGGCGCTGGGCGTGGCGAGCCGTGCGCCGGGCACGGGCTGCTCACCGCGCGGATGCGGATCCCAGACCAGGGGCACCCGGCGGGCGGCGGCGCCCAGTTGCTGCCGCAGCGCGGCGGCCGTGCCCCGGCCGTAGTCGGCCACCAGCACGGCGCGGGCGTCCCGGAGCGCGGCGAGGGCGTCCGGGCCGGGGTTCCCGGGGACGCCGCCGCCGCGGTCGACCCGGACCAGCGGGCGGCCCCCGGCGCGGATGCGGGTCTTGACCGGCAGGGTGCCGTCCAGCGGCAGCTCCACCAGCCGCACGTCCGGGGTCAGCGCGTTCCGTACGGTCTGGCTCGCGGTGTCGTCGCCCAGCGCCGTGACCAGGACGACCTCGCGGCCCTGGCGCGCGGCGAGCAGGGCGGCGAGTCCCGCTCCCCCGGGGCGGCTCCGGTCCGCATCCACATCGACGACGGGTGCCGGTGCGTCCGGCGCCAGGCGGGTCGCCTCGCCGTCGATGTCCTGGTCCAGCAGGACGTCGCCGACGACGACGAGCGGTCGCGGGGCGGCGGCGGTCATGCTCTCACCTCCGATCAGGGGGCGGATGTCGCTGGAAGTGACCCTCAGCGGCCCTCTTGGTTCTCTTGGCTCTCTCAGCTCTCATGGCTCGCCTGGCTCTCTTGGCTCGCCTACCCCCCATGGCCCTGGCCCTGGCCCTCATGCCCTCAACTGCCCTCAACTGCCCTCATAGGGATCGATACGGCGTCACCACCCCGTCCACCGACACGGCCCCGTCCACCACCCCGATCTCGTGGTCGAAGCTCTCGCACAGCAGATGCAGGGCGACCAGATGCGCCTCCTGGACGGTCGCGGTGGAGCCGGAGCCGATGCACAGGGCCTCGTCGGCGCGGAAGGCCAGCGGGTTGGGGCGGGGGCCGGTCATGGCCCAGACGGACAGTCCGGCGGCCCGGCCGGTGTCGGCGGCGGCCAGCAGGTTGGGGCTGCGTCCGGAGGTGGACATCAGCATGAGCACATCGCCGGGCCTGCCGTGCGCGGTCACCTGGCGGGCGTATAGCTCCTCGAAGCCGTAGTCGTTGCCGATGGCGGTGACGGCGGAGGTGTCGGCGTGCAGGGCGATGGCCGAGTACGCGGACCGCTCCCGCTGGTAGCGCCCGACGAGTTCGGCGGTGAGGTGCTGGGCCTGGGCGGCGCTGCCGCCGTTGCCCGCGGCCAGCAGCCGGCCGCCGACGGGGAGGGCGGCGGCGAGGTGGCGGCCCCACTCGGCCACCTGTTCCAGGCCGTGGTCGCGCAGGGCCACCAGCGCGTCCTGGAGCGACTGGCAGTGGGCGTGGGCGGCGCGCAGCGGGTCGGCCGTGGCCGTCCCCGCGGGCCCGTATCCGGACGCGGGCCCGCATCCGGACGTGAGCCCGTGTCCGGACGGGGGCCCGTGTCCGGACGGGGGCCCGTGTCCGGACGGGGACGGACGACGGGCGCGGGGGCCGGTGCCCGGTTCCCAGGGCAGGGGTCGGGACTGGGGACGATCGCGGGTGCTCATGCCGCCTCCGTAACGGGTGCCGGGTGCGGGGTCAGGACATCGTGGTAGGCGGCCTCGGTGGCGGCGGCCACCCGGTCCCAGCTGTAGCGGGTCAGCACCCGGCGGCGGCCCGCCTCGCCGCAGGCCGCGCGCGCCGCGGGGCGGGCGAGGAGCGCGGCGGCGGCCTCGGCGAGGGCGACCGGGTCGCGGGGCGGGACCAGCCGGCCGGTGCCGGGGTCGGCCACGGTGTCGCGCTGTCCGCCGACGGCGGAGGCCACGACGGGTGTTCCGCAGCTCATGGCCTCCAGGGGGACGATCCCGAAGGGCTCGTAGTCGGCGGGGCACAGCACGAGGTCGGCGGCGCGCAGCAGTTCGGGCATCCGCTCCGGCGGCAGCCCGCCGGTGAGCCGGACCCGGTCGGCGACGCCGAGGCGGTCGGCGAGCCGCCGCAGCCGCCGCGCCTCGGGGTCGTCACTCAGCTGGGCGGACGGCGGCCCTCCGGCGATGACGAGTTCGGCGTCCGGCAGCAGGGTGAGCGCGGCGATGGAGACGGCGGCCCCCTTGCGCGGTACGAGCCGTCCGATCTGGGCGAGCAGGGCCCGGCGGGCCGGGCGGGGAGCGGCGGGCCCGGCGGGGGTGAACAGCCGCGGGTCGACTCCGCAGGGCACGACGGTGATCCGCTCGGGGTCCAGCCCCATGGCGGTCAGTTCGCCGACCTCGTCGCGGCAGGTGGCCACGATCCGGTCGCAGCGCTCGCCGACGGCCGTCTCCCAGGGGATGCGGTCGACGGGGCTGGGGTCGGCGTCCTTCTGGTGGCGCCGCTTGACGGTGCCGAGCGCGTGGTAGGTGTGCGCGAGCGGCAGTCCGAGGGCGCGGGTGGCCTGGAGCGAGGCGACGCCGGACATCCAGAAGTGGGAGTGGACCAGATCGGGTGGCGCGCCCCGCCATTCGCTTTCCAGATACGCGCCGAACCGCCGCATGTAGGGCAGGAGGTCGTCCTTGGGCAGCCGCCGGGCGGGGCCCGCGGGGACGTGCCGGACCTCGACGCCCGGGTGGGGGCGGACGGTCACGGGCAGGTGGGGGGCGTCGCGGCGGGTGTAGACGCGGACGCGGTGACCGCGGTCGGCGAGGGCCGCGGCGAGCCGGGCGACGTGGACGTTCTGGCCGCCGGCGTCCACCCCGCCGAGCACGGCGAGCGGGCTGGCGTGCTCCGAGACGAGTGCGATGTCCAGGTGCTCGGGCGGTCCGTGGCGCGGAATCATCGGGTCACCTCCTCCATCAGCCGCTCCCAGTCGTCGAGGAAGCGTTTGAGTCCGTAGGCGTCGAGCGCCGCCCGGCGGGCCCGGGCCCCGTCCTCGGCGGCGGCGTCGGGGTCCCGCAGATAGCGGCGGGCCGCGCGGGCGAGGACATCGGGGCGGGTGGAGAGCACCCCGGCCCCGGCCGGCACCGCCTCGACGGCCTCGGTGGCGGCCAGGGCGACCACGGGCATGCCCAGGTGCATGGCTTCCAGGAGGGAGAGCCCGAGCGAGGTCCAGCGCACGGGGTGCAGATACACCCGGCGGCGCGCCATGGCGGTGTGCAGCTCGGCCTGGGGGAGGTCGTGGGCGCGGCAGCGGTCGGGGGGCAGGCCGAGGTGGCCGGCGAGTCCTTCGGTCGCCATGCCGAAGACGTCCAGCGGGGCGGCCTCGCTGAGGGCGGGGAGCAGATCGGTGCCGGTGTGGCGGCCGCGCCGGATGGGTTCGTTGACGACGACGGCGGCGCGGGTCAGCTCCCCGGTGTAGCGGTGGCCGGGGTCGACGATGCCGTGCTCGATGACGGCGGTGGGGGCGCGGCCGCTGTCCCAGAAGAGCCGGTTGAAGTGGGTGACGTGGACGAGGGTGAGGTCGTCGCGGTCGGCGCAGGGGTGGCGGGTGCCGGGGACGTCTCCCTCGGGGGCGTTGTGCTCCAGGTAGACGGCGGGCACGTCGCGCCCGGGGCGGCGGCCGCCGAGCCATCGCCTCGCCAGCTCGGCCTCGTGGGGCCGCTGGAGGACGATCAGGTCCACGGGGGCGTCCCGCAGCTCCTGCGGGGTGACCTCGGTGACCGTGTCGGGCCAGGTGTAGGTGCGGGCCCGGCCGCGTCCGTCCGGGCCCCGGCCGGGGAGGACGGGGACCAGGTAGCGGTGCGGGCCCTGGACGAAGGCCGTGGTCCAGGAGCCGTGCACATGCCACAGAAGGACGTTCATTCGGGCTCCTTACGGTCCTCGTCGGGCTCCTTACGGTCGTCGTCAGGCTCCTTACGGTCGTCGTCAGGCTCCTTACGGTCGTCGGGCTCCTTACGGTCCTCGTCGGCTCCGCCCGGCGCCGGCAACGCGGCCACATCGGCCCCGCCCGGCGCCGCCAGCGCGGCCACGGCGGCGACCACCTCGGCGTCGGTGACGGAGTCCAGGCAGGGGTGGCCCGGCACCGGGCAGACCCGGGCGCGGCTGCCCGCGCACGCCGCGTCCTGGCGGCCCAGCAGCCGGTGCGGCACCCGGTAGGGGGCCCAGCGTTCGGCGGGGACGACGGGCGCGAAGAGGCAGACGACCGGGGTGTCCACGGCGGCGGCCAGGTGGGAGGGCCCGGTGTTGCCGGTGACCACCACGTCGGCGCCCGCGAGCACACCTGCCAGTTCGGGGAAGGAGGTGCGGCCGCCGAGGTCGAGGGCGATGCCGTCGGCGATGTCGGCCGTCAGTTCCTTCTCGGCCGGGCCGCCGGTGACCACCACGCGGTGGCCCGCCTCCTCCAGCGCGGCCACCGCCCGGGCGGCCCGCGCGGGGCTCCAGGCGCGGGCGGGCACGGCGGCGCCGGGGTGGACCACCACATAGGGGTCGGTGCCGGTGAGCGGGGCGGTGTCGGGCAGCGCGGTCAGGGCCAGCGCGCCCTCGTCGCCGGGCGGGAGGGCGAAGCCGGACGCCTCGGCCAGGTCGAGCGCGGCCCGCGCCTCGTGGCGGTGGGGCGCGCGCCGGTGGCGCAGGTCCAGCAGGGTGCCGGGGTAGTGCTCGCTGTCGGCGGCGGTCCAGGGGATTCCGGCCAGCTTCAGCAGCAGGGCGGCGGGCAGCGGGCTCTGGTGGTACGAGGAGAGGATCAGCGCGCGGTCGAAGCGGCGGGCGGCCAGGCAGTCCACCAGGGCGTCGATGAGTTCGCGGCGCACCGGCGGGGCCTCGAACCCCACCCAGGGCGCGTCATGGACCAGCACCTCGTCGGCGCCGGGCAGCATCCGGGCGGCGGGCTCGCCGAGCGGGCCGCACAGCAGCGCGGTGTACGCCGACCCGGCGGCGACCGCGCGTACGGCGGGGCCGGCCAGCAGCACGTCTCCCGCGCTGTCGAGCCGCACGACGAGGGTGCGCGGACCCGTGGCGTGCGCGCTCAAGGGGCGCCTCCCGCCCGGGTGGGCAGCCCCCGTACCGCCGTCAGCAGGTCCGGTGCGGTCCGGGTGGCGTCCGCGATCTCCTCCGGGCGGGTCACCTCGTTGGGGACGAGCACGCCTTGGGCGCCCGCCGCGCGGGCCGCCGCCAGGTCCGCGCCGATGTCGCCGAGGACGACGGCCCGGTGCGGTGCGGTGCCCAGCGCCGCGCACGCGGCGTGGATCAGCCCGGGGGCGGGCTTGCGGCACCCGCAGCCGTCGGCGGGGCCGTGGGGGCACACCGCCCAGATGTCGAAGGGTCCGAGCAGTTCCTCGACGCGCCGCCGTACGGCCTCCACCGCGCCGGGGGTGAGCAGCCCGCGGGCGACGCCCGACTGGTTGGTGACCACCCCGACCGGGACGCCCCACTCCCGTACCGCGTCGACCGCGGCCCTGGCGTGCGGCATGAGCCGCACCCGGGCGGGGTCGCCGTTGTAGGGGACGTCGTGGATCAGCGTGCCGTCCCGGTCGAAGAGCACCGCGCCCGGAATTCCCCGCCGGACGGGCAGGCGGGGGCGGCCGGGCCGGTCACCCGGAGTGAGCAGCCACGGCGCCCCTCCTGTGACGGATGGGGCCTTTGGTGCAGGTGTAGCGAACACGGGCCTCGAGTAGCCCGGACGTTCAATCACCAAACGCGACAAAGCGCTACACATGTCCCAGGGTCCTGGTGCGCCTGGCCGCCGACCGCCCGAACGCGGCGGCCGAGCGGTGCCGCACCAGCCCCGCCAGCCAGTGCGCGGTGGCCACGGGTGGGATGACGGCGCTGGTCACGGCCATCGTGGCGATCTCGTCCGGGGTGCGCGGCCCGGGCCGGATCCGGGCCAGGGTGAATTCGGCGGTTCCGGCCAGCCACAGCGCCGCGCCCGCCGCGGCCGCCCGCCGCCGACCCGCAAGGGCACCGGTCAGGGCGGCGGCACCGGCCGCCGCGATGGCCACATGGCGGGGCAGCCGGCCGCGCGGGGCGCCCGCCCGGGCCCACCAGCCGCGGCCGTGGACCTTGGCCATCAGCACGTCGTCCGCGTTCCCCGCCTGGGTGCGCACCGACACCCAGCGGTCGGCGGGGCGCACCGGATGGACCGTGACCCGCGATCCCCGCTCCAGCCGCCACCCGGCGGCCATGACCCGCAGCGCCAGGTCGGCGTCCTCGCGGAAGGCGCGCGGAAACCGCTCGTCGAAGCCTCCGACCGCGGCCAGCGCGGCCCGCCGGTACGCCATGTCGGCGGTGATCCAGCGGGCCGTGGCGAGCCCCGCGGTGTTGCGTTCCCAGTCGGTGGGCCTGCGGTCCTCCGGCAGCGGAACGGTGATCCGCGCCTGGACCCCGCCGGTGCCGGGCCCGGCCGCCGCCAGATCGGCGGCGAGGTCGTCCGCCCAGGTGGGGCCGGGGACCACATCGTCGTCGAGGAAGACCGTCCAGGGTTCGGGGGCGGTCCGCCAGCCGATGTTGCGCGCGGCGGCGGGCCCGGCGGCGCAGCCGGGCGCGATCTCCACCAGGGGGGCGAGTTCGGCGGGGATGTCGGCGGGCAGCGGGGTGCAGTCCTCCAGCGGCCGGTCGTCCACGAGGACGACCCGCCGGGGCGCGGGGCCCTTGGCGTCGGCGAGCGCCCGCAGGGTCACGGAGAGACTGGGGCGGCCCAGCGTCGGGATGACCACGGCGTACTCGGGTCCGTCGGTCCGCTCTCCGGTGTCCGTCATACCTGGCTCCTCCCATGGCGGGGGTCGGTGCGGCTCCGTGCGCTGGGCACGGGCCGGTGCGGGTCATGTGCGCTCGGAACGGGCCGATATACGGCTCATGTGCGCTCGGCACGGGCCGATGCGGCTCATGTGCGCTGGGTGACCCCGCGTCAGGTCTCCCCTGGCGCGGCCGTGTCCGGACGGCCGCCCGCGAAGAAGGCGCCACGGCGGATCACGAACGGCCCGATCGCCAGCAGGTCGACGGGGGCCGAGCCGAAGCACTCCAGGGCGTCGCGCGGATCGTCGACCATCGGCCGGCCCGAGGTGTTGAGGCTGGTGTTGACGACCACCGGCAGCCCGGTGCGCCGTTCGAACGCGCTCAGCAGACGGGCCACCAGCGGTTCGGCGGCGGAGTCGACGGTCTGGATGCGGGCCGTGCCGTCCACGTGCACCACGGCCGGGATGCGGTCCCGCCACTCCGGCGCGACCTCGTGCACGAAGAGCATGTACGGGCTGGGCAGCGGGCCGTCGAAGATCTCGGCCGCGCGCTCGGCGCGCACCATCGGGGCGACCGGCCGGAACTGCTCGCGCCCCTTGACGTCGTTGAGCCGCTCGAGGTTTCCCGAGCGGCCGGGGTGGGCGAGCAGCGAGCGGTGGCCCAGCGCCCGGGGCCCGTACTCGGAGCGCCCCTGGAACCATGCGACGATCGCGTCGTCCGCGAGCGCCTCGGCCACCGTCTCGGCCACATCGGCCGGGCGCTCAAAGGGCACCGCGGCCGTCTTCAGCCATGCCTCCAGCTCGGCGTCCGACCAGCGGCGCCCGAGGTCGGCCCCGGCCATCGGCTCGGGCCGGTCACCGGCTTGCGCGCACAGGTGGAGGGCGCCGCCGAGCGCGGTGCCCGCGTCCCCGGCGGCGGGCTGGACCCAGACCCGGTCGAACGGGCCCTCGCGGGCGATACGGGAGTTGGCCACGCAGTTCAGCGCCACTCCCCCGGCCAGGGTCAGCACCCGGTCATGGGTGCGCCCGTGCAGCCAGCGCACCAGGTCCAGCAGCGTCTCCTCCAGACACGCCTGGGCGCTCGCCGCGAGATCGGCGTGCGACGGTGACCACGCCTCGCCGGGGCGCAGCGGGGGGCACAACTCGGCCCAGGGCACCCCGGTGGCGTGGAAACCGCCGTCGCCGGTGGCGTGGACGTACCGCCGCAGCTCGTCCAGCATCCGCGGGGTGCCGTAGGAGGCGAGGGCCATCACCTTGTACTCGTCGCTGGAGCGCAGGAAGCCCAGGTGCTCGGTGAGTTCCTCGTAGACCAGCCCCAGGGAGTGGGGCAGTTCCTGGCCGTGGAGCGGCTCCAGCCGGTCGCCGACGCGGCGCGCCGCGAGATGTGAGGTGGCCTCGCCGCGCCCGTCGAGGACGAGGACGGAGCTGGTGTCGGCGCCGGGCGCGGCGAGCGCGCTGGAGGCGGCGTGCGCCATGTGGTGGGGGACGAACCGCACGGCGTCGGGGTCCAGTCCGGGCAGGGCGGTGCGCAGGAAGCCGGGGGCCTCGCGGGCGTAGGTGAGCCGCAGGTGGTCCCAGGGGTCGTCCAGGCCCATGGACGCGGCGGGGCGGGCGAGGGCGGGGTCGAAGGAGTAGGCGACGGCGTCCAGGTCCTCGGGGCGCAGCCCCGCCTGCTCCAGGCACCAGGCCGCCGCCTTCTCCGGGAGCTCCCAGGCGGAGAACGGCACCGGCCGTTTGCCGTGTTTGCGCCGGGAGAACCGCTCCTCCTCGGCGGCGGCGACGGTACGGCCGTCGACGACCAGGGCGGCGGCCGGGTCGTGGAAGAGGGCGTTGATGCCGAGGATGCGCATGGGCGTGACCTTTCGGCGGCCCGGGGCCGCGGCGGAAGGGGGTGTGAAGGCGGTGGGGGGGAGGGGTCAGGCGGCCTGGCGGCGGAACCAGTCGATGGTGCGGGCCAGCCCCTCGTCGGCGGGGATCACCGGTGCCCACTGGAGCTTGCCGCGGGCGAGGGTGATGTCCGGGCAGCGGACGGCGGGGTCGTCGGTGGGGCGGCCGATGAACTCGACGGTGGAGCGCGAACCGGCCAGTTCGATGATCTTGTGGGCGAGGTCCAGCATGGTGATCTCGTCCGCGTTGCCGATGTTGACCGGTCCGAGGAGGTCGGATCCGGCCATGGCGAGGATGCCGCGCACGGTGTCGTCGATGTAGGCGAGCGAGCGGGTCTGGCTGCCGTCGCCGGTGACCGTGAGGGGTTCATCGGCCAGCGCCTGCCGGATGAAGGTGGGCACGGCCCGTCCGTCGTGTCCGCGCATCCGCGGGCCGTAGGTGTTGAACAGCCGCACGATGCCGGTGTCCGTGCCGTTCGTTCCGGCCTCGGCGCAGGTCAGGGCCTCGCCGAAGCGTTTGGCCTCGTCGTAGACGCTGCGCGGTCCGACGGGGTTGACATTGCCCCAGTAGCGCTCGTTCTGCGGATGCTGCTGCGGGTCGCCGTACGCCTCGGAGGTGGAGGCCAGGACGAAGCGTGCCTCGTAGTGGCGGGCCAGGGCCAGGGCGTTGCGGGTGCCGAGGCTGCCGGTCTCCAGGGTGTGCAGCGGCAGCCGCAGATAGTCGGCCGGGGAGGCGGGGGAGGCGAAGTGCAGGACGAGATCGGCGGGCCGCTTCACCTCGAACGGCTCGGTGACATCGGCGTGCTGGAGGGTGAAGCCGGGCCGGTCCATCAGGTGGGCCACGTTGTCCGGGGTTCCGGTGCAGAAATCGTCCACACAGGTCACGGCCGTGCCCTGGTCGAGAAGCGCCGCGCACAGATGCGAACCGACGAATCCGGCTCCACCGGTGACCACGGCGTGCGCCCAGGTACGGACGGGGACGACGGAGTCGGATCGCTCCATGGCCCCTCCCTTCCTTCGCGTTGGGGCCTCACCCCAGTACCCGCGACGAAAGGAAACAATCAGGGCACATCCCCCGTCCCTCCCCCTGACCGGGTCAACCGATGGGGGAAAGGTCCTCGTGCGGCACCGGCGCGGCAGCCCGTTCCGCGGCGGCGGGCTCGACGGGAACGACGGTGGCCGGCACCCGGCGGGAAGCGGTGCGGCGGACGTGCACCAGCGCGCCCGCGCCGATGACCGCCGCGATGATCAGCCCACCTGCCACCAGGGCGCCCCGCGGCCCCGCCCACTCCATGAGCAGGCCCAGCAGGGGCGGACCGGCCAGCCCCCAGGCCGTCTGCGCGGTGCGCCACACGCCGAGCACCCGGCCGCGCATCCCGGGCGGCGGATCGGTCTGGAGCACCGTGGTACCGGCCGTGTCGGAGACCGACTCGGCCACCGCCATCGGGGCCACCAGCACCAGCAGCGGGATCAGCCCAGGCGACAGCCCGGCCACCGCCTGGAGCAGCGCCCCGGCGGCGGCGAGCGCGCCCACCATCCGCACCGACGGCCGCTGCATCCGCCCCGCGAGGACCGCGCCCGCGATCCCGCCCACGGCCAGGACGGTGGCCACGGTCCCGAAGTCCTCTGAGCTCCCGGCCAGCGGGCCGGTGACCAGGACCGCCAGGGTCAGTCCGTAGTTCCGGCCGAAGACGGCGCTCACCGCCGTGATCACGGTGAGGGCGACCAGACGCGGGCGCTTCACGAAGAAGGCCAGCCCGTCGCGGGCACCGGCACCGGAGAGCCGGTCCCGGCGCGCGGTGGGCGGATCCGCGGCGGTTGCCGCGCCCGGGTGGGGGCGCAGGAAGGGGATGACGGCCGCGACACACAGGAACGACAGCCCGTTGGCGGCGTAGGCGGCCGCGGTGCCGAGCGTGCCCACCGCGACGCCCGCGCAGGCCACGCCGATGAGCCGGCCGGCGCTGCTGACGACGGAGCCCAGGGCGATCGCCGAGGGGACGTCGTCGGGCGGCACCAGATCGTTGCCGAGCAGGGCGCAGGCGGGCGCGTCCACGGTGGCGACGAGACCGGTCACCGCGGCGAGCACCATCAGCGAGACCACGTTGAGCAGGTCGAACGCGACCAGGGCGGCCGTGACGAAGGCGACGAGGCCCAGCACGGCCTGGCTGACGGCCGCGGTGAGCTTGCGCGGCCAGGCGTCCACCGCCGCCCCGCCGAGCAGCCCCATGAGCAGCCCGGGGGCGGCCTGCACGGAGAGGGAGAGCCCGGTGGTGGCGGCGGAGCCGGTGATGTGCAGCACCAGCAGGTTC
Source organism: Streptomyces sp. 5-10 (assembly GCF_014712245.1). NCBI lineage: Bacteria > Bacillati > Actinomycetota > Actinomycetes > Kitasatosporales > Streptomycetaceae > Streptomyces > Streptomyces sp. 5-10. Next base: position 12,562 of record NZ_JACVYG010000047.1, read on the forward strand.
TGCACGGTCAGCTGCATCCAGGTGCCGACGTTGGACACCAGGTTCGCCGCCGACCACCACCGCATGGCGCGGTGGCGCAGGCTGCGCCACGGGGTGCGGGTGCCCCGCTCCGGGGAGCGGGGCCTCGGTATGAGGGGCGGCGGGGAGGTGGTCATGGCGAGGTCGGGCCGGTTTCCGGGTACGGGGCAGAAGGGGGAGGGCCCGTGTCCGGGGCCCGGCTGACACGGGATGCCGTACGTCAGCGACGACCCATGCTCACAGACGGCTCTCCAGTACGTGGAATCCGCCCGGGGTGGCTTTCCTCACAAACCGGCATATGCCCTGCTCACAGCGGCGGTAAGGACGCCTCCCGGCCCGGCGCACCGCAGTGGCGGGGATCGCCTACGCGGCCGTCGCGCGCCGCACACCGTAGGCCGCGGCGCCCAGGGCCAGCACCGCCGCGCCGGAGACCACCGAGGAGACGGGCAGGGCGAAGGCCAGCAGCAGACAGCCGGCCAGGCCGAGCCCGGGCACGATCCGCGGTGGGCGGCCCTCGGCCGGGGTGAGGGTCCAGGCGGAGGCGTTGGCCACGGCGTAGTAGGCCAGCACCCCGAACGAGGAGAACCCGATCGCGCCACGCAGATCCGCCGTGGCCGCCAGGACCGCCACCACCGCGCCCACGGCCAGCTCGGCGCGGTGCGGCACCGCGAACCGGGGGTGCACGGCGGCCAGCGCGGGCGGAAGGTGCCGGTCGCGGGCCATGGCCAGGGTGGTCCGGGAGACGCCCAGGATCAGCGCGAGCAGCGACCCCAGCGCGGCCACCGCGGCGCCCGCCCGCACCACCGGCGCCAGCCCCGGGAGCCCGGCGGCGCGCACGGCGTCGGCCAGCGGGGCGCCCGCCGCGCCCAGCCCGCCGCTGCCCAGCACGGTCAGGGCGGCGATCGCCACCGCCGCGTAGACGGCCAGGGTGATGCCGAGCGCGAGGGGGATCGCGCGGGGGATGGTGCGCGCCGGGTCGCGGACCTCCTCGCCGAGGGTGGCGATCCGGGCGTATCCGGCGAAGGCGAAGAACAGCAGGCCGCCCGCGCGCAGCACCCCGCCGAGGGAGGCGTCGCCGCCGATCTCCAGCCGTGCCGCGTCCGCCTCGCCGGAGGTGAGGAGGGCGACGGCCACGGCGGCCAGCACCGCGAGCACGACGGCCACGATCGCCCGGGTCAGCCAGGCGGCCTTGTGCACCCCCACGTAGTTGACGGCCGTCAGCGCCACCACGGCCGCCACCGCCACCGCGTGCGCCTGGGCGGGCCAGACATAGGAGCCGACGGTCAGGGCCATCGCCGCGCAGGAGGCGGTCTTGCCGACCACGAACCCCCAGCCGGCCAGATACCCCCAGAAGTCGCCCAGCCGCTCACGGCCGTAGACATAGGTGCCGCCGGACCGCGGGTAGCGGGCGGCCAGCCGCGCGGAGGAGGTGGCGTTGCAGTACGCCACCACTCCGGCGGCCACCAGGCCGAGCAGCAGCCCCGTCCCCGCCTCCCGCGCCGCGGGCCCCAGCGCCCCGAAGACGCCCGCGCCGATCATCGACCCCAGGCCGACCACGACCGCGTCGAAAACCCCGAGGCGCCGCCGCAACTCCCCCGGTCCGGCAGTGGTGTTCGCCGTGTCCCCCATCGCTCAGCCGCGCCCCGGGGATGGGGCGGTGGCGGATCCGAGGGCGCGCGGCGGCGGAAGTGGGCGGCAGACGGCGTAGTGCATGTGCACCAGTATGCGTGCGGGGCTTCGGCCACCGGCCGCGCTTCGGCCGGCCTTCCCGCTCGACACCGTGCGGGCCGGGCGGGGTCCGCCCTTCGCCCGTCGCTCTACGATGGGGACATGCCGGTCAGCGAACCCTCCTCAACTGCGACCCGGTCGCATGCGCATCCCAGTGGCGCGGCGCAGTTCGCCACGGCCGCCAATGTCTTCTCACTGCTGTCCGACCCGACCCGGCTGCATCTGGTGTGGTCCCTCGCCCGGGGCGAGGCCGATGTCAACACCCTCACCGAGGCCAGCGGGGCGGCCCGCCCGGCGGTCAGCCAGCATCTGGCCAAGCTCCGGCTGGCCGGGCTGGTCCAGGTGCGCAAGGAGGGCCGTCGCTCGGTGTACTCCCTCCACGACGGCCATCTGCGCCGGCTGGTCACCGAGGCCGTCAACCACGCGGACCACATGGTCACCGGGGCCCCACCGCACGACTGAGCCCCGCAGGAGCGGACATCCGTCTCGGGGTGGCACTCACCCGGCGTGGTGGGCCAGCAGACGATGCGGGTCCTCCGCGCCCGGCCCGGGAGCCGGATCGGTGTGTACCAGGGCGGCGGTCAGCCGGGGCACCGCGTGGAGCAGGGCGTGTTCGGCCCCGACCGCCACATCGTGCGCCGCCCGCAGATCCAGGCCGCCGTCCACCTCGACCGTGACCTCGGCGCGCAGCCGGTGGCCGATCCAGCGCATCCGGAGCTCGGTCACACTCAGCACTCCGGGGACCTCGCGCAGGGCGGCCTCGCCCGCGTCGATCACCGCCGGGTCGACGGAGTCCATCAGCCGCCGGAACACCTCGCGCGCCGCGTCCTTGAGGACGAGCAGGATGGCGGCGGTGATGGCCAGGCCGACGATCGGGTCCGCGAGTTGCCGGCCGAGCGCCGCGCCGCCCGCGCCCAGCAGCACGGCCAGGGAGGTGAAGCCGTCGGTGCGGGCGTGCAGCCCGTCGGCGACCAGGGCCGCCGAGCCGATCCGCCGCCCGACCCGGATCCGGTGGCGGGCCACCCATTCGTTGCCGATGAAGCCGAGGACCGCCGCGGCCGCGACGACGCCCGGATGGGACATGGCGCGCGGGTGCAGCAGCCGCTCCACGGCCTCGTACGCGGCCAGCGCCGCCGAGGCGGCGATGGTCAGGACGATGACGATCCCGGCCAGGTCCTCGGCCCGGCCGTAGCCGTAGGTGAACCGGCGGTTCGCCGCGCGGCGCCCCAGGACGAACGCCACGCCGAGCGGCAGCGCGGTCAGCGCGTCGGCGGCGTTGTGGACGGTGTCGCCCAGCAGCGCCACCGAGCCGGACAGCACGACGACCACGGCCTGGAGGACCGCGGTGGCGCCCAGGACGGCGAGGGAGAGCCACAGGGCGCGCATGCCCTCGGCCGAGGACTCCAGCGCGGAGTCGACCTTCTGCGCCGACTCGTGGGAGTGCGGTTTCAGCAGATGCGCGAGCTGGTGCCGGCGGTGGTGGTGCCGGTGTCCATGGTGAGGGGGCTCCATACGGCCATTATGTGCATACACGCGCACCCATGCACTCGTTGAGTCAGGGATCGAGCCGGGGAAGACCGCGCCGGACCACGAAAACCCACCCCAGGCCGCCGAAGGCTTCGGCGCCGACCGGTCTTGCCAATGTTTTGGCAAGCGTTGACAACGTTGCGCAACGGTGAAGACCATGCAACATGCCGTTCATCCACCCCACCCCGTCGCACCGGTAACGGGCTGCCATGGCCCCCACCCTGACCGATGTCGCCAAAGGCGCCAATGTCGCGCTGTCCACGGCGTCCCGGGCGTTCAGCGACCCCGGCCGGCTCGGCCCCCAGACCCTGCGCAAGGTGCTGACCGTCGCGCAGGAGCTTGGATACGAACCGCCCGTGGCGCGCACCGCCGAGAGCGCCACCGCGACCCGGGCCGAGACCGCCACCGTCGCGCTCGTCGTCCCCGATATCGCCAACCCCGTCTTCGGGGCCTTCGTCAAGGCCGCGCAGGGCGAGTGCCGCCACCACAGGCAGACCGTCGTCCTCGCCGACACCGACCTCGACCCGGACCGTGAGCGCGAAGTCCTCGCACACCTGAAGGAGCGGGCGGACGGCCTGGTCGTGTGCTCTCCCCGGCTGGACGCGGACGATGTGCTCGACATCTGCGGCCGCACCCCCGCCGTGCTGGTCAACCGCGAAACGTCCGGCACCGACTGCGTGCTCGCCGACGCCGCCCACGGCATGCGCCAGGCCGTGGAATACCTCGCCGCCCTCGGACACCGGCGGATCGCCTACGTCCAGGGCATGCGGCGCTCCTGGTCCAACGCCCACCGCGTCGACCTCATCCGCGCCGAGACCGAACGCGCCGGACTGGAGCTGGAGTTGCTGGGCTGGCAGGCCGAGACGGTGGCGGGCGGCACCGCCGCCGCCGCGAGCGTCATGGCCTCGGGCGCCTCCGCCGTCATCGCCCACAACGACCTGATGGCCCTCGGCGTGCTGACCGGCGCCCGGGCGCTGGGGCTGAGCGTGCCCGGGGACCTCAGCGTCATCGGGTTCGACGACATCCCCTTCGCCGAGGTCTCCCAGCCCTCCCTGACCAGCGTGGCCGTGCCGATGGCCCGCGCCGGGGCGCTCAGCCTCCAGATGCTGGAGCAGGTCCTCGCGGGCGAGCGGCAGATCCCGCGTACGCACCGGCTGCCCACGCAGCTCATCGTGCGCGACTCCACCGGCCCCGCCGCTACCACCGCCAAGGACCCCTCATGACCGCCGACCCCCTGACCGTGGTGGTCGCCGACCCCAATCTCGCCCCGCTGCGCACCGAGTTCGAGACCGCCCTCCCCCACGGCACGGTCGTCCACTGGCCCGACCCCCGGCACACCGAAGCGGTCGAAGCCGCCATCGCGGACGCGGACGTCCTGGTGTCCGGCCGGTGCACCGCCGCCATGGCCGCGGCCGCCACCCGGCTCCGGCTGGTCCACGCCGCCGGAGCCGGAACGGACAACATCGACATCCCCGCGCTGGCGCCCGGCACCCAGGTGGCGAACACCTTCCACCACGAGAACGCCATCGCCGAATACACCGTGTCCGCCACGATCCTGATGCGCCGTGGCTTTCTGCGCCAGCACACCGCGCTGCGCCGGGAAGCACACTGGGACACCCCCGCCCATGACCCACGGGCCCCCTGGGCCCAGGACCTGACCGCCGCCACCGTCGGGTTCGTCGGCTTCGGGCACATCGGGGCCCGCTGCTGGCGGCTGTTCCAGGCGTTCGGCGCGCGGGGCATCGCCGTCACCCGGAGCGGGGACGTGGACGCGGCCGCCCACGGACTGCTGTGGGCCGGGACCGTCAAGGACCTCGACACCCTGCTGGAGACCTCGGACGCCGTGGTGGTGTCCGTGCCGCTCACCGCGGACACCACCGGGCTGATCGGCGCGGCCGAACTGTCCCGGATGCGCCCGGACGCGATCCTGGTCAACGTCGGCCGTGGCCCCGTCGTGGACGAGGACGCGCTCTACCAGGCGCTGAGCGACCGCACCATCGGCGGCGCCGCGATCGACGTCTGGTACCGCTACCCCGCCGACGGCCACACCGCCACCCCCGGCAAGCACCCCTTCGACACGCTGGACAACGTGCTGATGACCCCCCACTCCTCGGGCCTCACCCGCCAGACCTTCATCCACCGCACCGCCGACATCACCGCCAACATCCGCCGCCTCGCCACGGGCGAACCGCTCCACAACGTGGTGGCGGTGGCCCCGTGACGACAACCGACACCATCACCGCCGTCGACGTCCTCGTCACCAGCCCGGGGCGCAACTTCGTCCTGCTCAAAATCACCACCGCGGACGGCGTCACCGGCTGGGGCGACGCCACCCTCAACGGCCGCGAACTCGCCGTCGCCTCCTATCTGCGCGACCACCTCGCCCCCCTCCTCATCGGCCGCGACCCGGCCCGCGTCGAGGACACCTGGCAGTACCTCTACCGCGGGGCCTACTGGCGGCGCGGACCGGTGACCATGACCGCCATCGGCGCGGTGGACATCGCGCTGTGGGACATCAAGGGCAAGACCACCGGACAGCCCGTCTACCAGCTGCTGGGCGGCGCGGTCCGCGACCGGATCCTCGCCTACACCCACGCCACCGGCTGGGACCTCCCCCAGCTGCTGGAGTCCATCGAGGCACGGCGGGACCGCGGCTTCCGCGCCGTACGCGCCCAAAGCGGCGTCCCCGGCCTGGAGATGGTCTACGGGGTCAGCAGAAGCGGCACCGGATACGAACCGGCCGGCCGGGGCGCCGCCCCCGTCGAGGAGACCTGGGACACCGACGCCTACCTCCGCCACATCCCCCACGTCCTCACCCGGATACGCGAACACGTGGGCCCCGAGCTGAAACTGCTCCACGACACCCACCACCGGCTCACCCCCGGCGAGGCCGCCCGGCTCGGCCGCGCCCTGGAACCGGCGGACCTCTTCTGGCTGGAGGACGTCACCCCCGCCGAGAACCAGGAAGTGCTGCGGCACATCCGCCACCACACCACCGTCCCGCTGGCCATCGGCGAGGTGTTCAACACCGTCTGGGAGTGCCAGACGCTGATCACCGAGCAACTGGTCGACTTCATCCGCACCTGTGTGAGCCACGCGGGCGGCATCAGCCATCTGCGGCGCATCGCCACCCTCGCCGACCTCTGGCAGGTGCGGCTCGGACCGCACGGCCCCTCGGACATCTCCCCCGTCGCCCTCAGCGCCTCGCTCCACCTCGGCCTGGCCACCCCCAACTTCGCCATCCAGGAGTACATGGGCTACGAACCCCTGGTCCACGAGGTGTTCCGGCACGCCTGGTCCTACGCCGACGGCCACCTCCACCCCGGCGACGCACCCGGCATCGGCGTCGAGATCGACGAGGAACTCGCCGCCCGCCACCCCTACGAACCCGCCTATCTGCCGGTCGCGCGACGGCTCGACGGCTCGATGACGGACTGGTGACACCGATGCCGCACACCCTCCCCCGCCTCCGCCGCGCCACCGCGCCCGCGGCCGCCCTGACCCTCCCCCGCCCGCCCGCCGAAACCGGCATCGTCCACCTCGGCCTGGGCAACTTCCACCGCGCCCACCAGGCCGTCCACACCGCGGCCGCCCTGCGCCACACCGACGGCCCCTGGGGCATCCTCGGCGTGGCCAGCCACTCCGCCACCGTGGCACGGGCGATGCGCGACCAGGAGATGGCCTACGCCGTCGTGGAGATCTCCCCCGACGACACCCGCGTCACCGTCCCCGCCGTGCACACCGGCGCCCTGGTGGCCACCGAGCAGCCCGACGACCTCCTCGACGCCCTCGCGGCCCCCGCCACGGCCGTCATCACCCTGACCGTCACCGAACACGGCTACACCTTCTCCCCGCGCACCGGCGGCCTCGACCTCGACGCCCCCGCCGTCCAGACCGACCTGCGCGGCGATACCCCACCACGCACCACCATCGGCCAGCTCGTCCGCGGCCTCCAGCGCCGCATGCGGGCCCACGCCCGGCCCGTCACCGTGCTCAGCTGCGACAACCTCGTCGGCAACGGAGCCCAGACCAGGCGGCTGGTCCACGAGTTCACCCACGCCCTCCCGGCTGCCGAACGCGACGACCTCACGCCCTGGCTGGAATCCGCGGTGACCTTCCCCAACTCCATGGTCGACCGGATCGTCCCCGCCACCACCGACACCTACCGCGACGCCGTCGCCACCCACCTAGGCCTGCACGACACCGTCCCGGTACCCGCCGAACCCTTCAGCATGTGGGTCATGGAGGACCGCTTCGCCGCCGGACGCCCGCGCTGGGAAACCGGCGGGGCGCTCTTCACCGACGACGTCGAACCCTACGAACTGCTGAAGCTGCGCCTGCTCAACGGCACCCACTCCCTCATCGCCTACCTCGGCGCGCTGGACGGGCGGGAGACCATCCCGGACGCCACCGCCCGGCCGTTCATCGCCGAAGCCGCCCGCGCGGTGCTCCACGACGACTACCTGCCGACCCTCACCGTGCCCGCCGACATCGACCTCGACCACTACATCGGGCAGCTCTTCGACCGCTGGGCCAACACCGCCCTGGGCCACCGCACCCGGCAGGTCGGCTCCGACGGCTCGGTCAAACTGCGCCAACGGGTCCCCGAACCCGCCCTGTTCCACCTGCGGGCCGGACGCATGCCCCACCATCTGGCGCTCACCGTCGCCGCTTATCTGTGCTGCGTGGCACCGCGCCCCGGCTTCTCCCCCGGCCCCCACGCCACCGCGATGGCGGACCCCGCCCGGGAACCCCTCGCCACCATCGCCGGGCGGAGCGCCACCGCCTCCGGGCCGTCCTTCGTCGAGGCCGTCCTGGACAGCGGGCTGCTCGGCGACGGACTGCGAGACCACCCGGACTTCGCCGCCCGGGTCTCCGAGCTGATCGACCTCATCGTCCGCCACGGGCCCGCCGCCGCGGCCACCGACGCCGCAGGGGCCCTCCCGACCCCCGCCCACCGCTGACCCCGCCCCCTTCTCCCCTACTCCCCTTCTCCCCTACTCCCCTTCTCCCCACCTCCCCCGTCCCTCCGTACCCCGTCCCCTTCCATCCGCCGTCCCCGCCCCCGCTCCGCTGCAGCGATCCGTTCAAGGAGGCATGGATCATGGACAGCAACTCCACCCCCGCCCCGACGCGTCCCCCGTCGCCGGCCACCTCCCCCTCCACCCCCTCCGAACCACCCGCCGACCCCCGCGCGGTGCGCCGCGCCGCCCTGGCCGGACTCATCGGCACCGCCCTCGAGCAGTACGACTTCGTCATCTACGGCACCGCCTCGGCGCTGATCTTCAGCGATCTGTTCTTCCCCAACGCCTCACCGTCCGTGGGCATCCTGGCCAGCTTCAGCACCTACGCCGTGGGCTTCGCCGCCCGCCCGCTCGGCGGGCTCTTCTTCTCCCGCTACGGCGACCGCCTCGGCCGCAAGTGGGTGCTGGTGGCGACCCTGCTCCTGATGGGCGGCTCCACCCTCGCCATCGGACTGCTGCCCACCTACAACGAGGTGGGGCTGCTCGCCCCGATCCTGCTGCTCATCTGCCGTATGGGACAGGGCTTCGGGGCCGGGGCCGAACAGTCCGGCGGCGCCACCCTGCTCACCGAGACGGCCGCGCCCGGACGCCGCGGCAGACTGTCCTCCCTCGTCATGACCGGCGCCGCGCTGGGCACCGCCCTGGGCGCGGTGGCCTGGATCCTCGCCCAACGCCTCCCCGACGACGCCCTGATGAGCTGGGGCTGGCGGCTGATCTTCGGCAGCAGCCTCTTCGTGACCGTGATCGCCCTGGTGCTGCGCCGCAAGCTCAGCGAGAGCCCCGTCTTCACCGAGCTCAAGGAGCAGCGGGAGCGGCCCGCCTCACCGGTGAAGGAGGTCTTCCGGCACGGCCGGAAGCCCATGCTGCTGGCGCTGTTCATGAACTTCGGCGTCAGCACCCAGTCCTACACCTACCAGGTCTTCATGGCCTCCTACCTGGTGTCCAGCGTCGGCATCGACAAGGACTTCGTCCCCCAGGTGCTGCTGATCGGGGCTCTGTGCGGCGGTCTCGCGGCCATCTGCTTCGGCACCCTCTCCGACCGCCTCGGGCGGCGCCCGGTGTACTCCACCATCGCCGCCGCGCTGGTACTGCTGCCGGCCCCGACCTTCATCGCGCTGAACACCGGCTCACACGTGGCGATCACCGTGGCCATCGTCATCGGCTTCATCCTGGCCTGCCACGGCTCGGTCGGCGTCCAGATGAGCTACTTCCCCGAACTGTTCGGCAAGCGCTACCGCTACGCGGGCGTCACACTGGGCCGGGAGTTCTCCTCAGTGATCGGCGGCGGGGTCGCGCCGCTGATCTGCAGCGCGCTCGTCACCGCGTTCTCCGGCTCCTGGATACCGGTCGCCGTCTATATGTCGCTGGTCACGGCGGTCAGCCTCGTCGCCACCCGGATGTCCCCGGAAACCCTCGACCGCGATCTGAACACCACCGCCGACGCCACCGAGCCGGTGCGCCGGTGAGCTCATAGCGGGTGTCCGACGGATCGTGACGCCCGCGGCGGGCCAGGGGCGAAGCCCCTGCCACGCGGCGGACCCCCCGTAGCCCGGGCCCCAGGGCAGCAGCGCCAGCTCCCGCGCGTTCTCGATCGCACGGGCCAGTTGGCGCTGCTGCCGCGCTCGGTCAGGACACCGGGTCGAGCAGTTCGTCGAAGGCATGCGGCAGCCGGCTCGTAGGCGTCCGGCCCGGCCGCGTACTCGGCGTCGGTCAGCAGACACGACCCGTTGAAGTGTGCCGCTTGGCACACTATTTCGTCCGTTGACGCCGACGGTCCCTCCATCGACGCCAACGAAGCGTCCGGCTACGGAACGTCGGCGAGGCGGAGGTCACCGTCGGCGGGCGGCAGAAAGAAACCGGCCACCTCCGCCTCGGTGACCTCGGCGAGAGCCGCCGGGGCCCAGCGAGGACGGCGATCCTTGTCGATCACCTGGGCCCGGATGCCCTCGATGAGGTCAGGGCGGGACAGAGCCGCGCAGGAGACGCGGTACTCCTGCTCCATGACGCGCTCCAGCGAGCCGAGCGCCCGGGCCCCGCGGACGGCGGCCAGCGTGACCTTCAGCGCGGTGGGGGACTTGGCGAGAAGGGTCTCGGCGGTCTCCTTGGCGGCCGGTTCCCCGACGGCCATCAGCCGGTCCACGATCTCCTCCACGGTGTCCGCCGCATAGCAGTGGTCGATCCACTCCCGCCGGCCGTCCAGGGTCCCGGCCGGGGCCTCGACGGCGTACCGGGGCAGGACGTCCGCCACCGGCTCCGCGGCCAGGTCCCGGGTCAGCGCGGGCAGCCGCCCGGAGGGGACGACATGGTCGGCCAGCCCGCAGGCCAGGGCGTCGGCGGCGCCCACCGACGCTCCCGTGAGCGCCAGATGCGTCCCCAGTTCGCCCGGTGCGCGGGCCAGCAGATGGGTGCCGCCGACGTCCGGTACGAAGCCGATCGTGGTCTCGGGCATGGCCACCCGGGAGCGCTCGGTGACGATCCGCACGCCGCCGTGAGCCGAGATCCCGACGCCGCCGCCCATCACGATGCCGTCCATGAGGGCCACATACGGCTTGGGGTAGCGGGCGATCCGGGCGTTGAGCGTGTACTCGTCGCGCCAGAACGCCCGCGAGGCCGCGCCGCCGCCCGAGGTCACGTCCTGGTGGATCAGGCGGATGTCGCCGCCCGCGCACAGCCCGCGCTCCCCCGCCCCGTCGATCACCACGGCCGCTACGGCCGGGTCCCGCTCCCAGGCGGTGAGGGCCCCGGCGATGCGGGTCACCATCGGATGGGTGAGGGCGTTGAGGGCGCGGGGCCGGTTGAGGGTGAGATGTCCGGCGCGGCCCTCGACGCGTGCCAGCACGGCGTCGTCGTCGGTCACGCGGTCGGTCACGGAGTCGGTCACGAGGTGTTCGTTCCTTCCGGCGTCTGGTGCGTTCGCGGATCACCGGCGATCCGTCACCGCCGATCCTCTCAGCGGGCCCTCGGCCCGCCGCGGCCGCGCCCTCCGCCCGGCCGGGCGACGGCACAAAACCCTCTGGACACCCGCCGCCCCGCCGGGGAGGGTTGGCGCAGCCCACCCCTGACCCCATGAGGACCCGTCTGATGAGTGCTCATCCGCTGCCCACCAGCACCCCCGCCGCCGAGGGCGTGGACGCGCGGGGCGTCCACGCCTTCCTCGACGCCGTCGAGGGCGCGCCGGACATCGAGCCGCACAGTCTGATGATCCTGCGCCACGGCCGGCTGATCGCCTCCGGCTGGTGGGCGCCGTACACCGCCGAGCGGCCGCATCTGCTCTACTCCCTCAGCAAGAGCTTCACCTCCACGGCGGCGGGGCTGGCCACCGCCGAGGGGCTGCTGGACCTCGACGCTCCGGTGATTTCGTACTTCCCCGAGTTCGAGGCGGAGATCACCGACCCGGGCAGCCGCGCCATGCTGGTACGCCATGTCGCGTCCATGGCCAGCGGACACCTCGAGGAGACGCTGGAGCGGGCGTTCGGGCTGGACCCGGAGGAGCCCGTGCGCGGCTTCCTGCGGCTGCCGCCGGATCGCGCGCCGGGCACCGTCTTCGCGTACAACCAGCCCGCCACGTACACGCTCGCCGCGATCGTCCAGCGGGTGACCGGGCAGTCGCTGACGGAATATCTGCGGCCGCGCCTGTTCGATCCGCTGGGCATCGGCGAGGCGTCCTGGCTCCAGGTGCCGGCCGGGCGCGACCTCGGCTTCAGCGGGCTGTTCGCGGCCACCGACGCGATCGCCCGGCTGGGGCTGCTGTATCTGCGGGGCGGTGAGTGGGAGGGCGAGCGGCTGCTCCCGGACTCCTGGGTCGCCGAGGCGACGCGGCTGTGGATACCGACCGAGGAGGCCATGGCAGGCGGCTCGGGGCCGGACTGGCGGCGGGGTTACGGGCTCCAGTTCTGGATGTCCCGGCACGGGTACCGGGGCGACGGGGCGTACGGACAGTTCTGCCTGGTGCTGCCCGAGCACGATGTGGTGATCGCCACTACGGCGGACACCGAGCGGATGCAGGCCGTCCTGGACGCGGTCTGGGAGCATCTGCTGCCCGCGTTCGGCGACGCGCCGCTCACCGGCCGCGGCGACGAGGACGCCGCGCTGGAGCGGCGGCTGTCCCGGCTCGCCCTGCCGCCGCTGGCGGCGAAGCCCGCGCCGCTCGCGGACCCCGGCGCCTGGTCGGGCGCGGAGTTCACCCCCGAAGGCGGCGTCTGCGCGGACCAGCCGACCCTGACGGGGGTCACCGTGGCCGAGGACGGCTCCGGCGGATGGGGCCTCACGCTGGCCGAGCGGACGTCCCGGCTGGACCTGGGGTTCGACGGCGCGGGGTGGCGGGTGCACACCGGGCCGGAGGCGCCCGTCCCCACGGCGGTGAGCGGGGGCTGGACGGACCCGGACACCCTGACCGTGGACATCGCGTTCCTGGAGACCCCGCACCACCTGCTGGTCACCTGCTCCCTCGCGGACCGCTCCTTCACCGCGCGGTGGCGCACGACGCCGCTGCACCGCGGGCCGCTGCACGCCATGCGCGCGCCGGGGCCGCGCTGACTCGTTCCGCCGGTCCGGCCAGGTGTGGCTCGGGTCCGGGGTGCCCCGGGCCCGAGCCCCCTGGGTTCCGCGGGAGCGCTATCGGCTGCTCGCGGAGCGGACGACGTTCACCCTGCTCGAGCGCGGCTCACAGACGTACAACGTGAAGCTGCGGACCCCGGCGGCAGCGCGCCGCGCGGCCGTGGGCCGCACGGGTTGGACGCGGCGGCCGCGACCGCCCGCACCCTCTCCCCCGCCCCGCTCGCCGGCGGCGTCCAGCGCCCGGGCCGAGCTCGCCGGGCACGAACAGGCGCGGGCCTCCGCCGTGCGCTGGTCGGTGGCGCGCGGCGGACGCGGCCGACGATCGCGGCGCGCCTCGCCGCGCGCGGAACGGCCCGACCCCGGCGGCCGGCTGTGGTTCCCGGAGCGCGTCCGCCGGGAACCCGCCGCGCCCCCGTTCCCGCCGGGTGTGCGGTCCGACGAGGTCAACCGCGGCATGGTGGTGAGGCGGGCCCTGCCGGGCCCATGACCTGCGCCTCCCGCCAGGTCGTCGGGGTGTTCTCGGCGCACGTGCCCAAGGCCGGGCACAGTCTGACCGACGCGGAGACGGCGGTCCCGCTCGACCTGGCCACCCGGGCGGGGCTGTGGCTGGAATGGCAGAGAGCCTGTGTCATATCCCCGGCCGGATCAGCGTGCGGCGTCAGGGGGCACCTCCCAGCGGCCGTGCCGGACGCGCTCGAAGACCCCCACCAGCGCGCCCCGCGCCCCGGCCGCGGCCCGCGGAGCGACTTCCCGGCGGCCATCTCTTGGGAGTCCTCCCGGCGGGTACCCGTCGGAGTCCTGACAGCGCTGCTCGGGGCCCGGCGTCGGGAGGACGACCATGGCTGTACCGGCCGCGACCCGCTCCGGCGGCATCCACGCGCCGCCGTGGCTCGGGATCTACCTCAACGACCATCTGGTGGCCGCCACGGCGGCGGTCGGGCTGGCCCGCCGGATGACCCGCAGACACCGGCGCTCGGCCTACGGCGGCGAACTGGCGAGGCTCACCGCGGAGCTCATCCAGGACCGCAGGTCGCTGCTGTGGTGCATGGCCTCGCTCGACGTCCCCGTCCGCCGCGGCAAGCTCCGCGCCTCGCGGGCGGCCGAGCGCACGGCGCGGCTGACGCCGGGCAGCCGGCCGCGCCGCCGCACCGGGGTGAACGCGCTGGTGGGGCTGGAGGCGCTCCGGGCGGGCGTGGAGGGCAAGGCGCTGCTGTGGCGCTCCCTGCTCGCCGTGGCCGTCCATGACTCCCGGCTCCAGACGGGCCGCCTCGCGGAGCTGCTGGAGCGGGCCGGGCAGCAGCTCACCACCCTGGACTCGCTGCACTCCCGGGTCGCCTCGGCGCTGATCGCGACCGAGGGCCCGGCGTAGGCCACGGCCGGTTCGCCCGCCTCACCCGCCCGCCTACCGCCGAGGCTTCGCCCCCGGGCCCCGAGGTCTGCGGCGGAGCCCCCGCCACCGGCGGAGCCGCATAGCGATGCTGCCGGGAAGAGGAGGGGAGCAGCCCGCCGCAGGCGTCATCCGCTTCAGGCGGTCACCGGTGGGCACTCGGGGACGATGACCGAACTTCCTGGCGCGCCCGAGTCGTACTGGATGGACACCGCCCCGCCCGGCACCCCCCACCCGGCCCTGACCGAGGACCTGGAGGTCGATGTCGCCGTGATCGGCGCCGGGATCGCGGGGCTGAGCACCGCGTGGGAGCTGGCCCGCGCCGGGCACCGGGTGGCGGTGCTGGAGGCGGACCGGATCGCCGCGGGCGTCACGGGCCACACCACCGCCAAGCTCACGGCGCTGCACTCGCTGATCTACGACCGGCTGCGGCGCACCCGCGGACCGGAGGGCGCGCGGATGTACGCCCAGTCGCAGTCGGACGCCGTCGAGCGGGCGGCGGCGATCGCGGCCGAACTCGGCATCGACTGCGATCTGGAGCGCGTCCCGACCTTCACCTACACCGAGGACCCGGCGCGCGCGGACACCATGCGCGCCGAGGCGGACGCCGCGAGCGAGGCGGGGCTGCCCGCCTCGTACGTGACCGAGACCGGGCTGCCCTTCCCGGTCGCGGGCGCGGTCCGGGTCGAGGGAGGGGCGCAGTTCCATCCGCGCACCTACCTCCTCGGGCTCGCCGAGGATCTGCGCGCCCGCGGCGGGCTGATCCACGAACACACCCGCGCCACCGGCCTGGACGAGGGCACCCCGTGCCGGGTCACCACGGAGGGCGGGGCGGTGGTGACGGCGGGGGACGTGGTGATCGCCACCCACTACCCGGTGTTCGACCGGGCGCTGCTGTTCGCCCGGCTCTCACCGCGCCGCGAACTCGTGGTGGCCGGGCCCCTTCCCGCCGACCGGGACCCGCGGGGCGCCTACATCACCCCGGACCAGCGCACCCGTTCGGTGCGCACCGCGCCGTACGGCGACGGGCAGCGGCTGCTGATCGTGACCGGCGAGACCTTCACCCCAGGCACCGGGGACACCCCCGAGCGGTTCGAGCGGCTGGCGGACTGGGCCCGGGAGCGCTTCCCCGGCGTGGAGATCACCCACCGCTGGGCCGCCCAGGACAACGACCCGACGGACACCGTGCCGATGGTCGGCCCCTTCCACCCCGGCGCGCGCCACACCTATGTCGCGACAGGCTTCGCGGGCTGGGGCCTGAGCGGCGGCATCATGGCGGGCCGGCTGCTCACCGCGCTCATCGGCGGTGAGCGGCCGGAGTGGGCCGGGCTGTACGACCCCCGGCGGCTGGGGACCGCGCTGCGCGAGGCCCCGGCACTGCTCGGCCACCAGGTCCACGTCGGGAAGCATTTCGTCGGCGACCGGCTGAGCACCCCGCGGGCCGACTCGGTCGACCGGATCGCCCCGGGCACCGGGGCCGTGGTCCGCCTGGACGGGCGGGCCCGCGCCGTCTACCGGGACGAGGACGGCACGGCTCACGCGGTCTCGGCCCGGTGCACCCACATGGGCTGTCTCGTGGCGTTCAACGCCGCCGAGCGGGCCTGGGAGTGCCCCTGCCACGGCTCCCGGTTCGGCACCGACGGCCGGGTGCTCCAGGGCCCGGCCAACCGGCCCCTGGAGCGGCGCGACATCTGACCCGCGCGGCCGCTGTCGGCGGCCCCTGTCGGCTGCCTCTGTCAGATGGAACACGTACATGGCCCCCGGCCATGGGGGTACCCGCCTGGTGTCACCCCGTCGGCTGAGAAAGGACCACTGCCGTGCTGATGGCCCACCCGGTCGTCCTTCAGAACCTCATCGAGCAGTACGAGACGCTGCGGATGCTGCACGCCGAATCGGGCGGCACCGCGGTACGACAGCGGATGGACGATCTCGCCTACACCCTGTGCGTCTCGACCGGGACGCGGGATGTGGACGCCGCCCTCGTCGCCGCCCGGCACCGGCTGCCCGGCGCACGGGTGGAGGACGACTCGGCCCTCACGGCCGGGGCGGGCGCACCGGGCTCACCGGGCGTCTGAGCCCGCCGCGGCCGCCCACGGGTGAGGCCGCCCCCGCCGGATCAGCCCTCGGCCCCCCGCCCCCCGGATCAGCCCTCGGCCCCGCGCGCCAGCTCGGAGAGGTCCGTGGTCTGGTCGGCCGGCGGCGCCTTCACCGTGACCGGCTCATTGAGGGCCGAGAAGGTGATGGTCATGTCGAGCGGGCCCTTCTCGCCCTCGCCGCGGATGCGGAACCGCTTGGTGTGGCCGTCCGGGTCGATCCACATGTCCATGGACAGCCGGTCGACCCCCATCTCCTCGTACGCCTTGAGGTTCTTCTCGCGGCGCTCGCGGGTCGTCGCGTTCTCGTCCTTCAGGCTCGCGCGCATCTGGCCGAGGGTGATGGTGCCCCGGTAGTGCGTCGTCCGCACCCCGTCGATGGTCTCCTCGCCGACCCGCTTCACATCGTCGGCGCCGGAGAGGAAGGCCGACTCGTCGGCCGGGTTCTTGTCGGCCTGGCGGGAGAGCGAACCGCCGCCCAGCGAGCCGGTCTCCTTCTCGCCGAGGGCCGAGAGGTCCAGCTTGAGCCACCTCTTGCCGTCCAGCCCGGCGGAGCCCTCCTTGCCCCCGTCGAGGTACATCGCCCCGTCGAGCATCCGGATCTCCACCGCCGCGTCGGCGCCCTGGCCGACCGCGCGCATCTTCATGCTGACGGCGACCGGCTCGAGGCTCATCGCCGCCTCGCCCTCGATCCGCCCGTCCCCGGGGGTGCGACCGCTCATCCGGTAGCGGAACGAGGTGAGCTTCTCGCTCTTCTCGGCGGCCGCGCGCACGGCCGCCGCCGGGGCCATCCGCACCTGCTCCGAGGACTTCTCCCCCGCCTTGCCCTCGTGCTTTCCGTCCGCCCCGGACGATCCGCAGCCGACCGCGCCGCCGCAGAGCAGCACGGCGGTGAGCACGGCACCGGCGGCTCGGGTACCTCTGCCATGTCCCCCATGTCCGACCATGGCCATAAACCCCACCCCTTGCAGAACTTCTGTTCGTTTCACTGTGATCCGGGACAGTACCAGCAAGCGCCGACAGCCGGCCGAGAGCTATCCATGGGCGCGGACCGGGGGCAGGGGGCCGTCGTGGCGTTCGATGGCGACGCGGGTGAGCTGTCCGGTGCAGCCCTGGGCCAGCCGCGAGGTGCCGATGTCGTGGGTGACCGCGTTGGGGTTGCCGTGGACGCAGGTGGCCACCTCGGGGGCGGAGGGGTCCCACCAGGCGCCGGTGGCGAGTTGGGCCACCCCGGGGCGTACCGCGTCACTGATCCGCACTCCGGCCAGGCAGCTGCCGACGGCGCTGCGGATCCGCACGACATCGCCGTCGCCCAGCCCCAGCGCCCCGGCGTCCCGTGGGTGCAGCCGGACCGGCTCGCGGCCCGCGACCTTCGACGACGCGCTCAGCTCGCCGTGGTCGAGCTGGCTGTGCAGCCGGGTGGCGGGGTTGTTGGCGACGAGCCAGAAGGGGTACGCGGCGTCCTGCCCCGGATCCGGGTCCGGGGGCAGCCAGGCCGGGTGGCCCGGGCAGTCGTCGTAGCCGTACGAGGCGATGGTCGCCGAGGCCAGCTCGATGCGGCCGCTCGGGGTGGCCAGCGGACGGGCGCCGGGGTCGGCGCGGAAGCCGGCGTAGAGGGTGTGGTCTTCGCGCAGGCCGCGCAGGGGGATCCGGCCCGCCCGCCAGAAGGTGCCGAAGTCCTCCTCGGGGGCGTACCGCGGGTCCAGCCCCGCGCGCCAGCTCTCGTAGAGGTGTTCCAGCCAGCCGCGTTGGTCGCGCCCCTGTGTGAAGTCATGGCCGATGCCGAGCCCGTCGGCGAGGTCGGACAGGGCGCGGAAGTCGTCGCGGGCCTCGCCGACCGGGTCGGCGACGCGGTGCATGGCGATGAGCGCCGCGTCCTGGCTCGCGCCGCCGATGTCCTCGCGTTCCAGGGTGGTGGTGGCGGGCAGGACCACATCGGCGTGGCGGGCGGTGGCCGTCCAGTGGGGCTCGTGGACCACGACCGTGTCCGGGCGGCCGAAGGCGCGGCGCAGCCGGGCCAGGTCCTGGTGGTGGTGGAAGGGGTTGCCACCGGCCCAGTGGACGAGGCGGATGTCGGGGTAGGTGTACCGGCCGCCGTCGTAAGTGAAGGTCTCCCCCGGGCACAGCAGCAGATCGGCGATCCTGGCGCAGGGGATGAAGTCGGGGACGGGGTTGCTGCCCTGCTCGAGGGTGGGCAGCCGGTACGGGAGGGTGCCGGCGCCGATCCCGGCGGTGGCCCCGTACCCGTGGCCGAAGCCGCCGCCGGGCAGCCCGATCTGGCCGAGCAGGCAGGCCAGGGCGATCCCCGCCCACAGGGGCTGCTCACCGCGGTGGGCGCGTTGCAGGGACCAGCTGAGGGAGATCATGGTCCGGTGCCGGGTCAGCTCACGGGCGAGTCCGGCGATCCGGGCGGCGGGAATGCCGCAGATCCCCTCGGCCCAGCGCGGGGTCTTGGGAGCGGAGCCGTCCTGGCCGAGGACATGGCGGGCGAAGGTGTCGAAGCCCGTGCAGTGGGTGCGGCAGAAGTCCGCGTCGTAGCGCCCCTCCTCGATGAGGACATGGCTGAGCGCCAGCATCAGCGCGGTGTCGGTGCCGGGGACGGTGGCCAGCCACTCGGCGTCGAGTTCGGCCGCGAGGTCGTCGCGCACCGGGCTGACGAGGATGAACCGGGCGCCGCGGGCACGGGCCGCGGCCAGCCGCTCCGCGGTGCGGTGACGGCTGAGGCCGCCCGCGTTGACCTGGAAGTTCTTGGCCGGCATGCCGCCGAAGCAGAGAAAGAGGCCGGTGTGCTCGGCCAGCACCGGCCAGGTGGTGGGGGCGCTGATCGGCGCGTCGTCGCCGACGACATGGCGCAGCAGGGTGCGGGACGCGCCCAGGCTGTAGGTGTTGACCGAACGGGTGTAGCCGCCGAAGCAGTTGAGGAACCGGTGGATCTGGCTCTGCGCGTGGTGGAAGCGGCCCGCGCTGCCCCAGCCGTAGGAACCGCCGAAGACGGCGCGGTTGCCGTGGTCGGCGCGGACCCGGCCGAACTCCCGGACCAGGAGGGAGATCGCCTCGTCCCAGGACACCCGGACATAGGTGTCCGCGCCACGCCCGGGGTCGGGCCCCGGGCCGTGCTCCAGCCAGCCGCGCCGGACGTGCGGGGCGAGGACCCGGCCCCGCGGGCCGAGCGCGGCGGGGACGTTGCGCAGCAGGGGCGACGGGTCGGGGTCGCCCGGGTCGGGGATCACCTCGAGGCCGCCGCCGGGGAGCGGTGCGGCGGTGAAGGTGCCCCAGTGCGAGCTGTGGGGGCGGGGGGTGGGAGCGGGCGGCGGGTCCGGGTTCGGCGGCGGCTGAGAGGTCGGCGGCGCGTCCGGGGCCATCGCATGGCCCGACGGGTCCGGGGCCATCGCGTCGCCTGGCGGGTCCGGGGTCATCCGGTGGCCGTCCTTCCGTCGTTCTCCTGAGCCTCCCCCTCGACCGAACCGAGGCTCAGCATCAGGCGGTTGGCCCAGCCGAAGAACGCCGCACAGTGTACGAGGTCGACCAGCGCGAGCTCGGTGAGGCCCAGCGCACGCAGCGCCTCCACATCGGCTTCGGCGGCGGTGGCCGGGACCGGGGCGAGCCCCGCGGCGAGCCGGGCGATCAGCTTCCAGCGGCGGCCGAGGACGGCCGTGGAGCCGTGGGCCAGGAAGCGGTGCACCGGTGCGGGGTCGCCGTGCAGCCGGGCGGTGAGCCGGGCGTGCACCGAGGCGCAGTAGACACACCCGTTGTACAGCGATACGGCGGTGGCGGCCAACTCCCGCTCGGCACGCGGCAGTCCGCCCTCGGCGGTGAAGGCGGCCAGGTCGATGGCGGTCCGTACGGCGAGAATGCCGAGGTCGTGGCCGAGGGTGCGGAAGTACGGGGTGTCGACGCGCCGTTTGCCGGCGAGCGCGGTGCGGTGTTCCTCGCTCAGTTCCTCGGGGGCGAGCGGGCGGATGGCGGGGCGCCAGGTGAGGACGTCGGTGGTGTACTGGGGCCCGCCGGACACGGTGGTCGAGGGCGCGGCGGGGTCGGTACCGGTGCCGGGGTCGCCGGTGGCCAGCAGCGCCAGCCCGGCGGCCAGGTGCATCTGGTGGTTGGCGAAGGCGACGGTCTGGGAGAGCGTCACGATCTGCGGTTCGGTGAATCCGGCGGCGCGCAGCGCGTCCGGTCCGCCCTCGGCCGGGGTGTGGGTGAGCAGCCGGGCGTGGGCGACGGCGGCGGCGATGCGGTGTGCTTCCGCCGTCGTCCCCCCACCGTTCAGTGGGGCGCGGGCGGTGATCCGGTCCGCGGTGGCGGTGTCCCCCGTGGCGGCCTCGAGCAGCGCGCGGTAGTGGCCGACGGCCGGGGCGCGGCGGTGCTCGACGGCCACGGCGAGGGCGGCCGCGGCGCGTTCGGCGGCGCTGACGCCGGTGCCGGTGCCGGTGACGCCGGTGTCGGTGCCGCTGACGCCGGTGCCGGTGGCCGTCCCCGGGCCGGGCGGGAAGAGCACGTCGTACGCGCGCTGCTCCAGCTCGATCAGGTCCGGGCGCAGGGCACGCAGCCGGGCCAGCTCCGGGGTGGCGCCCGCGAAGTGGTCCAGGACGTCCGGGCCGTCGATGACGTCGGTGGGATGGTCGGTCTTCGGTACGGCTTTCCGTACGGCGTCGTGCACGTCGGGGCCCTTCCTGCCGGTCATGCCGGGCGACGCGGGGACGGAGTGGCCTCGATCAGCGCCCGGGTGTAGTCGCTGCCCGGGCGCTCCATGATCTGCTCGCGGTCCCCGGTCTCGACGATCCGGCCGTGGCGCAGTACGGCGATCCGCGAGCACATGTGCCGTACGACGGTGAGGTCGTGGGAGATGAAGAGCATCGCCAGGCCCCGGTCCCGGCGCAGCTGGGTGAGGAGGTTGAGCACCTGCGCCTGGACGGAGACGTCGAGCGCGGACACCGGCTCGTCGGCCACCAGCAGCCGGGGCCCGGGCGCGAGGGCGCGGGCGATGCCGACGCGCTGGCGCATCCCGCCGGAGAGCCGGTCCGGGTAGGCGCCGGCCAGCTCCGGGTCCAGGCCGACCTCGGTGAGCAGCGCGGCGACCCGATCGCGGCGGGCCGCTCCGCGGGGGAGGGCGGCGCCGATGGTGTCGCCGATGCGGCGGTCGGGGTTGAGCGAACCGTAGGGGTCCTGGAACACCATCTGGATCCCGGCGGCCAGCTCGCGGCGGCGGCGCCGGGTGGCGCGGGTGATGTCCTCGCCGTCGAAGTGCACGCTTCCGGAGCCCGCGCGCTGGAGGCCGAGCAGGACGCGCGAGATGGTGCTCTTGCCGGACCCGGATTCGCCGACGAGGCCGAAGGATTCGCCGGGTGCGATGGCGAAGTCGACGTCGTCGACGGCTTTGAGTGGGGGGCGGGTGAGGGTGCCCGGGTAGGTGACGGTGAGGGATCGGACCTGGAGCAGGGGGTCTTCCCCACCCCGCCCCTTCCCGAACCGGGGCTCCGCCCCGGGCCCCACCAGGGGCTCCGCCCCCATACCCCCGCCGGGGCTCCGCCCCGGCCCCCGGTCCGGGGTCGCCGGACGGGCTGGATTACCCGCCGGTGCGCCCGAGGGGATGCGCAGGGCGGGGTCGGCCAGGGACTCCTCGTCCACCGGGCCCACCAGGGCGGCGACGGTTTCGGGGACCGTGGCCAGGCGGGTGCCGGGGGTGTCGTCCATGCGGGGGACGGATGCCACCAGGGCGCGGGTGTAGGGGTGTTGGGCGGTGGTCAGGATGCGGTCGGTCGGGCCCTGTTCGACGACCCGGCCCCGGTACATGACCACCACGCGCGAGCACATCTGACCGATCACCCCGAAGTCATGGGTGACCAGCACCACCGCCATGCCCATTTCGCGCTGCAGCTCCGCGAGGAGCTCCAGGACCTGGGCCTGGACGGTGGCGTCCAGCGCGGTGGTGGGCTCGTCGGCGATCACCAGCTCCGGTTCGTTGACCAGGGCGGCGGCGATCATCACACGCTGGCGCATCCCGCCGGAGAACTGGTGCGGATACTCCTTGGCGCGCCGCCCCGGCCGGTCGATGCCGACGCGTTCCAGCAGCTCCACGGCGCGGGTGCGGGCCTCGGACCGCTTCACGTCGTGGTGCAGCCGGTACGCCTCGGCTATCTGGGCGCCGACCGTACGGTACGGGTTGAGCGCGTCGAGGGCGTCCTGGAAGACCATCGAGACGCGGCGGCCGCGTAGTTCGCGCAGGGTGCGTTCGCCGGCGCCGACCAGCTCCTGGCCGCCGAGCCGGATGGATCCGGTGATCCGCGCCCGCGGCCCGTGGAGGCCGAGGACCGCCAGTCCGGTGGCGCTCTTGCCCGAGCCGGACTCCCCCACCAGGCCGACCGTCTCGCCCGGCCGGACCTGCCAGGACACCTCGCGTACGGCCTCGACGCCCGCGTCGGGGAAGGCGACGCTCAGGCCGGACACCTCCAGCAGCGGATTCACCCGTTCCACTTCCGTCACCGGTTCCGTCCTCTCAGACCGCTCAGACCTGGATCAGGTCGCGTCGGGTGTGGGTCAGCAGCTCATGGCCGTCTTCGGTGATCACCAGGCTGTCGGAGTGCTGGAGCCCGCCGAAGCTGGGGATGCGCAGGTTGGGCTCGAAGGTGAGCGTCATCCCGGGCTCCAGCACCAGGTCGTCGTTGGGGCCGAGGCTCGGCTGCTCATGCGGGCCGAGGCCCAGGCCGTGGCCGATGCGGCCGGGGAGGTAGTCGCCGTAGCCGTGCCGGAAGTAGCTCTCCCGGGCCGCCTCGTAGACCTCGGCGCAGGTCAGTCCGGGCCGCAGGACGGGCTGGACCTCCGCGCGGATGGCCAGCAGCGCCTCGAAGGCGCGCTGCCGCTCGGCGGGCAGCGGGCCGACGGCGACGCTGCGCTCGTTCTCGGCGTGCATGCCGTCGATGGCGGTCCAGATGACGGTCCACTGGATCTCGCCGTCGACCGGGCGGCGGGAGGTGGGCGGCGCGGAGTTCATCGGCACCCGGTCGCCGACCAGGGAGTAGGCCCACAGGGCGTTGAAGACGCCGCCCTCGAGGTTGCCGAAGTCCATGGCGAGCCGGTCGGGGTGGAGGCTGGACCACACCTCCTGCATGGTGCGCATGGCGACCGAGGAGACCTCGACCTCGCTGCGCCGCGCGGCGACCGCCTCCAGCGCCGCGTCCATGCCCGCGTCCGCGATCTCGCAGGCGACGCGGAGCGATTCGAGCTCGGCGGCGTCCTTGACGTAGCGGGCGCGCATCAGGGCCTGGCCGGTGTCGGTGAACACCGCCTCGGGCAGGGTGAGTTCCAGCCTGCGCTGGTAGTTGACGGGCAGGAACTCGCCCTCGATGCCGATCCTGGCGTCGCCCAGCCCGCGTTCGGCCATCACCTCGGCGAGCACCTGCCACCAGTGGTCGGGGCCGATCTCCTTGGCCCAGCGCCCGTAGGGGCGGATGTCGGAGATCCGGGAGACCGTACGGGAGCTGTGGGCGCGCAGCGCGTGCAGGATGAACACCGGCTCGCCCTCGGCGGGCAGCACCACCAGCACCGGATGGGAGTAGATCATCGGTGTGTAGCCGGAGAGGTAGAAGGTGTTCTGCGGCTTGACGACGACCATGGCGTCCACGCCGTCGGCCCGCAGATGGGTCTGGACGCGGGCCCAGCGGGCGCGGACGGTCTCGGTGTCGGGGATCATGCGGTGGTGCTCCTCGCGGTCACGGTCTTCTTCACGGTGCTGCGGGCCGCGCGGCGTCCCCCGCCGCGCTCGGCGAGCCGCTCCCCCAGCAGATTGGCGCCGATCACCAGCGCCACCAGCCCGAGGCCCGGCAGAACGGCGATCCACCAGGCGCCGAGCAGCTGTCCCTGCCCCTCGGCCACCATCAGCCCCCAGTCGGGGGCGGGCGCCTGGGCACCGAGGCCCAGATAGGTGAGCCCGGCCTCCATCAGCACGGCGCGGGACAGATCGAGGGTGGCGGTGACGGCGACGAGACCGCGCACCCCGGGCAGCAGGTCGTAGCTCAGCACCCGCCAGGTGGCGACGCCCTGGGTCAGCGACGCCTCGACATAGGCCATGGTGCGCAGGGCGAGCACCCGGGAGCGGACGAGGCGGAAGTACGCGGGCCAGCCGGTCAGCGCGATCACCAGCACCAGGACGGCGGTGGACTGGCCGCCGAAGGTCAGCACCAGCAGCGCCAGCAGGACGGACGGCAGGGCCAGTTGCACATCGGCGAGCCGGGAGAGCACCTGGTCGAGCCAGCCGCGGGCGAACCCGGACAGCAGCCCGAGCAGCGTCCCCACGAGGCCGCCGCAGACCACGGCGAGGGCCCCCACCAGCAGCGGGGTGCGGGCGCCGTACAGCAGCCGGCTGAGCAGGTCCCGGCCGAGCTGGTCGGTGCCGAGCGGATGGCCGTGGACGCCGGGCGCGGCGTCGGTGTGGGCGAGGTCCTGGGCGAGCGGATCGTGCGGGGCGAGCACGGGCGCGAGCAGCGCCATCAGCACCACGAGGGCCAGCAGCACGGCGCCGATGACGCCGGCCGCGCCCGGCCGGAAGCGCCGGCCTCGCTGGTCCATGGGGCTCATCGGCTCTCTCCTGCCTGGTGCCGGACGCGCGGGTCAAGCACGCCGTAGAGCAGGTCCACGACCAGGTTGACCATGACGAAGGCGATGATCAGGAAGGTCAGGTCGGCGAGGACCAGCGGATAGTCCTGGTTCTGCAGGGCGGTGATGGCGAGCTGGCCGACGCCGGGCCAGGAGAACACCGACTCCACGATCACGGTGCCGCCGAGCAGCGCGCCCGCCTCCAGCCCGAGGACGGTGACGGTGGGCAGCATCGATCCGTACGCGGCGTGCCGCACCACCCGGGCGCGGCTCATGCCGAGCGCCGTCCCGGTGCGGGAGTACGGGCGGGCCAGCTCACCGCGGAGGTTGTTGCGGAACACCCGGGCCAGCGGCGGCAGCACCCCGCAGGCGAGGGTGACCGCGGGCAGCACGATGGAGGTGGCGGTGGTGGCGCCGGAGGTGGGCAGCCAGGCCAGCTCGACACCGAAGACCCACACCAGCAGGACACCGATGTAGAAGCCGGGCACCGACTGGGTGAGGAACACCAGCCACATGGGCCATTCGCGGCGGGCCCCGCCGCCCTCGCGCGACCCGGTCCACAGCCCGACCAGGAGCGCCGCGACGGCGGCCCCGGCGAGGGCGACGGCGGCCAGCAGCACGGTGGCGCCGAGCCGTTGCAGCACCACGTCCATGGCGGGCTGCTGGAAGGTGAGCGAGTCGGGGAAGTGGCCGCGCAGGGCGTCGCCGAAGAACGACGCGTACTGCTCGGCCAGCGGACGGTCGTAGCCGAGGGCGTGGCTGAGCTGGGCGACCTTCTCGGGCGGGGAGCCGATCGGGGCCATCAGCACGGCGGGGTTGCCGGAGAAGTGCAGCAGGCAGAAGACGGCCGAGAGGGCGCCCCAGACGGCCAGCACGGTCAGCGCGAGGCGGCGGATCAGGAAGCGGATCATCGCGTGGCCCCCTTCCAGGACATCTCGGCGGGGCGGACCCAGTCGTCGGGTCTGGCCCGCCAGTTCAGGCCCTCGGCGGTGGCGTAGAGGCCGGGCTGGGGGAAGAGGAAGAGCACCGGGGCCTGGTCGCGGGCGCGCCGCGCCGCGCGGCCGTACAGCGTGTCGCGCTCGGCGCGGTCGTCGGTGCCGCGCGCCCGGGTGACGGCGCCGGTGAACTCCTCGTCGTGCCAGTACGCGTAGGGGCTGTCGGAGACGAAGAGCCCGTAGAGCCCGCCGGCGGCGAGGGTGGGCCATGCCTGGGTGATGTACTGCATGTCGGGCATCGCCTTCTGCTGCAGGTACTTCTGCATGTAGACAGCGAACGGCAGGCTGTTGATCTTCACGCTCACGCCGATCTCGCGCAGCTGCTGCGCCACGGCCTGCACGACCAGCTCGCCCGCCACGTACTGACCGCTGGGCACGGTCAGCTCCAGCCGCAGCGGGCG
Organism: Streptomyces sp. 5-10; assembly: GCF_014712245.1. Lineage (NCBI taxonomy): Bacteria > Bacillati > Actinomycetota > Actinomycetes > Kitasatosporales > Streptomycetaceae > Streptomyces > Streptomyces sp. 5-10. The sequence goes on from NZ_JACVYG010000047.1 coordinate 38,881, forward strand.
GCCCGTGCCGTAACCCGCCTCGCGCAGCAGCGCCCTGGCCCGGTCCGGGTCGTGGGGGTAGCCGGTGAGGCCCTCGGTGTAGCCGGAGTAGGACGGGGTCATCAGCTGGCCTGGGCTGGGGTCGACGGTGTTCTTCAGCAGGCTGGAGGTGATGGCCCGCTTGTCGACCGCGTAGTTGACCGCGCGCCGCACCCGTACGTCGCGCATCGGGCCCTTGAGGGTGTTGAGCTTGATGAAGGCCATCCGGGTGGTGTCCAGCCGCTGGATCTTCAGGCCCCGGTCGGCGCGCAGCCGGTTCAGGTCCTGCGGGTCGAGCCCGGCGACGGCGTCGAGTTCCCCGGAGAGCAGCCCGGAGACGCGGGCGGCCTCGGAGGGGGTGATCCGGAAGGTGACCCGGCGGATGGCGGGCGCGGGGCCCCAGTAGTCGTCGCGGGCGCGCAGCTCGATGGTGCCGCCCGGGCTGTAGCTGGTGATCGCGTACGGGCCGGATCCCATCGCCTGGGTGGCGGGCTTGTGGCGCCTGGCCCAGCGGGGCTCCAGCAGATACAGGAAGGACAGCGCGCCGAGCAGATCGGCGTCGGGGCGGGAGGTGATGAGGTCGACGGTGCGCCGGTCCACCTTCTCCGCGCGGACGAGGCTGGGGAAGTTGGGGGTCATGCGCAGCGCGTTGTCCGCGTTGAGCAGCCGGCGGACGTTCCAGACCACGACATCGGCGTCCAGCGGAGTGCCGTCGGCGAACGCGGCCCGGGGGTGGAGGTGGAACCGCCAGCGGGTGGGCGCCACGCGCCGCCAGGAGGTGGCGGCGTCCGGGCCGATGGTCAGATCCGGCTCGCGGGTGACCAGCGAGGAGTGGACCGAGGACAGCACGGACAGATCGGTGCCGACCGAGGTGGTGTTCATCGGGTCGAGGGTGGTGACGGCCGCGGACAGCCCGATCACCACACGCGAGGCGTCCGCCCGGTCCCGAGGGGTGTCTCCGGGCAGGCAGCCGGCCAGTGCCGGGGTCAGGGCGAGCCCGGCGCCGAGGCCGAGCAGACCGCGCCGGGTCAGCGGTGGTGTGCCGTTCATCCGGCCGCTCCCGCTGTTTCCGCTTCGGCCCGTGCCGCGCCGAACACCGTCCGGTCGGAGGCGCAGGGGTTGCCGAGGGTCACGTAGAAGGCGCCCTCGGGGAGCACGGCGATGGAGGCGTAGGTCGTCTCGGAGCCGGCCCCCTCGACCTGGTGGCGGCAGAGCGAGTCCTGCGGATAGCCGGTGTGGTCGGCGAGCAGTTCGGCGAGCGCCCCCGGGGTGAGCCCGTGGGAGGTGCCCAGGGCGCGGCCCGCGGTGGCGGCGCGGTGGTACGAGGAGGCGTTCTCGTCCGGGCCGGGCGCGAGGGGTGCGGTGGCCGGGCACTCGTAGTGGTTGGTGAGCACATGGTGGTCGGCCCGGTCGCGGACGGTCACCTCGGAGGCGGTGGCCTCCACGGCGAGCCGGTCCCCCGGGTCGGCGAGCGCGATGTTCAGCCCGCTCAGCCGGGGCTGCCCGCGCAACAGGTCGGCGAACTCCGCCGCGGTGCGGGCGCGGCGCAGCAGATCGTGCGAGTTGATGAGGATCCATCCGGTGCCGGAGGCCCGCCAGTCCACTCCGGTGCGCTCGCTCCAGACGCCGGAGGTGGACATCGCCACCCCGGAGTCGTTGATACCGCTGCCCGGCCACAGCACGCTGCCCGCGACGGTGACCTCGGTCATCCGCCGCCCGTCGGGGTAGCGGCGGCGCAGCACGACGTGCCGGGCGAAGTGGCCCGCCATGTCCCGGGTCTTGGCGAGCAGGGTGTGCCCGGCGGCGGCGCGGTCCCCGGCGGCCAGCAGCTGGCTGCACTCCTGCGGGACCCAGCGCAGCACCATATGGGCGGGCAGGTTGAGGGCGAGGATGTCGTCCAGGGGCGCGTCCGCGCCCTCGGCGATGGCGCACAGCTCGGCCCACTGCTCGGGGTCGTGGCGGCGCACGAAGTCGGCGTTTTCGGCGAGGCACTGGCGGTAGCGGCCCACCGACTCCTCGTCGGCGCACAGTTCGCCGATGTCGCGGCGTACGGCGGCGATGTTGGCGGCGATCGCCGCGCGGGCGGCGCGGCCGTGCTGCCGGCCCTGTTCTGCGGGGTCGCCGCAGAGGTCGAGATAGGCGGGGTCGGCCGACTCCCCGGCCGACCCGAGGGCCAGGCCCCACTCCCGCCAGCGGCTGGGGTGGGCGGCGCGGACGGGTGCTGCGACGGTCACGGCTGACTCTCCTCGGTCAGGGGGCGGCGGGGGGCGGCGGCGTGGCGGCGCTCCGGCGGGCCGAGCGCGCGCAGGAGTTCGGTGGCGACGCGGTCGGTCTCGTGGAAGAAGTCCGCGTTCGTACCGGGCCGGGCCCCGATGGCGGTGGTCCAGCGGACCCCTTCCAGGGGGACGCCCACGGCGAAGAGCGCCTGGTGCGCCGTGCCGTCGGGGCGGCGGACCCGGCCGTCGGCGGGGCGGACGTCGAGCGCGCCGGTGGGCAGCGGTCGGGCGTCCGTCGCGTCCGAGGCCAGCCGGTGGGGGCGGGCCAGGCCGTCGGCGAGGAGCCGGCGGATGACGCCTGGGCCTTCGGTGGTGACGTCCGTTCCCGGCAGCCAGGCGTCGATCACCGCGTCGGGCCGTACCGACAGCCCCGCCACGACGGCTGACTCCCCTCGCGTCCCCGGGCGGACCGGCCCCAGCAGGCGCACCACGCCGGCGTCCAGCAGCGCCCGCAACTGGCGGATCCGCAGCGCGGGCGGGCCACCGGAGACGAAGTTGGCGAAGCCGTTGAGCCAGCCGAGGACATCCCGCCGGTAGGACTCGCCGCTGAGGTTGCCCGCGGTGATGAGCGTGCGCAGCGCGGGGCGGGCCTGGCGTACGGCGACGGCGAGCGCGGCGGGCGGGGGCACCCGGGGGTCGGTGGCCGCGGCCACATCGGCGTCGAGGTACCCGGCCCACCAGGCCTGCAGCTCCGCGGAGTGGGCGAAGCTCCGCCCGCGCAGCGGTTCGGCGACGGCATCCAGGTCCAGCCGGAGGGCGGCTGGCGCGGCGGCGCGCAGCGCGGTGTCGCGGTCGGGGCCGGGCGGCTCGGCGAGGGCGCGGCGCAGCGCGCCGGGGTCGGGCAGGTGGTCCGGGTGGAGCTTCAGCACCCGGTCGTACCAGGCGAGTTCGAGGTCGGCGAGCAGCAAGGGCAGCACCTCGGCGCGGAAGTCGAGCCGGTCGCGGGCGGCGAGCGCGCTGACCCGCTCGGGGGTGAGGAAGGCGACGGGCGCCGTGACCCCGGGGGCGTCCACCCGGGCGTGGAACGGAACGCCGCGCCGGCTGGTGATCCAGATGCGCGGTTCCCGGCCGCTGGGGGTGTAGCCGTGTTCGCCGAAGCGGCCGCCCCGGCCGAGGGTGAGCAGGGCGAGCACGTCGAAGGCGTTGAGCCCGCCGCCCCGCAGCAGCACCCGGTCGCGCGGGGCGATGTCGTCGAGGGCGTAGTCGGTGGGGTGGCCGCCGGGGAGGTGGAGCGGCTCGCGCCGCGGCGGGGCGGCGGGCGCGTCGAGATGGCCGGTGGCCAGGACGACGGCCCGGGCCGCCAGCCGGTCCCCGTCGTCCAGGACGACCTCGTATCCCGCCGGTGTGCCGGAGGAGCCCGCCGGGGCCGCCAGGGGTGTCACCCGCACCACGGCCGCCGTGCGGACCGCTATCCGGATACGGTCCCCCGCTGCCGCCCGTATCCGGTCCAGCGCGTCGGCGAGATAGGCCCCGTAGACCCGGCGCGGGGCGTAGTGGCGGTCGTCGGCGCGGGCGGCGAATTCCGCGGCGGTGGGCTCGGGATGGCCCTTCCCGGCGATACCCCGCAGCCATTCCGAGAACGTGGGGCCGGTGTCCACGGGGGCGTCCAGGCGCACCGATCCATCGGGGAAGACGGTGTTGTCGGCCACCATCGTGTTCATCAGCAGCTGCGGCGGCTGATCACGCCGCCACACCCGTCCGGCGCCCGGCGGGTACGGGTCGACCAGCACCGTACGGAGCGGACGGTCGCCCGGGACCACCCTCGCCACCAGCCGTTCCAGCACCGACACCCCGCGCGGACCGGCGCCCACGACCACCGCGTCGACCAGGTGGCGGTCGGGCCCCGGCGTGGGCACAGCGGAATCGTTCATAGAGATGTCACATTTCTGGGACGGTGCGGGAAAAGCGGCGGAACGAAATCTTGCGGGCAGCGTCCTCGCACGTCAAACGGCTCTTTGGGGAATCTCAAAGAGTGGCTTTGAGTTCGCGCGGAAAAGCGAGCGGGGCCGGGGGCGGATCTGTTGCATCAGATTTCCCGGGCGACGGGGAATAGGGTGTTGCCCCTGCCGGTCGGCCCCGCCGCGGTCCGGCCCGGTGGGCATCTGGTGCATCAGGCGGGGAGCTGTGGTATCCGTCACAGTCACCCGCCGGAGCCCCCGGAGCCCCGCGGCCAACGGAGCCCCGCGACCAACGGACGCACACGAGAAGAAGCAGACGACACGACCATGACCGCATCCGAACCACCCGAGCCACCCGCCTATCTGCGCCTGGCCCGGGACCTCCGCCGCCGGATCGAGGACGGCCGGCTCCCGGCCGGCGCCCAGCTGCCCTCCCGCGCCCAGCTGGCCCGGACCTACGGCGTCGGCCCGAACGTGGCGAACTCCGCGGTGCGGGTGCTGATGGCCGAGGGTCTGGTGCACGGCCGGGCGGGCAGCGGGGTGTACGTGCGCGAGCCCCGGGCGCTGCGCCGGATGCTGCGCTCATGGCACGACGGACGGCTCAGCGGCACTCCGTACGTACTGGATCTGCCGGGTCACGGCGGCGGTCGGCGGGAGGGGAGTTCCACCACGCTGACCGCGCCGCCGGGGATCGCCGAACGGCTGGGGCTGGCGTCCGGAGCCCAGGTGGTGCGCAGCGCGTATGTGTTCTGGAGCGGTGACGGGAGCGGGGCGGGCACGGCGGGTGAGGAGACCGCGGGCGAGCGGGCCATGATCTCCACGAGCTGGGAGCCGCTGGAGCTGACGGGCGGCACACCGGTCGCGCTGCCGGAGGCGGGCCCGCTGGCGGGGCGCGGGGTGGTGGCGCGGATGGCGCACATCGGAGTGCCGGTGGACCGGGCGGTGGAGGCCGTCGTGGCGCGCACCGCGTCGGCGGAGGAGGCGTCGCTGCTGGAGATCGCGGCGGGTTCGGTGGTCGAGGCGCTGGAGCGCACGTACTACAGCGGCGATCAGGCCGTGGAGACGGCGGACATCGTCGTCCCGGCCGGGCGGTATCAGCTGGTGTACGAGTTTCCGGTCGACTCCTGACCGGCGGCCCCCGGCCGTGATCCGCGGGCCGCACCGTGTGCCGGCCCCTCTCACCGTAGGCATACTTGAAGGCGCGACCATTGGTTCACTCTCCGCCGCCACGGCGGAGCCGGCGCCTCGCCCACGGTGGGGCCGGCACCCAGCCCACGGCGGAAGACCACGGGGCAAGGGTGAGATGACAGCATGACGCGACCGGACACGCCGCGGGACGAGCGGTCCGTCCGGTCGGGCGATCTCCTCGGCGAGGGTGCCACCGCCAAGGCCACGGTCGACGAGCACGGCATCGTCACCCAGTGGAACGAGGCGGCCCGCGGGCTGCTCGGCTACCGCCCCGCCGAGATCGTGGGCAGACCCGTGGCCGAACTGCTCCACGACTCCTCACCCGCCCGCGCCGAGGTGCCGGCCGCGCTGCGCTCCCCCTCCCCGCCCGCCCGGCTGAACGGGCGGCTCACCCTGCTGCGCCGCGATGGCTCCGCCGTGGAGCTGGGGCTGCTGGCGCACCGCCGCACCTCGTCCGCCGGGGCCCCCGAGTGGCTGATCGTCTCCGCCGTGCCGCGCGCCGGGGACGCCGCCCGGGACGAGGCGCTGATGCGGCGCTCCTTCCTCGAGGGCCCCTGCACGACGGCGGTCTACGACACCGGGCTGCGGCTGCGCTGGGCCAACCACGACCTGGAGCGGGTGATGGGCCTGGAGCAGGAGGAGATGCGGGGGCTGCGGATTCCGGAGATCCTGCCCGGGCCCGAATCCGAGACGGCCGAGCGGACGATGCGGCGGGCGCTGGAGACGGGCGAGGGGCAGCGGCTGGAGCTGGCCACGCCCGTGCCCGGCCACCCCCGCCCCCTCGCCTGGTCCGCCGTCGTCGCCCCGCTGCTGGACGACGACGGGCGGGCGGCGGCCGTGATGCTGTCCGCTCACGACACGACCGCCCAGCTGACCGCCCGGGAGCGGCTGACGCTGCTCAACGAGGCCAGCGTGCGGATCGGCGGCACCCTGGACATCGACCGGACCGCGCAGGAGCTGGCCGATGTGGCCATCCCGGCGCTGGCCGACTTCGTGACGGTCGATCTGCTGCCCGCGGTGCACGACGGCGGCGAACCGCGCCCCGGCCCGCCGGGCAGCCATGTGCTGTTGCGCCGGGTCGCCTGCCGGTCGGTCTTCGCGGGCTGCCCGGAGGCCGTGCTGGAGCCGGGGCAGGTGGCCGCCTACCCCGAGTTCTCCCCCGCGGCCGAGTGTCTGAAGGCCGAGCGGGGGATGCTGAACCGGGTCACCGACCCCGCCATCGCCCGGTGGGCCGACGAGGCCCCGGACCGGGCCGCCATGATCCGCCGGTTCGGGCTCCATACGACGATGGCCGTTCCGATGCGGGCCCGCGGCACCACCCTCGGCGTGGCCACCTTCTCCCGGCACCGCCGCCCCGAGCCGTTCGAGCAGGACGATCTGCTGCTCGCCGAGGAGATGACGGCCAGGGCCGCCGTCTGCGTCGACAACGCCCGGCGGTACACCCACGAGCGGCACACCGCGCTGGCCCTCCAGCGCAGTCTGCTGCCGCGCACCCTGCCCCCGAGCGCCGCGGTGGAGGTCGCCTCCAGCTATCGGCCGGCCAACTCCCGGTCCGGGGTGGGCGGCGACTGGTTCGACGTCATCCGGCTGTCGGGATCGCGGGTCGCCCTGGTGGTCGGCGATGTGGTGGGCCACGGCGTGCGGGCGTCGGCGGCCATGGGGCGGCTGCGGACGGCGGTGCGCACCCTCGCCGACGTCGATCTCGCCCCCGATGAGCTGCTCACCCATCTGGACGATCTGGTCAACCATCTGTCGGACGAGACGGAGAGCGGCGCCGACGGCCCGGGCGCGGCGGAGGCGGCGGGCGCGGCGGACTCGGCGGGCGCGGCGGGCACGGCGGGCACGGCGGAGGCCGTGAACGCGGCGGAGGCCGGGGAGGTGACCGACGCGGAGGTCGGCGCCACCTGTCTGTACGCGGTCTACGACCCGGTCTCCCGCCGCTGCTCGCTGGCCCGGGCCGGGCATCCGCCGCCCGTGCTGGTGACGCCCGACGGCACCGCCACCCTTCTCGACCTGCCCAGCGGGCCGCCGCTGGGGCTGGGGAGCCTGCCGTTCGAGACGGTCGAGCTCGAACTGCCCGAGGGCAGTCTGCTGGCCCTCTACACCGACGGTCTGATCGAGTCCCGCGAAAGGGACGTCGACAAGGCGATCGACACCCTGCGCTTCACCCTCGCCCAGCCCGCCGCCTCGCTGGACGCCCGCTGCCAGGCCGTAGTGGCCAAGCTGCTGCCGGGCCACCCCACCGACGACATCGCCCTGCTCCTGGCCCGCACCCGGGGGCTGGGCGCGGACAGCGTGGCCACCTGGGAGCTGCCGGACGACCCGGCCGTGGTGGCCCGGGCCCGCCGGGAGGCCGCCGAGCGGCTGGCCGCGTGGGGGTTCGAGGCGGCCGCCTTCACCATGGAGGTCGTGGTCGGCGAGCTGGTCACCAACGCCATCCGGCACGCCGCCCCGCCCATCAGGCTGCGGCTGATCCATGACCGGGCCCTGATCTGCGAGGTCTCCGACGGCAGCGCCACCGCACCGCATCTGCGCCGGGCCCGCGCCTTCGACGAGGGCGGCCGCGGACTGCTGCTGGTGGCCCAGCTGACCGATAGCTGGGGCACCCGGCAGTCCGCCACNCGCCTTCGACGAGGGCGGCCGCGGACTGCTGCTGGTGGCCCAGCTGACCGATAGCTGGGGCACCCGGCAGTCCGCCACGGGCAAGACCATCTGGGCCGAGCTGGCCGTGTCCGCCCCATAAGGGCCCCATGGCCGGTGACCGCGCACGGCTTCACGACCGCAGCTCCCGCCGACGGTCTTCACTACAATCGCGGAGCCACGAAGCCCCGCTCAGCAGAGGGTCAACTACCCTTCGGTCAACTTGACCCGGCCCTAAAGGACCGGGCTTGGAGGTAGGGCGCCACTGGCTGTGACGTGGCCTCCTCCGTCCAGACACCCCTTATGGGATGGCAGGGACGCGTGACTCACGCCCCGCATTCCACACGCTCTCGCCGCGTTGGGCGATGTTGTGGGAAGCATTCCGGTCGGCGTGGGCAACGACCCCGCACCCCCGGCAGATGAAAAGCCCCTGGTCGATGCGGTTTCGCTTGTCGACGTGGCCGCATTCGGCGCATGTCTGCGACGTGTATGCGGGATCAACGAAGACCAGGGGCACACCGGCCCGCTTGGCCTTGTAGACGATGAAGTCTCCGAGCTGGGCGAAGGCCCAGGAGTGGAGCGTGACCCGTTGGGGCTTGCGGAGCCGTACCCTCTGCCGGATTCCCTTGAGTTCTTCCAGGGAGATCCCGGCCGAGGTGCGTTCAGCCTCGGTCACGATCGTCTTGGCGATGATGTGGTTGGTGTTCTTGGCGTGTCGCGCCTCGCGGCGGGAGCGCTCCTTCAACCGGCGCTTGGCGCTCTTGGTGTGCTTCTTCTGGAGCTTGGCGCGCAGGGCAAGCTGCCGCTTGCGGTACCGGTTCAGGCCGCGCCCGGCGGCCTGGTAGCCGGTGGACGTGGTGGCGATATTGGCAATGCCGAGGTCCACGCCGATGAACGAGTCGGGCTCATAGGGGGCGGACTCCGGGATCTCGCAGGTGGCGATCAGGTAGAACACGCCGTCCCGTTCGATCAGGTCGGACTCGCCCTTGCGGTACTGCTGGAGCGTCTTCAGCGCGTCCGCCGAGCAGGCGAACCGCACATTCTTCAATCTGCCTGCGGTAGTCCAGATCGACACGGTCTGCGTGTCGTACTGCCAGCTCAGACACCGGTCGTCGTACGGCTGGGCGCCCTCGGGACAAAAGGTGATCGGCTTCCCGGCGGCCTTGCGGTAGCGTTTCGAGCCCGGCTTGCCGAGGTTCCCGGCCTTCAGGTTCGCCTTCAAAGTGGCGTACGCATCGCATGTCCTCTTGATGACATGCTGGGCGGCCTGCGCACCGAGCCCCCACCGGGCGCGGATCTGCGGATAGGCGAGTTTACGCAAGCCGAAGTTCCGGGTGACGCCATGTTCGTAGGCGAGTGAACTGACCCAGGTGGCCGCCTCGTTGCAGGCGGCCAGGGTCATCTCCAGAGCCGACGCCTGCTCGGGCGTCGGCAGGAGTTTCACTTGGACTACCTGCTTCATGACCGCGACTCTACGTGCCCAGGAGTACAAGCATCGGCTCCGAACGTCAGTTCACCCGCGCGTGCGACCTCATCGCACACACATTCGCCCTCACCGGCTCCGCGCGGCCGCGTCGCCGTGGCCGGCCCAGACCACCCCACCGCACTGCTCCCCCACAGCTCGGCCCCGGCCATCGCCCAACTACGAACGGAGCCCTGAGGACTGCCCCGCGACCTGCTCCGGCCGGAGCACCTCGGCCAGGCGGTCGGCGGGCAGCAGGCCCTTCTCCAGGACGAGTTCGGCCACGCCGCGGCCGGTGGCGAGGGCCTCCTTGGCGATGCTGGTGGCCGCGCCGTAGCCGATGTACGGATTGAGCGCGGTGACCAGGCCGATGGAGTTCTCCACGGAGGTGCGCAGCCGCTCGGTGTTGGCGGTGATGCCCGCGACGCACCGCTCGGCCAGCACCAGGCAGGCGGCGCGCAGATGGGTGACGCTCTCCGAGAGGGAGTGCAGGATGATCGGCTCGAAGGCGTTCAGCTGGAGCTGTCCGGCCTCGGCGGCCATCGTGATGGCGACGTCGTTGCCGATCACCTCGAAGGCGACCTGGTTGACCACCTCGGGGATCACCGGGTTGACCTTGCCGGGCATGATGCTGGATCCGGCCTGCACCGGGGGCAGGTTGATCTCGTTGAGCCCGGCCCGCGGGCCCGAGGAGAGCAGCCGCAGGTCGTTGCAGCTCTTGGAGAGCTTGACGGCGATGCGCTTGAGGACGCCCGACAGATGGACGAAGGCGCCGCAGTCCTGCGTGGCCTCCACCAGGTTGGCGGCGGTGACCAGCGGCAGTCCGGTGATGGCCTCGAGGTGGCGGCGGGCGGCCTCGGCGTAGCCCTTGGGGGCGTTGAGGCCGGTGCCGATGGCGGTCGCGCCGAGGTTGATCTCGTGCACCAGGGTGGCGGCCTCCAGCAGCCGGCTCTGGTCCTCCTCCAGCATCACGGCGTACGCCGAGAACTCCTGGCCCAGCGTCATGGGCACCGCGTCCTGGAGCTGGGTGCGCCCCATCTTCAGGACGTCGCGGAACTCCTCGGCCTTGGCGGCGAACGCCCGGCGCAGTGTGTCCATGGCCGCGTGGAGCTCACGGACGGCGATGATCGTGGAGACGTTGACGGCGGTCGGGTAGACGTCGTTGGTGGACTGGCTGAGGTTGACGTCCTCGTTGGGGTGGAGGTGGGCGTAGTCGCCCTTCTCGTGGCCGAGGAGCTCCAGCGCCCGGTTGGCGATCACCTCGTTGGCGTTCATGTTGGTCGAGGTCCCGGCGCCGCCCTGGATCACATCGACGATGAACTGGTCGTGCAGGGCGCCCCGGCGTATCTCCTGGCAGGCGGCCGCGATGGCGTCGGCCTTCTGCGAGGTGAGCAGCCCGAGGTCCTCGTTGGCGCGGGCGGCGGCCTCCTTGACGGCGGCCAGGGCGCTGATCAGGTGCGGATAGGCGGAGATGGAGGTGCCGGTGATGGGGAAGTTCTCGCCGGCGCGCAGGGTGTGGATGCCCCAGTAGGCGTCGGCGGGGACGTCGCGGTCGCCGAGCAGGTCGTGTTCGCGGCGGTGGCCGGTGGCGCTCATGGTGTGCGGTCTTCCTCGGTTCCTCGTGAGGGTGGTCAGGCGGTGGGCGGGGCCAGGACGTCGGTGGGGTGCACTCCGCCGACGGCGGCCCCGCCGCCGTACACCGGCGTGGTGGCGAACTCGGCGAGCACCCCGGGGTCGATCCCGCAGTGGGTGAGGGCCGCGGCGGTCACCGGCATCCGGGCGCGGTCCGCACCGTCGGCGATCTTCACGGCGACGGCCCGGCCGTCGGGCAGCGCCGCGATCTGCACGCCCTCGAAGCCGTCCTTGGCGATCAGGCCCGGTACGGCGCGCATCAGCCGGGCCACGTCCCGGTCGGTGCCGGACGCCATGTCGGGGTGGGCGCGCAGGGCGGCCGCCACCCGCCCCTCGGGGGTGTCCATGGCGCCGGAGGCGATCCGGGCGGCGGCCGTCGCGAGTCCGCGCAGGGAGACGGAGAACAGCGGCGCGCCGCAGCCGTCGACCGAGACCCGGGCGATGCCCTGCCCGGTGAGGTCCTCCACGGTCTCGGCGATCAGCCGCTGCAGCGGATGGGCCGGGTCGAGGTAGTCCTCCAGCGGCCAGCCGCGCAGCTGGGCGGTGAGCAGCATCGCGGCGTGCTTGCCGGAGCAGTTCTGGGCGAGCCGGGTGGGCTCGCCGCCGTCGCGCAGCCAGGCGTCGCGCTCGGCGGGGCCGTACGGCAGGTCCGGGGTGTTGCGGAGGTCGGCCTCGGTGAGCCCGGCTCGGTCGAGGATGCGGCGGGCGCCGTCCAGATGGCGCGGCTGGCCGGAGTGGCTGGCGGCGGTGAGCGACAGCAGCTGCCCGTCCAGCGGCAGTCCGGCCCGCAGCAGGGCGACGGCCTGGACGGGCTTGAGCGCGGAGCGCGGGTAGAAGGCCACGTCGATGTCGCCGGCCTGGAAGGCGACCCGGCCGTCGGCGGCCAGGACGACGACCGAGCCGTGGTGGACGCCCTCGATGGCCCCGCCGCGCACCACATGGGCGAGCGGTACGTGGCGGGGTGCACGGATGGCGGGGGGCTCGGCCGGGGTGCGGCGGGTCGCGTCGTCGGTCCGTCCGAGGGGGGTGTTCATGGTGGTGCTCTCGTGGTCGGGGGTGTTCACGGGGTGGGATTCCTCCGGGTGGTGGTGGAGGGAGAGGGCGTCCGGGGGTGGTGCGGCCGCCGCGGAGAAACGATTCCTCAGTAAGGGTTCACGAGGGGTCCTTCATCCGGCTGCGGGCCGCGTACCAGCCGATGACCAGCGCCGCCAGGATCGCCGGAAGCGCCATGACGGTCAGTCGGCTGGGGCCGCCGTCCGCCCACATCAGGACGAGGACGGAGGCGAGGAAGCCCAGGGTGACGATCTCGGTGTACGGGGAGCCGGGGAGCCGGTAGCCGGGGCGGCTGACCTGGCCGGCCCGGGCGCGCCGCCAGAACAGCAGGTGACAGAGCATGATCATCGCCCAGGTCGAGAGGATGCCGATGGCGGCGAAGTTGAGCACGATCTCGAACGCCTTGCTCGGCACCACGTAGTTCAGGCCCACGCCCAGCACACAGAAGAAGGAGGTGAGCAGGATGCCTCCGTAGGGCACATGGGTGCGGCTCATGGCGCCGGTGAACCTGGGCGCGGAGCCGGACATCGCCATCGAGCGCAGGATCCGGCCGGTGGAGTACAGCCCGGAGTTGAGGCTGGACATCGCGGCGGTGAGCACGACCAGGTTCATCACCCCGCCGGCCGCCGGGACGCCGATCTTGGACAGCACGGTGACGAACGGGCTCTGGTCGCCCGAGTAGGAGCCGGAGGGCAGCAGCATCGAGAGCAGCACCACCGAGCCGACGTAGAACAGGCCCACGCGCCACATGATGGAGTTGATCGCCTTGGGCATGATCTTCTCGGGGTTCTCGGTCTCGCCCGCGGCCACGCCGACCAGCTCCACGGAGGCGTAGGCGAAGACGACGCCCTGGATGACCAGCAGCATCGGCAGCACACCGTGCGGGAAGACGCCGCCGTGCTCGGTGATCAGGCTGGGCCCGGTGCTGCCACCGGCCACCTGCTCGCGGGTGACCAGCAGGAAGATGCCGATCGCCATGAAGACGACGAGCGCGCCGACCTTGATGATCGCGAACCAGAACTCCAGCTCACCGAAGATCTTCACCGAGATCAGGTTGACCGTGAGCACCACGGCGAGCGCGATCAGGGCGATCACCCACTGCGGGATCTCGGTGAACATCCCCCAGTAGTGGGTGTACGTCGCCACGGCCGTGATGTCGGCGACCCCGGTGGTGGCCCAGTTCAGGAAGTACATCCAGCCCGCGACGAAGGCGCCCTTCTCGCCGAGGAACTCACGGGCGTAGGAGACGAACGCGCCGGAGGAGGGCCGGTGCAGCACCAGCTCGCCCAGGGCGCGCACGACCAGGAAGGCGAAGACGCCGCAGACCGCGTACGCCAGGGCCAGGGACGGCCCGGCGTCCTTGAGCCGCCCTCCGGCGCCGAGGAAGAGGCCGGTGCCGATCGCCCCGCCGATGGCGATCATGTTGACGTGCCGGGCCTTGAGGGACTTGCTGTAACCGGCGTCGCCCGCGTCCACATGCGCGGGGCTCCCGGCCTGGTGCTGTTGGCGGTCTTCTTGCCGGAGGGACTGCTCGCTCACGCCTGCTGTCCGCCTTCCGTCGGTGCTGTCGTCCGGCTGTCCGCCGCAGCGGGCCGCACGATGGAGGTCAGGGTGGTCTCCACACGTTCGAGGTGGTGGGACATGGCCTCCACCGCGTCGTGTTCGGACCCGTCGGCGAGCGCCTCGACGATCGCCCGGTGCTCCCGGTTCGACTGCTCGCGGCGGCCGCCGAGTTCGTTGAGAAATGCCGACTGCCGGGCCAGGGCATCGCGGATCTCCTCGATGACCCGCCGGAAGACCGGGTTCCGGGCCGCCTGGGCGACGGCGAGGTGGAACAGCGTGTCCATCGCCACCCATGCGGTGGTGTCGGTCTCCCGCTCCATCCGCTCCAGCAGATGGGACAGGTGGTCGAGGTCCTCGGCGGAGCGGCGCAGCGCCGCGTAGCCCGCCACCGGGATCTCGATGTGCCGGCGCACCTCCAGCAGGTCGCTCGCGGCGTAGTCGCCGAAGGTGGGGTCGGCCACCGGGCCGCTGGAGATGACGAAGGTGCCCTTGCCGGTGCGCGAGGCGGTCAGCCCCATGGTCTGCAGGGCCCTGAGGGCCTCGCGGAGCACCGGCCGGCTCACCTCCAGGCGACGGCAGAGCTCGGCCTCGGAGGGGAGTTTGTCCCCCACCGCGTAATCGCCGCGCTCGATCGCTTCCCGGAGGTGGGTGAGAACCGCCTCCATCGCGCTGACGCGACGGGGAGAGGCGAATTCGGAGCCACCTGTCTGGCTGTCTGACAAGTTCACGCGGCGATCCTCAGGCGTACACCGGAGGGTTGTCAAGGGTCGGCTTTCCCCTCCCCACTGCCCGTTCTGTGGTGATATGGAGTATTCGTCACGAACGCCGGAGACCCCATGCCCCACCGCCTCGCCACCGCCACCGTGGCCCTGCTCCTGCTGTGCGGCCCGGCCGCCGCGGGCTGCGGCGGGGGTGCGGGCTCGGGCAAGGTCGGCGTGGTGCTGCCGCTGCTCACCTCGCCCTTCTGGGAGGCGTACAACGACGACATCCCGGGGCAGAGCAGGAAGGCGGGCGTACGGGTGCTGCCGACGGTCAACTCCGACAACGACCCGGGCAAGCAGATCACCGATATCGACAATCTGCTGGCCCAGGACATCAAGGGCCTAGTCGTCTCCCCGATCGACTCCGCCGCCATCGGCCCCGGGCTGAGCGCCGCCCGGCGCGCCCATGTGCCGGTCGTCGCCGTCGATGTGGCCCCCGACCGGGGCAGGGTGGCCATCGTGGTCCGGGCCGACAACCGCGCGTTCGGCGCCAAGGCGTGCCACAGCCTCGGCCGCGCCGTGCGGCGGGGCACGGTGGTGCAGATCGAGGGCGATCTGGCCTCGGTCAACGGCCGGGACCGCACGGCCGCCTTCAACGACTGCATGGCGCGGCACTACCCGGACATCAAGATCCTGGACATCCCGGCCGGCTGGCAGGCGGAGAAGGCGGCGGCCGGCCTGGAGGCCCTCTACAGCGCCCACCCCGGCATCAAGGGCATCTACCTCCAGGCCGGCGGCGTCTATCTGGCGCCCACCCTGCGCACTCTCCAGCGCCACCGCGCCCTGGTCCCGGTGGGGCACCGCGGCCACATCGCCATCGTCTCCAACGACGGGATCCCGCAGGAGCTGGACGCGATCCGTAAGGGCCTGATCGACGCCACCGTCTCCCAGCCCGCGGACCTCTACGCCGTCTACGCCATGCGCTACATCAAGCAGGCCATGGCCGGGAAGCCCTTCAAGGCGGGGCCGACCGGCCACGGCAGCACCATCGTCCGGCTGCGCGGCGGCAATCTGGAGGACCAGCTGCCCGCCCCGCTGGTGACCCGGGCCAATGTCGACGACCGCTCCCTGTGGGGCAACCGGGTATGACCGGGGAGCCGCCCCCGCTGGCCGAGGCGCGCGGGATCACCAAGCGGTACGGGCCCACGGTGGCCCTGCGGGACGCGGGGATCGCCGTACGGGCGGGCGCCTCGCACGGCCTCGTCGGCCGCAACGGCGCGGGCAAGTCCACGCTGGTCGCGATCCTCACCGGCCTCGAGCGGCCGGACGCGGGGACCGTGGCCTACGACGGCGAGCCCGCCCCCGCCCCCGCCGACCGGGCGGCGTGGGACCGCCGGGTGGCCTGTGTCCACCAACGCTCGATGGTCATCGGCGAACTGACGGTCGCGGAGAACCTGTTCCTCGGCCGCCGCCCGGTCACCTCCCGGGGGCTGCCGGTCAGTTGGCGGCGGCTGCGCCGGGAGGCCCGCGCCCTGCTGGACACCTGGGGCGTGCCGGTGCCCGAGAACGCCGTGGCGCGGGTCCTGAGCGTCGAGGAGGCCAAGATGGTGGAGATCGCCCGCGCGCTGTCCCGAGGCACCCGCTTCGTCATCCTCGACGAGCCCACGGCCCAACTCGACGGCCGGGCCGCCGCGCGGCTGTTCGGCCATATGCGGCGGCTCCAGGACGCCGGGGTCACCTTCCTCTACATCTCGCACCGGCTGGGCGAGATCTACGAGGTCTGCCGGACCGTCACCGTCCTGCGGGACGCCCGCCGGATCGTCACCGCACCGGTCGGCGAACTCCCCACCCGGGCGCTGATCGGGGCGATGACGGGCGAGCCCGCCGAGCCGTACCGCGCCCCGGCCCCCGCCGCCCCGCCGCGGCCGGGCGGCGAGGGGCCGGTGGCGGTGCGGGTCGACCGGCTCAGCGGGCCGTTCTTCCACGACGTCAGCCTCACCCTCGCGGCCGGGGAGGTGGTGGGCCTCGCCGGGCTGGCCGGTTCCGGCAGCCATCAGCTCGGCGCGGCCCTGGCCGGTCTGCACCGGCCCACCGGCGGGCGGATCGAGATCCTCGGCCGGCCACTGCGGACCGGCAGCGTGCCGGCGGCGCTGGCCGCCGGGGTGGGCTGTCTGCCCCGCGACCGGCACACCGAGGGGCTGGTCCCCCAGCTGTCGGTGGCCGAGAACATCACACTGCCCATCAGCGGGCGGCTCGGGCCCTGCGGGCTGATCCGGCCCTCGGCCCGCGACGCCCTCGCCCGCCGCGCCATCGACGAGCTGGAGATCACCACCGAGGGCCCGGCGCAGCCGGTGACCGCGCTGTCCGGCGGCAACCAGCAGAAGGTGGCGATGGCCCGGGCGCTGGCCACGGATCCGCGGGTGCTGGTGCTGATCGACCCGACGGCCGGGGTGGACGTGCGGTCCCGGCGCGCTCTGCTGGAGGTCGCGCTGCGGGCACGGGCCGAGGGGCGTGCGGTGCTGCTGGTCTCCGACCAGCCGGAGGATCTGCGGGCCTGCGACCGGGTGCTGGTGATGGCGGGCGGCTTCCTGACCGCCGCGTACCAGGCGGGCTGGGCGGAGCGGGAGCTGATCGCCGCGATCGAGGGGGTTCCCCTCGGCCATGGCTGACCTTCGCACGCCCCACGCGCCGGGCCGCGTCCGCCGCCTCGTCCCGCTGGGCATCCGCGATCTGGCGCTGCTGCCCGCGGTGGTCCTGCTGCTGGTCATCGGCGCCCTCGGCAACCCCGGCTTCCTCACCCGGGACAACCTGGTCAACATCCTGGGGGCGTCCTCCGCGCTCGGGCTGCTCGTGCTCGCCGAGGCGATGATCCTGATCAGCGGCAGGATGGACCTCTCCCTGGAGTCCATCGCGGGCCTGGCCCCCGCGCTCGGCTTCCTGGTCGTCATCCCGGCCGCCGACGCGGGCTTCGGCACCCGGTGGCCCACCTGGGCGGGGCTGCTGCTGATCCCGCTGGTGGGCGCGGGCGTGGGCGCCGTCAACGGGGCGCTGATCGTGGGGCTGGGGCTGAACGGATTCATCGTGACCCTGGCGATGAACATCGTGCTGCGGGGTGTGCTGATCGGCCTGGTCTCGGGCAGGACGCTGTTCAGCGCGCCGGACGCGTTCTTCGCCCTGGGCTCGCGGGACTGGCTGGGGGTGCCGATCTCGGTGTGGCTGACGGCGCTGTGCTTCGCGCTCGCCGGGTTCGTGCTGCGCTACCACCGGCACGGCCGCGCGGTGTACGCGATCGGCGGCAGCACCCCCGCCGCCCGGGCGGCGGGCATCCGGACCGGGCGGGTGGGGTGGGCCGTCCTGGTGATCGGCGGGGCGCTGTCGGGGGTGGCAGGGCTGGTGCTGGCCGGGCGGGTCGGGGCGCTGGGCGCCAATCAGGGCAGCGGCCTGATCTTCACCGTCTTCGCGGCCGCGGTGATCGGCGGGATCAGCCTCCGGGGCGGCCGGGGCTCCCTGCTGGGGGCGCTGCTGGGCACCCTGCTGCTGGGGATGCTGGAGAACCTGCTGACCCTGGCCCAGGTCTCGTCCTTCTGGATCCAGGCGATCTACGGCGGGATCATCCTCGTCGCGCTCGTCGTCGCACGGCTCACCACCGGGGAGGCGCAGGAGTCATAGTATTAAGGGAAATGTATCCGCAGATGGGACGGGTGCGATGGCCATCCCCCAGGGAATCGCGCCGACCGAGACGCATGTCCCCTTCGACATGGCGGATGCGGCCTCGGCGCTGATCGACGCCACGGGGACCATCATCGGCTGGACCCCGACGGCGGAGCGACTTCTCGGCTATCCGGCGGCGGATGCGATGAAGCAGTCGGCCAGGATGCTGCTGGCGGCGCCGGAGGACGCCGCGAAGGCCGAGGCGATCGGCTCCTGGTGCCTGGAGCACGACGGCTGGGGCGGTCTGGGCCGGCTCCGGCACCGGGACGGCCGCCGGATCGAGGTGGGGCTGCGGATCTCCGCCATGCGCGACCCGGACGGCGATGTCTCCTGGCTGGTCTCCGCGATCGACGTGGGCTCCATCCCGACCTGGGCGCTCAGCGGCTCGCTGCTCCAGGCGTTCCTCACCCGGTCGCCGGTCGGGATCGCCGTGCTCAGCCCGGACCTGCGGTATGTGTGGCTCAACGACACGCTGGAGCGCTACGGCGGGCTGCCCCGTGAGCAGCGGATCGGCCGCCGGATGGCGGAGTGCCTGCCGGGGCTGGACACCGAGGCGCTCGAGGCGCAGATGCGGCAGGTGCTGAAGACCGGCAAGCCGGTGATCGACTACGAGTACCGGGGCTGGACGATGGCCGCGCCCCACCGCGAGCACGCGTACTCGACCTCCTTCTTCCGCCTGGACAACGCCGAGGGCAATCCGGTGGCCGTGTGCTACATGGGCATCGACGTCACCGACCGCTGGCGGGCCCGGGAGCGGCTGGCGCTGCTCAACGAGGCCAGCGAGCAGATCGGCAGCACGCTGGACGTCATGCGCACCGCGCAGGAGGTGGCCGACTTCGCGGTGCCCAGGCTCGCCGACTTCGTCACCGTGGATCTGCTGGAGTCCGTCCTGCGCGGCGAGGAGCCCTCGGCACGGCCGACCCGGACCATCCCGGCCTTCCGGCGCGCCGGCCAGGCGTCCATCCACGAGGGCTGTCCCGAGTCCATCGCGGCGCGCGGCGATCCGATCACCATCTCCCCGGCGTCGCCCTTCGCCTGTTGTTTCCTCGAAGGAGAGTCCGTGCTGGATTCGGAGCTGGACGCCTCCTTGCAGGCGTGGAGCGGCGACGACCCGGCCCGGACGCGGAAGGTGCACGAATTCGGGATGCGCTCCTTGATCGTGGTTCCGATCTGCGCCCGCGGCGCCCTCCTGGGCGTGGCCTCGTTCGTCCGCTCCCGGCATCCGGACCCGTTCGAGGAGGACGATCTGCTGCTCGCCGAGGAACTGGTCGCGCGGGCCGCGCTGAACATCGACAACGCCAGCCGTTACAGCCGTGAGCGCGCCACCGCGCTGGCCCTCCAGCGGAGTCTGCTGCCACACGCCCTGAGCGGCGGCCAGGCCGTCGAGGTGGCCTCGCGCTATCTGCCCACGGACGCGCGCAACGGAGTCGGCGGCGACTGGTTCGATGTGATCCCGCTGTCCGGCGCCCGGGTGGCGCTGGTGGTCGGCGACGTGGTCGGGCACGGCATCAACGCCGCGGCCACCATGGGTCGGTTGCGGACGGCCGTGCACACGCTCGCCGACATGGACCTGCCGCCCGAGGAGCTGCTGGCCCACCTCGACGACCTGGTCATCCGGCTCACCGAGGAGGAGTCCGGGCAGGAGGGCGTGGCGGCCGCGGTGCTGGGCGCCACGTGCCTGTACGCGATCTACGACCCGGTCACCCGGCGGTGCACCATGGCGCGGGCGGGCCACCCGACCCCCGCGATCGTGGACCCCTCGGGCGAGGTCACCTTCCCCGCGCTGCCCGCCGGTCCCCCGCTGGGCCTGGGGTCGCTGCCGTTCGAGTCGGCGGAGCTGGAGCTGCCCGCCGGAAGCCTGATCGCCCTCTACACCGACGGGCTCATCGAGACCTGCGACCAGGACATCGACGTCGGCCTCGGGCGGCTGAGCAACGCCCTCGGCCAGGCCGTGCTGCCGCTGGAGGAGCTCTGCAGCACGGTCGTCGACACCCTGCTGACCTCTCCGCAGACCGACGATGTGGCCCTGCTGCTGGCCCGTACCCACGGTCTGGGCACCGGCCACGTCGTCTCCTGGGACCTGCCCTCCGATCCGGCCGTCGTGGCCAGCGCCCGCTCCCTGGCGATGCGCCAGCTCGCCGAGTGGGGTCTGGACGAGCTGATGACCACCACGGAACTGATCGTCAGCGAGCTGGTCACCAACGCCATCCGCCACGGCACCGGCCCCATCCGGCTCCGGCTGATCCGGCATGACGTGCTGATCTGCGAGGTCACCGACACCAGCAACACCTCGCCCCGGCTGCGCCACGCCCGCACCACCGACGAGGGCGGCCGGGGGCTGTTCCTCGTCGCCCAGCTGACCCGCCGCTGGGGCACCCGCTACACCGAGGGCGGCAAGCTCATCTGGGCCGAACAGGACCTTCCGGAACGAGACCTCCCGGAACCCGCATGAAGCACGCTCCGGCGCACCCCCGCCCTGTTCATGATCGGCCGGCTCCCGCACACTGGCCCTGTGCCAACAGGAGGGGGGCATCCGAGGTGCGGAGGCCGGTCGGCGGCGAGGACCTGTGGGGGCGGCGGCTGGCCTCCCCGTGGTGGCGGGGCGCGATGGCGCTGCTGGCGGGCGCGCTGCCCGCACTGGCCTTTCCCGCGCCCTCGCTGTGGTGGTGGGCGTATGTGGCCCTGGTGCCCTGGCTGCTGCTGATGCGGTCGGCGCCCACCGGCCGCCGGGCGATGCGGGACGGCTGGCTGGGCGGCGCCGGGTTCCTGCTCGCGGCGCACCACTGGCTGATGCCGAGCCTGCATGTGTTCATCGTGCTCCTGGGGCTGCTGCTGGGGCTGTTGTGGGTGCCCTGGGGGTGGCTGACGCACCGGCTGCTGCACGGCCGCCCGGGTCCCGGGCGGGTGGCGGCGGCGCTGGTGCTGCTGCCGTCCGTCTGGCTGATGGCCGAGCTGGCCCGGTCCTGGCAGTATCTCGGCGGGCCCTGGGGGCTGCTGGGCGCGAGCCAGTGGCAGGTGGCGCCCGCGCTGCGGCTGGCCTCGGTGGGCGGGGTCTGGCTGCTGGGCTTTCTGCTGGTCCTGGTGAATGTGGCGGTGACCGTGCTGATCTCGGTGGCCCGGGCCCGTACGGTGGCGCTGGCCGGGCTCACCGCGTGCGGCGCCGCGGCGGCCGGGGCGTGGGCCTGGGTGCCGCAGGCCAAGGAGCCCGGAACGACGCGGATCGCGGTGGTGCAGCCGGGGGTCATCCAGGGGCCGGGGCCGCGCTTCGAGCGCAGCGCGCAGCTGACCCGGCAGCTGGCCGGCCGCGATGTCGACCTGGTGGTGTGGGGCGAGAGCAGCGTCGCCCAGGACCTGACCACCCATCGGGAGCTGGGCCGGCGGCTGGCCGCGCTGTCCCGGACGGTCGGGGCGGATCTGCTGGTCAACGTGGACGCGCGGCGCGGCGATATGCCCGGCATCTACAAGAGCTCGGTGCTGATCGGGCCGAACGGCCCGACGGGGCAGCGCTACGACAAGATGCGGCTGGTCCCCTTCGGGGAGTACATCCCGGCCCGGCCGCTGCTGGGCTGGGCCACCTCGGTGGGCAAGGCGGCCGGTGAGGACCGCCATCGCGGCACCGAGCCGGTGGTGATGAACCTCCCCGGTTCCCTGCGGATCGGGCCGCTGGTGTGCTTCGAGTCGGCGTTCCCGGACATGAGCCGGAACCTGGCGCGGGACGGGGCGCGGGTGCTCGTCGTCCAGTCCTCGACCTCGACCTTCCAGCGGAGCTGGGCGCCCGAGCAGCACGCCTCGCTGGCCGCGCTGCGGGCCGCCGAGACCTGGCGGCCGGTGGTGCATGCCACGCTGACCGGGGAGAGCGCGGTGTTCGGGCCGCGCGGCGAGCCGGTGGGGCCCCGGATGTCCACCGGCACCAGCGCGGCCACCGTCTACACGGTGCCGCTGGGGCAGGGCACCAGCCCGTATGTGCGGATCGGGCCCTGGCCGGTGTACGGGGCGATGGCGGCGCTCGCCGTCTTCTGCGCCGTCGAGGGGGGCCGGGCGCTCAGACGGCGGACGGACCGGCCGTTGGACCGGCGGCCGGGGCGACCGGCAGACCAGCGGACGGACCAGCCGACTCCAGGGCGTCCCTGACGACCCGTTCGCACAGCTCATGGCTGCGCAGCGCGTCCTCGGCGCCGATCCGCCGCCCGGAGCGCACCGCGTCCAGGAAGGCGTCGGTGATCTGCTCGATCCCGCGCTGCCGCGCCACCGGCACCCAGTCGCCCCGGCGGCGCACGCTCGGCTGGCCCTTGTGGTCGACCACCTCGGCCAGGTTGAGCACCTGCCGCTTGGTGTCCTGGCCGGAGACCTCCAGGACCTCCTCGGTGGAGCCGCTCATCCGGTTCATCACGCCGAGCGCGGTGAACCCGTCCCCGGACAGCTGGAGCAGCACATGGTGTATCAGCCCGCCGCGGATCCTGGCGCGCACATCGATGTGGTCCACCGGCCCGGGCGCGAGGAAGCGCAGCGTGTCGACCACGTGGATGAAGTCGTCCAGGACCAGGGTGCGCGGGTCCTCGGCGAGGCCGACGCGGTTCTTCTGGAGCAGGATCAGATCGCGCGGATGGTCCAGGCACTGGGCGTAGCCGGGCGCGTAACGCCGGTTGAAGCCGACCATCAGGCTCACCCCGCGCTCCTCGGCGAGCCGCACGAGCCGCTCGCTGTCGGCGAGGTGGTACGCGAGCGGCTTGTCGACGTACGTGGGCACCCCGGCCTCGAGCAGCCGGGTGACGAGGTCGGCGTGGACGTCGGTCGGGGCGTGCACGAAGGCCGCGTCGAGCCCGGCCGCGAGCAGCGCGTCGAAGTCGGCGTGGCGCTGGGCTTCGGGGACGCGATAGGTGTCGGCGACCCGCTGGAGGGTGGCGGGGGTGCGGGTGTGGAGATGCGGCTCCAGGCCGGGGCGGGCCATCAGTACGGGCAGATACGCCTTCTGCGCGATGTCGCCGAGCCCGACGCAGCCGACCCTCATGTGTTCTCCCCGGTCTCTTCCGATCACGCCTTCCGCTGTGCCCCCGCAGGATACGTGGGGGTGGGCGGAGACCAGTCGGCGATGCCGTCGAAGGAGCGGAGGGCCAGACCGGGGGCGAGGCGGCCGACGGCGGCGATCGCGGCGTCGCGGAGGGCGACGGCGGGGGCGCTGGTGAGGGTGATCATGCGAGCGGTGCGCGCCGAGCGGCGCACCACGTCCATGGTGCGGGGCAGCCGGTCGCGGGTGTAGGCGGCCAGCGCGTCGGAGGGGTCGGCGGTCTCGGGGGCCAGATGGTGGGCGAGGACGATGGCGTCCTCGATGGCCTGGTTGCCGCCCTGCCCCATCGTGGGGGCCATGGCGTGGGCGGCGTCGCCGAGGAGGGCGACCCGGCCCCGGTGGTAGGCGGGCAGGGGCTCGGCCATGTACCGGATGTCATGGCGCAGCACGTCCCTGGGCGCGACGGCGGCGAGGACGTCGGGGACGGGGCTGTGCCAGTCGCCGTAGAGCCGCAGCAGTTCGGACCGCTCGTCGTCCGGGGCCCGGCCGCCGGGCGGGGCGACGGCCGCCGCGTAGGCGTAGACCCGGCCGTCCCTGAGCGGCTGGGTGCCCCAGATCCGGCCCCTCCCCCAGGTCTCGTGCGGCTCGAACGGCCGGTCGGGGGCGGGGATGACGACACGCCAGGTGGTGAATCCGGCGTAGCGGGGCCCGGGATGGTCCGGGAAGAGCGCGCGGCGGGCGGCCGAGTCGATGCCGTCGGCGCCGATGACGAGCTCGGCCTCGTGGTCGCCGTCCTCGGTGGTGACCCGGGCCGGGCGGCCGACGGCGCCGGGGTCGGCCAGCCGGGCGGCGGTCCCGGTGCGGACCACGCCCTGGGGCAGCCGGGAGACGAGCAGGTCGACGAGGGTGGCCCGGTGGAGGAGGACCAGCGGGCCGCCGAAGCGCTCGGCCGTCGTGGCGCTGTCCATCCGGGAGAGCCAGCGGCCGCCGGGGGTGCGCAGTCCGCCGCCGCCCTGCCAGGCGGCGAGCGCGCGCACGTCGTCGCCGAGGTCGATGGCGTCCAGGGCGCGCTGGGCGTTGGGGGCGAGCGAGATTCCGGCGCCGACGGGTTCGAGGCGGGCGGCCCGCTCCAGGACGGTGATGGACCAGCCGCGGCGGTGCAGGGCCGCGGCGGCGGTGAGCCCGCCGACTCCGGCACCGATGACGAGGGCACGGGGCTGCCGCATGACTCCTCCAGGTCAACTACAGGTGTAGTACTCACATATGTTACTACATCCGTAGTACGGATGGCGGATGGGCTTAGGTTGGCCCCATGACCGCTGATCGAACCGCCGCTTCCGCTTCCGGCGCCTCCCCGTCCGCCTCCGCGTCCGGCGTCTCGCGCGCCGAGCTGATCGCCGACACCGCGCTGGCGCTGCTGGCCGAGCGCGGGATGCGGGGGCTGACGCACCGTGCGGTGGACGAGGCGGCCGGGCTGCCACTCGGCTCGACCTCCAACCACGCCCGGACCCGGGCCGCCCTGCTCAAGGCGGCGGTCCGGCGGCTGGCCCAGCGGGAGGCGGAGGTGCTGGCGCCCGAGGAGATGCCGGGCCCCGCCGGGGCGGCACCGGACGGAACCGATCCGGTCGCGGCGCTGGCCGACGCGCTCGCGCTCGCCCTGCACCGCTCGCTCACCACCCAGCGCGATCTGCTGATCGCCCGCTACGAGCTCGCGCTGGAGGCGACCCGCCGCCCCGAGCTGCGGGAGTTCTACGACGCCACGGGACGCGGCTTCCGGGAGCCGCTCGAGGCGATGATGACGGCGCTGGGCTCCACCGAGCCCCGGCGGCACGCGCGGTCGCTGGTCGCCTGGTGCGAGGGGCTGATGTTCAGCTGCGCCGCGGGCGCCGACCACGACGCCGTCCCCGGCCGCGCGGCGCTGCGCACCGGCTTCGCGGAGCTGCTGCGCGGGATGCTCGGCGAATAGGGTGCGCAGGAACCACGCGCGGAATGCTCGGCGAATGGGGCGCGCAGGAGCCGCCGCGCGGGACGCCGGACGGATAACGCCTGGCGGGCCGGGCGGCGGGGCCGCCATCATGACCGCCATGACGACCACAGAACGCCCCGACCCGCCCCGGACCGCCGATGAACGCACCAGCCTGGAGGGGTGGCTGGACTTCCACCGCGCGACCCTCGCCCTCAAGTGCGAGGGACTGGACGACAAGCAGCTGCGCGAGGCGTCGGCGCCGCCGTCCGGGCTGACCCTGCTCGGCCTCGTACGGCATATGGCCGAGGTCGAGCGGAGCTGGTTCCGGCGGGTGCTCGCCCAGCAGGACATCGCGCCGATCTGGTACAGCGAGGAGGACCCGGACGGGGAGTTCCACCTCACCGAGGAGGACACCTCGGAGGCCGCCTTCGCCATCTGGCGGGAGGAGATCGCCAAGGCCAAGGAGGCCGCCGCGGGCCGCTCCCTGGACGATGTGATCACCCGTCCCGGCCGTGGGGACTACAACCTGCGCTGGATCTACCTCCACATGATCGAGGAGTACGCCCGCCACAACGGCCACGCCGACCTCATCCGCGAACGGATCGACGGCGCCACCGGCGACTGAGCGCTCCACGGGAAGTGCCGCGAGGTGCGGTCGTTCATCCGCGGCTTCGTCGTGGCCGGTCCCACGCGGCAGGGCCGCATATCGACACAGCCGCGGCGGAGCCGCATATCGATACAGCCCCGCGCCCCTTCGGGGCGCACCACCGGACTTCAGCGAGGCCGCTCAGTGACGCCGCGTCAGATGGGGCCGCGGGGCCGATGCCCCGCGGCCCTCGCGTGTGCCCGCGAGGGCGCCGGGCAGGCGCGGTGACGCGACGGGCCCTGCGCGCCGGGACGACGGTGCGCCGAGGGACGCGGGGGATGACCATCGGAGCCCTCCTTGGCAGCGGCACGCGCCACTGAGAACCAGCCATCGCGAGGCAGCTCAGGGCACGCAGCTCCGGATGTGAACAGAAACCATCCGAGCACGTACGAACTCTCGACGCAAGACTTCGCGTCAGCCGCAATCATCTTTCGTTCATCTTCGTGAAGCCGGGAAAGACGGCCGACGCCTGGGGAAAATACGAGGTCAGCGGGGTGTTCTGACCATCGCGGCCACCCAGGGGGGTGGGCTGTTTACAAAAAAGTTTCGACCGGACCCCTTGCCAAACCCAGATCGTACGCGTTCGGATTAATTGCGTCGGCGGCGCCCGTGAGACCCGCGTCTCCCCATGAAGCCACCTGGCCGCATGGCCGGATCCATACCTCTACGCCCGCCCGGACCGTGCGATCGCCGTCTGCCACCTCCCCCTTCCCCAGGAGCGAGACATGCTCGACCTCACCTCCGTTGACCTGCTCGACGCGTTCACCCAGGAGCTGAAGCTGTGCAAGCTCAAGCCCGATGAGCACGTCGTCGTCCTGTCCGAGCCCACCAGCCGCGGCGACTACGTGGCGGCCGCCTTCGGCGCGGCCAAGGCCTGCGGCGCGCACGTCATCGCCGCCACCGTCCCCGGCGGCAATCCGTCGCCCTCGGACAGCACCCGCACCGGCGCCGGACCCGGCCTGAGCGCGGTGCTCGGCGACACCGCCGCACAGGACCTGCTCAAGGCCGCCGACCTCGTCGTGGACCTCACGCGGGAGGGCTTCATCCACGCCCCGCTCCAGCAGGAGATCCTGCGGACGGGCACCCGCATCCTCTTCGTGTGCGACGCCCCCGACGTGCTCGTCCGCAATCTGCCCGGGCCGGAGGACAAGGCGGAGGTGCTCAAGGGCGTGAACCTGCTGAAGAGCGCGTCCGTCATGCGGGTGACCTCCGAGGCCGGCACCGACCTGACCATCGAACTGCCCGGCTCCAAGCCGGAGTTCCAGGTGGGCTTCGCCGACGACCCGGGCCGCTGGGACCACTGGCCGAGCACCATGGTCCTGTGCTGGCCGCGGTTCTCCGAGGGCCGGATCGTGCTCTCCGAGGGCGACATCCTGCTGCCGTTCAAGGAGTACGTACGTCAGCCGGTCACGTTGCAGATCGCGGGCGGGAACATCGAGAAGGTGTCCGGTGGCGCCGAGGCCCACCTGCTGAACACCTTCTTCGACGACGCGGACGACGAATGGGGACGCAGCCTGTCCCATATGGGCTGGGGCCTGATGCGCACCGCCGACTGGTTCGCCACCGCCCTGTACGGCAAGGAAGAGCTGATGGGCATGGACGCGCGGGCGTTCGCCGGAAACTTCCTGTGGTCCACCGGACCCCACCCCGTACTGCGGCGCGAGTCGTACGCCCACGTCGACATCGCCATGCGCGGCTGCACGGTCTCCGTCGACGGCCAGGACGTCGTCACCGCGGGCCGACTCGTCGACTTCTGATCCCGCCGCCGCACCCGCATCTGGAGAGAAGATGGCATCCACCCAATCCCTCGACGTCGTCATCGTCGGCGGCGGGCTCGGCGGAATGACCGCCGCACTGTCGCTGCGGCAGCGCGGCCACCAGGTGACCGTGCTGGAGCAGGCACCGCGGTTCGGCGAGATCGGCGCGGGTATCCAAACGGCGCCCAACGCGAGCCGGGTCCTGCTCGGGCTGGGTCTGCGCAAGCGACTGGAGGCCATCCGCACCGAGCCCCAGGACCAGGTGCGGCGCCGATGGAAGGACGGGAGCGTCATCGGGCTGACCCAGCTCGGTGACTACTGCAAGCAGCGGTACAACGCGCCGTACTGGCACTACCACCGGGCCGATCTGCACGGCGTCCTCACCGAGGCCTGTGTCGAGCCGACCGGCCCCGGCCCGGTGGTCGCACTGCACACCTCGAGCCGGGTCGGCGAACTGGACCGTAGCGACCCCCGTCGCCCCGCGGCCGTGACCGAGGACGGCCGCCGCTTCGAGGCCGATGTGCTGATCGGCGCCGACGGCATCCGTTCCCGGGTCCGCGACCTCATGGGCCTCCCGGACACCCTGCTGTTCTCCGGCGAGATGGCCTTCCGGGCCCTCATCCCCGGCGACCTCATCGCCGCCGACCCGGCCACGCGCTTCTTGATGGACCGCTTCCAGAGCACCATCTGGTACGGCCCCGATCGGCACCTGGTCCACTACATGATCCGCGGCGGCGAGTACCTCAACGTCGTCGGCTGCGTCCCGTGCGCGGACGAGGTCGCCGAGCGGTGGACCGGCTCGGCCACCGCGGAAGACCTGGTGAACGCCTACGAGGGCTGGGACGATCGCGTGGCGGCGATGCTGTCCAAGGCCAAGGACGACGTGCTCTGCTTCGCCCTCTACCACCGCCGGCGCGACCCGGTCTGGATGGACGGCCGCACAGCCCTCCTGGGCGACGCCTGCCACGCCATGCTGCCCTACCAGGCCCAGGGCGCCTCCCAGGCCATGGAGGACGCCGCCGTACTGGCCGAAGAACTGGGCCGTATCAACGCCGACGGCGTCGAGGGCGCGCTGCGACGCTACGTGGACCGGCGAGCCAAGCACGCCGGCATGGTCCAGGACGCCTCGCTGCAGAACAAGACCTTCTACCACTATCCCGACGGCCCGCAGCAGGAGGCCAGGGACGCCCTGCTGCGGCGCGGCTTCGACGGCGAATCCGACGTCTCCTACCACTGGTTGTGGAGCGGCAGCCCGCTCGACGACCCGGACCTGGGCGCCTTCGACTACCGCTTCGCCCGCTGACCAGCCCTTCCCCATCCCCCTCCCCCGCTCTTCACTCGCCCCCTTCGGGGCCACTTCCCGCTCATCCACCTCGGTGTCGCCCCACGCGGGCACATCCCCGAACACCCCGTGGAGCGACAGTGAAAACAGGCGACCAGATCGTCCAGGACCTCCCATGGAGATGGGGTGTCCAGGGCCGGATCTTCATCATCGGCGGCCTCGGCTACCTCTTCGACGCCTATGACATCGCCCTCAACGGCTTCCTGATGCCGCTGCTGGGCGACCACTTCCACCTCTCCCTCTCCCAGCGAGGTCTGGTGGCCACCGCCAATCTGGTCGGCATGGCCGTGGGCGCGGTGGCCTGGGGCGCGATCGCCGACCGCATCGGACGCAAGAAGGCCTTCAGCGTCACCCTGCTGATCTTCGCGCTGTTCTCGGTGGCCGGTGCCCTGGCCCCGAACTACGCGGTCTTCCTCGCCCTGCGCTTCGTCGCGGGTGTCGGACTGGGCGGCTGTATTCCCGTCGACTACGCCCTGGTGGCGGAGTTCTCCCCGACGAAGTACCGCGGACGCGTACTGACCGCGCTGGACGCCTGGTGGCCGATCGGCGTGACCCTGTGCGGTCTGGTCTCGACGGCCATGCTGTCCCTCGAAGGCAACTGGCGGTGGATGCTCTGCGTGATGAGCGTTCCGGCGCTGCTGCTGTTCTGGGTGCGCAGGGGTGTGCCGGAGTCGCCCGTCTACCTCAGCAAGAAGGGCAGGGAGGCCGAGGCGCGGGCCGTCATCGACGATCTGGTCGCCCGCACCGGCGCTCCCGTCGAGCCGTACGTCATTCCCGCCCCGGTGCGCGAGGCCCGGGGGAACGGCCCCCGCGCCGCGCTCGAACAGCTGCGTGCGGTCTGGAAGTTCAGCCCGCGCATCACCTCCGCCGCCTGGTTGCTCTTCGCCACCGTCATGCTGGTGTACTACGCGGCTCTGAGCTGGCTGCCGTCCATCCTCAAGGAGGAGGGCCTCGGCGACACGGCCGCCTTCATGAGCACCACGCTGATGAGCGCGGTCGGCATCGTCGGCGTCCTGACCTCCACGGTGCTGGTGGACACGGTCGGCCGGAAGTGGCTCATAGGAGTCTCTGCCCCGGTCGCCTCGCTCGCGCTGGTGGTGTTCGCGCTGGTGATGCGCATGCCGACGGGTTCCATCGTGGCCATCGCCGGCTTCGGCTTCCTGATGCAGCTGACCATCCCCGCCATGTACGCCTACGTCTCCGAGCTGTACCCGACGACGCTGCGGGCCAGCGGCTTCGGCTGGGCGTCCTCGTTCAGCCGGGCGCTCACCGGCTTCGCCCCGATGCTGTTCGGCTCGGTGATGTGGCCGCTGCTGGGATTGCCGCTGACGTTCGGGGTACTGGCCGTGGCCGTCCTGGGGTCCGTCGTCTGGACGGCGTTCGCGGCGCCCGAGACGAAGGGACGCGACCTCGACGAGGACGACCCGGCCGCCGTGCCCGCCCCCGCGTCCCCGGAGCCGGCCGTCGGTCAGCCGGTGCGCTGAAGGGCGGCCCGCCCCGGCCGGACTGCCCCCACCCCGACCGGACGCGGCCCGGGTCGGCCTTCGAAAACGACAGGAGAAACATGAAGCCCGCTCCCTTCCAGTACCACCGGGCGCGCGACGTCGAGGGCGCCACGGCACTCCTGGCCGAACTGTCCGACGAGGCCAAGGTCATCGCCGGCGGCCAGAGTCTGGTGGCGATGATGAACTTCCGGCTGGCCCGGCCGGCGCACCTGGTCGACATCGCCGGTCTGCGCGAACTCGACCATCTCGGCGTCGAGTCCGACGGCGGGCTGCGCATCGGGGCACTCACCACCCATCACACGGTGGAGACCGCGCCCGCGGACCGGCTCGGGGCGGGTTTCGCGGTCATCCGCGATGCCATGCGGTGGATCGGCCATCTGCCGATCCGGACCCGCGGCACCGTGGGCGGCAGCATCGCGCACGCCGACGCGACCGCCGAGTGGTGCCTGCTGGCCGTGCTGCTCGACGCCGAGTTCGTGGCCCAGAGCCCGCGCGGGCGGCGTCGCCTCCCGGCCGGTGAGTTCTTCTTCGGTTACTACACCACCGCCCTGGACCCCGACGAGATCCTCCTGGAGATCGTCTTCCCCCGCCCCGCGCCGCACGCGGCGCTCACCGAGTTCGCCGAGCGTCGCGGAGACTTCGCCATCGTCTCCGCCGCGGTCGATCTGGCAACCGACGGCGAGGACATCCGCGGCGGCCGGGTGGCTCTGGGCGGTGTCGCCGCGATGCCGGTGCGTGTGCCCGAGGCGGAGGCCGTGCTAGCGGCCGGCGGCTCGTTCCGGGACTGCGCGGAGGCGGCGGCCTCCGCCGTGGACCCGCCGAGTGACACAGGCGGAAGCGGCGACTACCGCAAGCACCTCATCCGCACTCTGATCGAGCGAGCCTGTGAGGAGGCGATGTCACGATGACGTCGGCCAAGGACGACCGGCTGGTCGGCAGGTCGGTGGCGCGCCGCGAGGATCCCCGGCTGCTGTCCGGACGTGGCCGTTTCGTCGACGACATCGAGCTGCCCGGGATGCTGCACGCGCAGTTCGTCCGCAGCACGGTCGCTCACGGGACGATCACCGGGATCGATCTGACCGGGGTGCGTCAGGTCCCGGGTGTCGTCGCCGCGTTCACCGCCGCCGACCTGGAGCTGGGTGACATCACCGCCCGGCTCGGCCGTCCGCTCTCGGAGTTCGTGCCCACCGCCATGCCCGTCCTCGCCCGCGACCGGGTCCGCTACGTCGGCGAGCCCGTCGCCGTGGTCGTCGCCCGCGACCCCTACCTCGCCGAGGACGGCCTGGAGGCCGCCAAGGTGACGTACGCGCCCCTGCCGCCCGTCACCTGCGAGGAACAGGCCCTCGCCCCCGACGCCCCGCGGGTGCATGCGGAGGCCGCGGGGAACACCCTGGTCGACGTCGGCCTGTTCGCCACCGAGGGCATCGACGAGATCTTCGACCAAGCTCCCTGCGTGGTCCACGTCGATATGCGAACCGGTCGGCAGAACGCCCTGCCGCTGGAGACGCGTGGCGCGGTGGCGCAGTGGGACGCCCGGGAGGAGCAGCTCGTCCTGCACACCTGCACCCAGACCCCGCATCAGGTGCGGACCGTGGCCTCCCGCTGCCTGCGACTGGACGAGCGCGCGGTGCGCGTGATCGTCCCGGACATGGGTGGCGGTTTCGGCCTCAAGTGCGTGGTCGGCCGCGAGGAGATCGCCACTGCGGCGGCCGCGCTGCGGCTCGGCCGGCCCGTCAAGTGGATCGAGGACCGCAAGGACGCCCTGTCCGCCTCGTTCCTCGCCCGGGAACAGCACTACACCGCACGCGCCGCCTTCGACGCCGACGGCCGGATCCTCGGCCTCGAGGCGGACGTGGTGTGCGACATGGGCGCCTACTCCTGCTACCCGTTCACGGCCGGTATCGAGCCGCTGATGGCCGCCGCCGAGATGCCCGGTGTCTACAAGGTGCCCGCCTACCGGGTGCGCGGCCGGGGCATCACCACCAACAAGGCGCCCACCGCCCCCTACCGGGGCGTGAGCCGCCCGAGTTACGTGATGGCCATGGAGCGGCTCATGGAGCGCGCCGCCCGCGAACTGCGCCTGGACCCGGTGGAGATCCGGCGCCGCAACGTCATCACCGACTTCCCGTACACCGGCGTCAACAACATCACCTACGACCCCGGCTCGTATCTGGAATCCCTCGACCTGTGCGAGCGGGCCGTGCGCGAGGCGGGCTGGTACGACCGGCAGGCCGAGGCCACGGCCGAGGGCCGGCACATCGGCATCGGCTACAGCTGCTTCAGCGAGCGCACCGGCTACGGCTCCGCCGCCTTCGCCCAGCGCAAGATGGAGGTCGTGCCCGGGTTCGACCTCGCCGAGGTCCGCATGGACACCAGCGGCGCGGTCACCGTCACCACCGGCACCGTCAGCCACGGGCAGAGCCATGAGACGACCATGGCGCAGATCGTCGCCGATACGCTCGGCCTCGACCTCGCCAAGGTCAAGCTCCACCAGGGCGACACCGATCGCATCACCTACGGCTGGGGCACCTTCGCCAGCCGCTCGATCGCGGTCGGCGGCAGTGCCGTACGTCTGGCGGCGGGCAAGCTCGGCGACAAACTCCGCGCCATCGCCGCCGCCGAGTGGGGCATCCCCCCGGAGGACACCGAACTGGACCGGGGCCGGGTCCGCCGGCGCGACGACCCGGATGTCGCACTCACCTACGAGCACCTGGCCGACACCGCCTACCTCACATCCCATCTGCTGCCCAAGGACATCGACCCGGGCCTCACCGCCACCGCCGTCTTCGACGTCCACAACGACGGCACCTTCTCCAATGCCACCCACGGGGTGGTGGTGGAGCTGCACGAGGGCACCGGGCAGGTGGAAGTCCTCGCCTACTTCTGCGTCGAGG
This sequence comes from Streptomyces sp. 5-10, assembly GCF_014712245.1. NCBI lineage: Bacteria > Bacillati > Actinomycetota > Actinomycetes > Kitasatosporales > Streptomycetaceae > Streptomyces > Streptomyces sp. 5-10. The sequence goes on from NZ_JACVYG010000047.1 coordinate 72,138, forward strand.
ACTGCGGTGTCGCCGTCAATCCGCAGGTGGTGGAGGGGCAGTGCCGGGGCGGCATCGCACAGGGCATCTCGGGGGCGCTCTTCGAGCAGATCACCTACGACGCCCAGGGCGAGCCGTCGGCCACCAGCTTCATGGACTACAAGGTGCCCACCGCACAGGAGATCCCGGAGGTGGTGATCCACCACCTGGAGACCCCGTGCGCCTTCACCGCGACGGGAGCCAAAGGCGCCGGCGAGGGCGGCACCATCGGGGCCCCCGCCGCCGTGCTCAACGCCGTCAACGACGCACTGCGGCCCACCGGCGTCGAACTGGACCACACGCCCATCACACCGGAGACCGTCCACCGTGCCCTGACCCCCCGCACACCGGAGCAGACACCATGAACGACACCACCGGCCTGGGCGACGACGTCCAGCTCATCACGCTCGACGTCAACGGCTCGCCCTACGAGGTGATCACGGCGCCGCGCCGGACCCTGGTGGACGTGCTCCGCCACGATCTGCGGCTGACCGGCACCCACATCGGCTGCGAGCACGGGATCTGCGGCGCCTGCACCGTGCTCGTCGACGGGCTGCCGGTCCGGGCCTGTCTGATGTTCGCCGCCCAGGCGGAGGGCGCGCGGATCACCACCGTCGAATCCCTCGCCGACTCCCGCACCGGCGAGCTCAGCGATCTCCAGCGGGCCTTCACCGCCCACCACGGCCTCCAGTGCGGCTTCTGCACCCCCGGCTTCTTGATGCTGGCCCAGGGCTTCCTCGCGGAGCGGCCGGAGGCGACCAAGGAGGAGATCCGGGAGGTCGTCGCCGCGAACCTGTGCCGGTGCACCGGCTACCAGACCATCGTCGAGGCGATCGACGCCTGCGCGACCGCCCGGCGCTCTCAGCGGGCCGCGGGCGCCAAGGAGGACTCATGCAACTGATCAACACCGTTTCCGTCAAAGCCGAGCCCGACGCGGTATTCGCGCTGCTCGGCGATGTCCAGAGAGTGGCGTCCTGCATGCCCGGTGCCGCTCTCGAAGGCCGTGACGGCGATGCCTGGCGTGGTGCGGTCACGATCAAGGTGGGTCCGATCACGGCCGCCTATGCCGGCACCGTGCGCTTCCTGGAGGTCGACGCCGAAAAGCGGAGGCTGCGTGTCCACGCCAGCGGCGCCGATACCCACGGCAGCGGCGACGCCGAGGCCGAGGTTTCCCTGGAGGTCGTCCCGGCCGAGGAAGGCGCCCAGCTCAACCTCTCCACCGACCTGGTGATCCGGGGCAAGATCGCCCAGTTCGGCAAGGGAGCCATCGGGGCCGTATCAGACAAGATTCTCCAGCAGTTCGCCCAGAACCTCGGCGACCTCCTCCTTCGGCAGGGCGGCGTGGAAGCCTCCCCCGCCTCCGGCGCGGCGCCCGCCGCGTCCACTCCCGCGGCCGGCGCACCCGCCGAGCCGCCCGGTGAGCTCAACGCAATGGTGCTGATCGCGGGCCCGCTGCTGAAGAAGTACGGCCCGGTCGCGGCCGCGTTCCTGCTCGGGTTCGTGCCGGGCTGGCTGCTGGGGAGGCGCCGATGAGCGGCGGACTGTACGGCGTCGCCACCCACCACACCTACCAGCGGGCCGGCTTCGGTGCCGCGGTGCGGCGCGGCAGCCGTCCGGCGATCGTCGTGGTGGACCTGACCCGGGGTTTCACCGAGGAGTCCTACCCTTCCGGTGCCGACCTCTCCGAGGTCGTGGCCGCCACCGCGCGCCTGATCGAGGCGGCCCGGCCGGTGGATGTGCCGGTGATCTTCACCGCGATCGCCTACACCGAGGCCGAGGCGTCCGGTGACGCGGTCCCCTGGCTGCGCAAGGCTCCCGGCCTGCGCGCCTTGGTCGAGGGCAGTGATGCCGTGGCCATCGACCCGCGGCTGCCCATGCGGCCGGGACACGATCCGCTGGTGGTGAAGAAGGGCGCCTCGGCCTTCTTCGGCACGAGTCTCGCCGCCACCCTGACCGGTCTGGGCCGCGACACCGTGGTGGTGTGCGGCGCCACCACGAGCGGCTGTGTGCGGGCCACCGTGGTCGACGCCGTCCAGTCGGGCTTCCCGGTGCTGGTGCCCCGTGCCTGCGTGGGCGACCGGGCCGAGGGGCCGGCGGACGCGGCGCTCTTCGACATCCAGGCCAAGTACGGCGACGTCGTCACCCTCGAGGACGCCGTCGGCTACATCGGCTCCGTTCCCGCCCCGGCGGCCCCTGACGCGGCCGGGCGTTCCCCCCGACGAGGAGACAGCACATGACACGGCGTTCGGTCCTGCAGAGCGCGCTCGCCGACCTGGCCGAGGTGCCGGCCACGAGCCGGTGGGTGCGCTCCGGGGACGTACGGCTGCACGCCCTGGACTACGGCGGCGGCCTGCCGGCGCTGGTCGTCCTGCCCGGTATCACCAGCCCCGCGGTCACCATGGACTTCGTGGCACGCGAACTGACCGACCTGGTCAGGCCGGTGGTGCTGGACGTACGCGGCCGGGGTCTTTCGGACGAGGGCGAGGGCTACGGGCTGGAGGAGTACGCCGAGGACACCGAAGCCCTCATCACCCACCTCGGCCTCGACCGTCCGCTGCTCCTCGGTCACTCCATGGGCGCGCGGATCGCGGCGGCCGTCGCGGTGCGTGCCAAGGTGCCCCTGCGCGGCACCGTGCTGGCCGACCCGCCGATGAGCGGTCCGGACCGCGGGCCCTACCCCACCCCCCGGGAGGTGTTCCTGCGGCAGCTCTCCGAGGCCCGGCGCGGAACGGACGCCGACGAGGTGGCCGCCTCGTGGCCCACCTGGCCGCGGCGGGAACAGGAGCTGCGGGCCCGCTGGCTGTCCAGTTGCTCCGAGCAGGCCATCGTGGCCACGCACCACGGTTTCGAGCACGAGGACTTCTTCGACTGGTGGCCCCGGGTGCCCGGACCGGCCCACCTGCTCTACGGAGCCGACAGTCCCGTCGTGACGGCGGAAGGGGCGCGGGAGGCCGCCGAGAGCAATCCACCGGCGCCGCTGCACCGGATCCCCGGCGCCGGTCACATGATCTTCTGGGACGCCCCGGCCATCGCCACCGCGACGCTCCGCGACGCGCTGCGGACCATCCTCGCCCCGGCCGCCTGACCGGTGCCCGCTGCCCCGTTACGGAGGACCGACCCCATGGCAGACCATCACATCGGGCTGATCGTGCCCAGCTCCAACCTGACGATGGAGACCGAGCTTCCCCGGATGCTCAACGCGCGGGAGTCCCTCGCGCCGGGCGACCGCTTCGTCTTCCACACCAGCCGGATGCGGATGAAGCACGTCACCCCGGACCAGCTGCGCACCATGAACGCGCAGACCGAGCGGGCCGCCCTCGAACTGGCCGACGCGCGGCCCGACGTCGTCGCCACCGCCTGCCTGGTCGCCATCATGGCGCAGGGGCCGGGTCACCACTGTGTGGCGGAGGCCGACATCACCTCCGCGCTGCGGGCCGAGGGCTCCCGGGCTCCCGTGGTCTCCAGCGCGGGCGCCCTGCTCAGCGGCGTCGAGGCGGTCGGCGCCCGCCGGGTCGCGATCATCACGCCGTATATGAAGGAGCTCACCGCCAAGGTGGTCGACTACATCGAGGACGCCGGGATCGAGGTGGTCGACGCGCTCAGCCTCGAGGTTCCGGACAACCTGGCGGTGGCCCGTCTGGACCCCGCCGATCTGCGTGAACACTGGCGCCGCCTGAACCTGGGCAGGGCCGACGCGCTGGTGCTGTCGGCCTGCGTGCAGATGCCGTCGCTGGCGTCGATCCAGCCCGTCGAGGACGAGGCGGGGCTGCCCGTGCTGTCGGCGGCCACCTCCACCGCGTTCCGCATCCTGACGGAGCTCGGGCTGCCGCCCGTCGTGCCCGGCGCCGGGAGTCTGCTCGGCGGCCGGGTCTCCCGCCCGGCCGGGAGCGGCGCCGGAACGACGGCCGGTCGGAGCGCCGGCGGTACGGGACCGGTCCACCTCGGTACCGGTCGGTGAGCCCGCGGCCGGGGCCGGAGGGTGCGCCGGCGCCCGCCCCGCTGTCCTCCGGCGTCAACCGTGCGTGCTTAAGTAGGTTCCATGACTGATCCCACCCCGTCCGCCCCAACCGGGCCGGAGGCTCCCACTGCCCTGACGGCCGCGCCCGGCTATCAGGTCCGCCGTCTTTACCAGGCGTATCTCGCCGTGTGGGCACGGGAGGTGGACCCAGTCCTCACCGGCCCCCAGTTCGCGGTGCTGCAGACGGTGGAGGCCCATCCCGGCCAGGATCAGCGTTCCATGGCCGCCGCCGTCGCCCTGGACACCTCCACCATGGCCGATGTGGCTCGCCGGCTGGAGAACCGTGGTCTGCTCGCCCGGCGAACCGCGGCCGCCGACGGCCGCCGCAAACTGCTCTACCTGACCGACGCGGGCCAAGAGGCCCTTCGGGAGGCGAACCACCGGGCGCGCAGGCTCGACACGATCCTCCTGGACTCCTTCGACGAGGCGGAACGCGAGCGGTTCGTCGTCAAGCTGAAGGCGCTCGCCGACCGCTGGGAGGAGCTGGCGGAGGCGGCATAGCCGCCTGACGTCCGCCCGGGGCCACGCACCCGTGGCCGCCCGGCCGCCGGAAGGACCCTGGGCCTTCCGGCGGAAGGACCCTGGGCCTTCAGTCCTCGACGGCGCCCTCCAGGACCAGCGTCAGCCGCAGGATGGCCGCCCGCACCCCGTCGCCGTACGGATCCTCGCCGAGCGCACCGGCGGCCTCGCGCGCCAGCGCCAGCTGGCTCCGGGCCGCCTCCTCCTGCCCCAGCTTCAGGTGGCCCGCGGCCACGTTGAGGTGGAGGGAGGGCAGGAACGCCCGCGGCGCCGGCGCCCCGGTGAGCGTGTCGGCGGCGGCGAGCGCCCGCAGGTCCCAGATCAGCTCGTCGAGCGGGTCGTCCTGGGTGTCGGCCAGATAGTGGGCGAGGGCGCAGCGGTGGAAGGGGGCGCCGTCCCGTTCGATCTCCCGCCACAGCGCGGCGAGGCGATTGCGCGCCTCCTCCCGGTCGCCGCCCCGGTGCAGCATGACCGCCTGCCCGATCCGGGTCAGTACGGCATCGCCCTCCGGCGTCTGCCGCCGCGCTTCCGCCATCGCCGCCTCCCGTCCTTCGACACGACGCTAGCCCTTCGCGCCCGCGCCGCTCGGCGTGTCGTGGCGCGGCGGGGCCTTGGAGGGCGCGCCGTAGCGGCGGGCCAGTTCGGCGACGGCGCGGGCGACGGCCGACCGCAGCTCGGGCGGGCCCAGCACCTCGGCGTCGGTGCCCAGCCTCAGCATGTCGTGGACCGCGACCGGCAGCGACTCCACGGGGAGGACGACATGCCGTCGCCCCTCGTCGTCGGGCGGGCCCGCCGAGGCCGCCGCCTCCGCGCCCACCGCCCCGAACTGCATCGGGAGCAGCTTCACCCCGCGCTCGGAGAGCAGGAGTTCGGCCTCGTCCTGGAAGCGCATGGACTCCAGCCGTCGGGACGACTCCGCCCAGGAGGCGGCGAGGTCGAATCCGGCGGGCCGCTCGAAGACCTCCTCCAGCACTTCGGCGTCGAGGATCCGCGCCACCCGGTAGCTGCGCACGGAAATCCCGACCCGCGCCACCAGGTACCAGATGCCGCCCTTGAGGACGAGGCCCAGCGGGCACAGCTCCCGCCGCACCTCGCCGCGCCAGCGGCGGTAGTGCACCCGCAGGACGCGCCGCTCCCATACGGCCTCGGCGGCCGCCGCCAGATGGGGCACCGGCTCGGCGTCCCGGAACCAGCCCGGCGCGTCGAGGTGGAAGCGCTCCTGAATGCGCCGGGACCGCTCCCCCAGCTCGGCCGGGAGCGCGGCCCGCAGCTTGAGCTGGGCCGTGGTGAGGTCGGCGCCCAGGCCCAGCTCGGCGGCCGGGCCCGGCATCCCGGCCAGGAAGAGCGAGTCGGCCTCGTCGCCGGTGAGCCCGGTCAGCCGGGTGCGGTAGCCGTCGAGCAGCCGAAAGCCCCCGGCCGGACCCCGGTCGGCGTACACGGGCACCCCGGACGCGCTCAGCGCCTCCACGTCGCGGTAGACGGTGCGCACCGAGACCTCCAGCTCGGCGGCGAGCTCGGGCGCGGTCATCCGGCCCCGGTTCTGCAGCAGCAGGAGCAGTGAGAGAAGGCGGTCGGCGCGCATGCGGTCCATTGTGGCCGCCGTACCTGACAGAAGATGTCAGGTACGGCGGCCAGAGTGGCTCCCGCAGCCGATCCCGGCCCCGGAAAGGACCCACCATGACCACGCACACCACCGGCCACTTCACCTACGCCGACTGGCAGGAGACCGCCCTCGAGGAGGCCGAGGGCGGTGCCAAGCTGGCCCGGGCCGTGGTGACGAACGCCTTCTCGGGCGGTATCGAGGCACCGCGGACCAGCTGTCAGTACGCCATCACCTATCTGTCCGACAAGACCGGCGTCTGCTGCGGCTACGAGCTGCTGACCGGCACCCTGGACGGGCGCGCGGGCAGCTTCGTGGTGGTGCAGCACGGCAGCTGGGGCGAGGACGCCACCGTCCACTGCGCCTTCGAGGTGGTGCCCGGATCCGGCACCGGCGAGCTGACCGGGCTCACCGGATCGGGCACCTTCTCCGCCGTCCAGGGGGAGTCCGAGATCCCCTACAGCTTCGACTACGCGCTCTAGCCCCGGTCAGGCGCCGAGGTCCGGGATCCGCCAGTCGATCGGGGTGTGGCCCTGGGCCTTGACCGCCTCGTCGATCTGGGTGAAGGGGCGCGAACCGAAGAACTTCTTCGCGGACAGCGGGGACGGGTGCGCCCCCTTCACCACCGCGTGCCGCGACGCGTCGATGAGCGGCAGCTTCTTCTGTGCGTAGTTCCCCCAGAGCACGAAGACGGCCGGATCGGGGCGCGAGGCCACCGCGCGGATCACCGCGTCGGTGAACTTCTCCCACCCCTTGCTCTTGTGGGAGTTGGCCTCGCCGCCCCGGACCGTCAGCACCGCGTTGAGCAGCAGCACACCCTGCTCGGCCCAGGGCATCAGATAGCCGTTGTCGGGCACCGGGTGGCCGAGCTCCTCCTCCATCTCCTTGAAGATGTTCCGCAGCGACGGCGGGGTCTTGACGCCCGGCCGCACCGAGAAGCACAGACCGTGGCCCTGGCCCTCGCCGTGGTACGGGTCCTGCCCGAGGACGAGCACCTTCACCCGGTCGAACGGCGTGGCCTCCAGGGCGGCGAACACCTCCTCGCGCGGCGGGTACACCGGCCCCTTGGCCCGCTCCTCCTCGACGAACTCGGTGAGCTCCTTGAAATAGGGCTTCTCCAGCTCCTCGCCGAGGACCCCGCGCCAGGACTCGGGCAGCACATAGGGCACGTCTTCAACCTCCGGTCGGTGTTTCCGTCTTACGGGCACAGAACCTACCGGCGGCCGCTGACAGCCCCACACGCTCCCGGGGCCACCGGGCGGCGCGGGGCCGGACCGGGGCGGCGCGGGGCCGGACCGGG
>NZ_JACVYG010000048.1:0-79090 GCF_014712245.1 Streptomyces sp. 5-10
CCACGATCGCGATCGGATCGTCGGCCACCGCAACCGCCGGAGCCACCACACCACCCGCCGCCACAACATCCGCACCCAGCAGCTCAGCACGCAGATGGTCGGCCAGGGCCGTCGCGTTCGGGTAGTCGTAGATGAGCGTGGCGGCCAGGCGCAGGCCCGTCGCCGCGTTCAGCCGGTTGCGGAGCTCGATCGCGGCCAGCGAGTCGAAGCCCAGCTCCTTGAAGGCGCGCCCGGCCGCCACCGCCTCGCCCCCGCCGTGCCCCAGCACCGACGCGACCTGCGCACGCACCAACTCCAGGATCGCACGGTCCTGTTCGGCCTTCGGGAGGCCGCTCAGGCGCTCGCCGAGCGGGGAGGCGGAGTCGGCGTCGGTGACGACCCTGGCGGTGTCGGCGCCGGTCGCGGCGCCCGGCCCGGCCTCCGCCGCCAGCTCGGCGATCAGCGGGCTGGGCCGTACGGCGGTGAGGGTGCGGGGGAAGTTCTCCCAGTCGATGTCCGCGACCGTCACGGCGGTGTCATCGAGATCCAGCGCCTGCCGCAGCGCGGCGACGGCCGACTCGGGCGCCATCGGCGGCATGCCCTCGCGGCGCATCCGCCGCTCCATGGCGTCGTCACCGGCCATCCCGGAGTCCGCCCACGGGCCCCAGGCGATCGAGGTGGCGGGCAAGCCCTGGGCGCGCCGCCGCTCGGCCAGCGCGTCCAAGTAGGCGTTGGCCGCCGCGTAGTTGCCCTGACCGGCGGCGCCCACCGACCCGGTGATCGAGGAGAAGAGGACGAACGCCGACAGGTCCAGGTCGCGCGTCAGCTCGTCCAGATGCAGCGCGGCGTCCGCCTTCGCCCGGAGCACCGAGGCGAACCGCTCGGGCGTGAGCGCGTCCAGTACGCCGTCGTCCAGCACACCGGCGGCGTGCACGACGGCGGTCAGCGGGAACTCGGCCGGTATGGACGCCAGCAGTTCGGCGAGCGCGTCCCGGTCCGCCACATCACACGCGGCCACCGTCACCCGAGCACCCGAAGCCACGAGCTCATCCCGCAGCTCGGCCGCACCCGGAGCCTCCGGCCCCCGGCGGCTGGTGAGCACCACATGCTCGGCCCCGTTCGCCACCAGCCAGCGAGCCACATGCGCACCCAGCGCACCCGTACCACCCGTCACCAGCACCGAACCGGACGCCCGCCAGCCCTCGTCGCCCGACGTACGGGACCCGACCGCCCGCACCAGCCGACGCCCGAAGACGCCCGAGGCGCGCACCGCGACCTGATCCTCACCCGAGCCACCGGCCCCGGCCCCGGCCAGCACACCCGCAAGCCGCCCCAACGCACGCTCATCCACCGACTCCGGCAGATCGACCAGACCGCCCCACCGCTCCGGCAACTCCAACGCCGCCACCCGGCCAAGCCCCCACACCAACGCCTGACCCGGACTCACCACACCATCGGAACGCCCCACCGACACCGCACCCCGCGTCGCCACCCACAACGGCGCACCCACACCCACATCACCCAACGCCTGCACCAACGCGGCCGTACGCAACAACCCCGACGCGCCATCGCCCTCGCCCAGCGCCAGAAGCGACACCACACCCGTCACCGAGGCGTCGCCCACCGCCGTACGCAGCTCCCCCGCCACCCCGGCACGGTCCACCGCGTTCGACTCGACCACCCGCACATCGACGCCACGCCCGGCCAGCATCCGCACCACACCCGTGGCCCAGGCACCCTCAGCCTCACCGCCGGGCACCACAACCACCCAGCAGCCACCCGAAACACCGGCCGCCGACCGCTCCGTCACCGGCTTCCACGCCACCCGGTAACGCCAGCCGTCCACCGCAGAACGCACCGACTCCTGCCGCCGCCACGACGACAGCGCGGGCAGCGCCTCACCCAGCGAAACCCCCGGATCCACCGCGAGCTCCGCCGCCAGCGCGGCCACATCCCCGCGCTCCACCACATCCCAGAACCGCCCGTCCACCGCCGAGCCCGGCCCGGCCCCGGCCGCCGATCCGGCCGGGGCCGGGGCGTTGAGCCAGTACCGCCGGCGCTGGAAGGCATAGGTGGGCAGGTCGATCGTGCGGGCGCCGGTGGTGGCGTACGGCGCGGCCCAGTCGGCCTTCTTGCCCCGGACGTACGCCAGCGCCACGGCCGCCGTCAGGGTCTCGGCCTCGGGGCGCCCGGCGCGCAGCGCGGCGGCGTACGCGGTGCCGTCGGCGTCCGGCAGACAGTCCTGGGCCATGGCGGTGAGCACGGCGTCGGGGCCGAGCTCCAGGAAGGTGGTGGCGCCCTTGTCGGCCAGGGTGCGCACACCGTCGAGGAAGCGCACGGCCTCGCGGACGTGGCGCACCCAGTACTCGGGCGAGCACAGCTCCTCGGCGGTGGCGACGCGCCCGGTGACGGTGGACACCACGGGGATGCGCGGCGGCGCGTACTCCAGCACCTGGGCGACGCGCCGGAATTCGGCGAGCATGCCGTCCATCAGCGGGGAGTGGAACGCGTGGCTCACGGTGAGCCGCTTGGTCTTCCGACCCCGCGCCTCGAAACCGGAAGCGATCTCCAGCGCGTCCTCCTCGGCGCCGGAGACGACGACGGAGTGCGGGCCGTTGATCGCGGCGATGCCGATCCGGTCCTCGCGCCCGGCGAGCAGCGGCAGCACCTCGTCCTCCGACGCCTGCACCGCGACCATCGCGCCACCCTCGGCAAGCTCCCGCATCAACCGCCCACGGGCGGCGACCAGGGCGGCGGCGTCCTCCAGGGAGAGCACACCCGCCACATGGGCGGCGGCGAGCTCGCCGATGGAGTGTCCGGCGAGCAGTTCGGGGCGCAGCCCCCAGGACTCGAGGAGGCGGTAGAGCGCGACCTCGATGGCGAACAGGGCGGGCTGGGTGTAGTCGGTGCGGTCCAGGAGGGCGGCCTCGGGGCTTCCCTCCTCGGCGAAGAGCACGTCGAGGAGCGGGAGTTCCAGCTGCTCCTCGAGGTACCAGCAGGCGTCGTCGAGGGCTTCGGCGAAGACGGGGTGGGCGGCGTGGAGCTCGCGGCCCATGCCGAGGCGCTGGCTGCCCTGTCCGGTGAAGAGCAGGGCGAGCTTTCCGGCGGCGGGGGCGCCGCGCACGACGGACGGCCCGTCGCCGCCGTCGGCGAGGGTGCGCAGGGCGGAGCGGAAGCCGTCGCGGTCACCGGCGAGGAGCACGGCGCGCTGCTCGAAGGTGGCCCGGGTGGTGGCCAGGGAGTAGCCGATGTCGGTGAGGGCGAGGCCGGGGTCGGCCTCCAGCAGCGCGTGCAGCCGCTCGGCCTGGCCCTGGAGGGCGTCGGTGGTCTTCGCGGACAGCGGCCAGGGCAGCACGGCGGGTTCCGCGGAACCCTCGCCGTCGGGCTCCTCGGCCTCGCCCCGCTCCTCGCCGTCGGCCGGGGGCTGCTCGATGATGGCGTGCGCGTTGGTGCCGCTCATGCCGAACGACGAGACGCCCGCGCGGCGCGGGCGGTCGCTCTCCGGCCAGGGCCGCGCCTCGGTCAGCAGCTCGATGTCACCGGCGGTCCAGTCGACATGCGGGGTCGGCTCGTCCACGTGCAGCGTCCGCGGCAGTACCCCGTGGCGCATCGCCATGACCATCTTGATGATGCCGCCGACACCGGCCGCGGACTGGGTGTGGCCGATGTTGGACTTGAGCGAGCCGAGCCACAGCGGGCGGTCCGCCTCGCGGTCCCGGCCGTAGGTGGCGAGCAGCGCCTGGGCCTCGATGGGGTCGCCCAGTGTCGTACCGGTGCCGTGGGCCTCGACCGCGTCGACCTCGCCGGGCGTCAATCCGGCGCCTGCGAGGGCCTGGCGGATGACGCGCTGCTGGGCGGGGCCGCTGGGGGCGGTGAGGCCGTTGCTGGCGCCGTCCTGGTTGATGGCGGTGGAGCGGACGACGGCGAGGACCCGGTGACCGTATCGGCGGGCGTCCGAGAGCCGTTCGACGAGCAGCATGCCGACGCCCTCGCCCCACGCGGTGCCGTCGGCCGCAGCGGCGAACGGCTTGCAGCGGCCGTCGGGCGCGAGGCCGCGCTGGCGGCTGAAGGCGATGAACGAGCCGGGGTTGGCCATGACCGCGGCGCCACCGGCGAGCGCCATGGTGCACTCGCCCGCGCGCAGGGCCTGCACGGCCAGGTGGAGCGCCACCAGGGAGGAGGAGCAGGCGGTGTCGACGGTGACGGTGGGGCCCTCGAAGCCGAAGGTGTAGGCGATGCGGCCGGAGGCGACGCTGGCGGCGTTGCCGGTGACCAGATAGCCCTCGAAGCCCTGCTCGGCCTCGTGCAGCCGGGGGCCGTAGTCCTGGGTCTCGGCGCCGACGAACACACCGGTCCGGCCGCCCCGGAGGAGCGCGGGGTCGATACCGGCGCGTTCGAAGACCTCCCAGGAGGTCTCCAGCAGCAGCCGCTGCTGCGGATCCATCGCCAGCGCCTCGCGCGGGGAGATTCCGAAGAACGCCGGGTCGAACTCATCGGCGTCGTGCAGGAATCCCCCTTCGCGGGTATAGCTGCTGCCCGGCCGGTCGGGGTCGGGGTCGTAAAGCCCGGCGAGATCCCAGCCCCGGCTCACCGGGAACTCGGAGATGACGTCCTTTCCGCCCGCGACGATTTCCCACAGTTCTTCGGGGGATCCGACCCCGCCGGGGAACCGGCAGCTCATTCCGACAATGGCGATGGGTTCGTCGGCGGCGATCGGGCCCATTCCGGCGTCGGCCGGAGAGGCGTCGGAGTCGCCGTCCCCGCCGAGCAGTTCGGCCCGCACATGGCGGGCGAGGTCGGCGGGGGTGGGGTGGTCGAAGGCGAGGGTGACCGGCAGCCGCAGCCCGGTGGCGGCGGTCAGCCGGGCGTGCAGATCGACCGTGGCGAGGGAGTCGAAGCCCAGGTCGAGGAAGGGACGCTCGGGGTCGAGGACGTCCGGCGCCTTGTCCTTGAGGGCCTGTTCGACGATCTCGCCGACCCAGGCGGTGAGGGCTTCGGCGCGCTCGGCCTCGGGGAGCGCGGCGAGCCGGTCGCGCCACGGGGACGCCCCTTCGGGGCTCGTGCCCCCCTTTTCGGTGTGCTCGGGCGTGAAATCCACGGACTCACTCACCATCGCGCGCCCCATTACCCTCGCAGACATAACACCAAGACCGTACGTCAGCTTTACACAGGGCAGGGCGACCAGAAACCCCTTCAAACCCCCTATGGACCCCTATCATCCCTTTGGGGTCCCGTATTCGAGGGGCCTGGCGCAATGGCCATCGTTAATTCACCAGAGTGCATGAGAATTCCGGTGGCGACAAGGATCTCGAGCAAATAATGCGCCCACTATTCAGTTTTTAGAGGTGGAGGGGCGGCCTTTCGGTCCGCCCCTCCACCTCTCGGGGGATCGCCAGTTGGTCTCGGGGTGGTCAGCCGCGGTCGGGGGCTCTCTCGATGAACGGGGCCAGCAGCCCCGGTACCGCGGTCTCGGCGAGGGCGATCCCCTGGCCTTCGGTCAGGTCGTGCACGCGGTAGACGCCGTCGCCCGCGGCGGTGGTGGCGCCGAGGGTGATCAGCCCGGCCCGGCGCTGGAAGGGCGTCCGGGAGAGCTTCCAGCCGATGATCCCGTCGCGCTGGAGGGCGACGGTGCGGCGGGCGAACGCACCGGAGCACGCGGCCAGATAGCGGCCGCGCAGCCCGTGGCCCAGGCTGTGGTACGCGCTGAAGGCGAACGCCACCAGGACCGGCACCAGCACCACACCGGTGACCACGCCGGTGATGACGAGCCACCGGCCCAGCCACAGGCCCAGGCCCACCGGGACGGCCGCGATCAGGGCCGACCACATGAGGGCGCGGTTGATCCGGCGCCGCAGGGCCGCCCTGGGGTGCGCGAGCAGACCCTTGCGCTCGACCAGCCCGGGGCCGGTCGGCAGCGCCTGGGCGGCGACCCGCATGGCCTCGTCTCGCGGGGTGGGCGGGGTCAGCCCGCGGCGCCTGCGGTTGTCCTCCTGGTTGCCCAGGCCGCTGGCCACGGCGTTGAGCTTGGCGCCCTTGGCCCAGCGCAGCGGGACGAGCTCGACGAGTTCGAGGCCACGCAGATGGCGCTCCTCGATGCTCACGGACCGGGTGGCCAGCAGACCGCGGCGGATGCGGAGGATTCCGCCGTCCTCGCGGCGCAGTTCGTAACCGGCCCAGTTCTCGATGTAGGTGGCGGTGGAGCCGATCATGCCGAGGACGACGATGACGACGGCGGCCAGCAGGATTCCGTACCAGAGCGGAATGGTGCCGAAGCGGTCCTCGAGGTCCTTGACGACGCCGAGGTCCAGCGGGTTCACCTGGAGCTCGCTCAGGGTGCGGTACGCGCTGGCGGCGGCGATGAAGACGCCGCCCACGCCCCAGACGGTCAGCGGGCCGTAGCGCAGCCAGGACCAGTCCAGCCGGCTGAGCACCCCGTCGCTGTCGGCCACCGGCCTGGCCCGGCCCGCGTCGCGCAGGGCGATGATCTGGCGGCGCAGCTCCAGGGCCTCGGCCTTGGTGATGCCGTCGAGGGCGAGCCTGCGGGCGGCGGCGTCGCTCTGGTCCCCGCTGTCGATGCGCAGCGTGGTGAGGCCGAAGATCCGGTGGACCGGGTTGGCGGTGAGGTCGACACCGCGGATGCGGCCGATCGGGACCGAGCGCTCGCTGCGGAAGAGCAGCCCGGTGTGGAGCTCGAAGCGGTCCTCGGTGAGCCGGTAGCGGGTGGTGAACAGCCGCATCAGCCCGATGCCGCTGATGACCAGGAAGGTCAGGAACAGCGAGCCGAGGGTGATGATGACCTGGAGGTTGGTCTCGCCTCCGGTGACCGCGAGGCTGGCCAGGAACATGGCCACCGGCGCGGCGAGGATGGAGAGGTTGACCAGGAGCAGCCGCCCGTTGAGCCGCCCCCAGTCGCGGCCGGCCGCGTGGGAAGACGGCCGCACGGTGGTCTCGGAGCTCATGTGGCGTCTCCCGGCACGGCCTGGGTGCACTTGGCCAGGTACTCCACCAGGTCCCCGGCGAGCTTGTGGTCGATGCCCTTGATCTTCACCGCGCCCGCGGCGGAGGCGGTGGTCACGGTGACGCCGGAGAGCCCGAACATCTGCTGCAGCGGGCCGCGCAGGGTGTCCACCGTCTGGACCCGGGACAGCGGCACGACCCGCCACTGCTGAAAGAGCCAGCCGGAGGCCGCGTAGACCGCCTCGTTGGTGGCCTCCCAGCGGTGGACCCGGTAGCGCCAGGCCGGCATGACGGCCATGTAGAGCAGCCCGGGGACCAGCGAGATCAGCGTGGCCCACATGAAGAACTCACGCGTGGGGGGAATGGAGGCCCACAGGATCCCGAAGACGAGCGGCAGGGGCAGGGCGAAGAGTGCGGACTGCAGCGTCCACCAGCCGATCGCACGGCGGTCGACCCGGTGCCGAGGCGGTCGGAGCCTCAGGTTGTCATGGCTTTCCACTGCTTCACCCTGCTCTTGCGTCTGACGGGTGCCGGGGCGGGGCCCGGCGGGGGTTGGTGGACTATGAAATCAGGCCGCTCAGACCGACGCACCGGTGGCGGTCTGCTGCGGCAGCTGACCGGCCCCGGTGTTCTGGTCCTTCAGCTTGCGCATCTTGGCCAGCAGCACGGCGGTTCGGGTCAGCACCATGGCCAGCGACATGAAGACGAAGGCGTTGGCGTAGGTGTCCTGGCCGCTGATCTTGTAGTCGATGGAGAACTTGACCAGGTCCATGGTGAACCAGTGCTCGGCGCCGTAGGCGAAGAGGACGCGTCCGCCGGAGAGGACGATCCACACCAGGGCGTAGCCGATGCCACCGATGGTGTAGAGCTCACCGGACGTGGCGTCCTTGTAGGCGGGCAGCAGCACTCCGGCGATCAGACCGCAGATGACGCCGGTGCCGACGCCCACGAGCTGGAGGGAGATGTCGTTGCCCTTGGTCGGGAAGGACTCGACGAAGATCGCGATGACCACGGCCACGGCGATGACCGAGCGCACCATCCGCATCGTGGTGATGCGGCGGCGGCCGATGTCGGTCGCCAGGATGATGATCAGGATCGTGCCACTGGCGATCAGTGCGGACAGGAACTGGCTCATCTGTGGCATATGCGACGTTCTCCAAGCCGAACGGGGATGTGCGTTCGGTGTGACGGTTCTCCGTCCCACCTGACCCAACGCTAGAAGCGGGCGCGCCACCGCGAGACGACTGAACGGTGGGTTCTGGCTGTCAACCGTCCGGTGGACACGGTGGACACGCGTGGTAGTACTGAGCCGTGCGCAATCACTCTCCGGGGGACGGCTCGCAGACCGGGGCGTACTACGGTCCCGAGTCCGGCACCCGCTGGTTCGGCCTGTGGGACGGCTTCTTCGCCGTCTCCTATCTCGTCACGGCGGTCCTGCTCTTCCTCTCCGGCGACTCGCAGGCCACCAACCCCATCCCGATCGCCGCGCTGACGCTGATGGTGCCCTGGTACGCGGCGGTCGGCCGGCCGCTGATGATCGAGGACACCTACGGCCCGCGGAACCTGGTCTTCGCGGCGGGCCTGGTGACGCTGTTCTGTCTCACCACGGCGTTCAACCTCGTCGGCGCGTTCGCGCTGTTCGCGGTGATCCCGATGCTGATCATGAGCCTGCCGATGGCCTCGGCGGTGGCGCTGGCCACGGTGGCCAACCTCTGCCCCGTGCTGGTGGTGGCGTTCACCGGTGAGGATGTGGGGCTGAGCGTCCTGGGCGTGCTGCCCATCTCGCTGCTGAGCATCGCGCTGTCGGTGCTGCTGGGGATGTGGATCAAGCGGGTGGTGCGGCAGAGCAAGGAGCGCGGACTGCTCATCGAGGAGTTGCGCCACAGCCGGGAGCGGGTGGCCCGGCTCTCCCACGAGGCCGGTATCTCGGCCGAGCGCGAGCGGCTGGCCCGGGAGATCCACGACACCCTGGCGCAGGGCCTGACCAGCATCATCAGCCTGGTGCAGGCGGCCGAGTCGGAGGTGCGCGGCGCCCCGGACCAGGCGGTGCACCATCTGTCGCTGGCCGGGCGGGTGGCCAAGGAGTCGCTTGCCGAGGCCCGGGACTTCGTGGCCGCCCTCACCCCGCCCGCGCTGCGCGGCGGTTCGCTGTCCCAGGCGGTGCGGCGGCAGGCGGAGGGGCTGATCGCCGAGACCGGCCTGGAGGTGCGGTGTTCGGTGATGGGCGAGGAGAAGTCGCTGCCGATGGCGGTGAGCGTGGTGCTGCTGCGTACGGTGCAGGAGGCCATCGCCAATGTGCGCAAGCACGCCAAACAGGCCCGTACGGTCGATGTGATCGTGGTCTTCGACCAGGGCGGGGTCCGGCTGCTGGTCCGCGACGACGGCGAGGGGTTCACCCCCGACGGCACCCAGGAAGGCTACGGGCTGCGCGGGATGCAGGCCCGGGTCGAGGAGATCGACGGAGTGGCGTCCGTCACCAGCAGCCCCGGACGGGGCACCACCGTGGAGGTGAGCGTGCCGATGACGGCGCTGGCCGGGGAGGAGTCGCGTGGCTGAGGGTACGCCGGGCGGGGCGAGCCCGATCAGGGTCCTGCTGGCCGACGACCATCCCGTGGTGCGGGAGGGGCTGAGCGCCATGCTGGAGTCCGCCGAGGGGATCACGGTGGTCGGGCAGGCCGGTTCCGGTGAGGAGGCGGTGGTCCAGGCGGCCGCGCTGCGGCCGGACATCACCCTGCTGGATCTGCGCATGGGCGGGATGGACGGGGTCGAGGCCACCGGGAAGATCCTGCGGCAGGTGCCGGGCTGCAAGGTGGTCATCGTGACCACGTACGAGGACGACTCCGACATCCTGCGCGCGGTGGAGGCGGGCGCCGCGGGTTATCTGCTGAAGGGCAGTTCACGCCAGGAGCTGATCGACGCGGTGCAGACCGCGGCGCGTGGCGAGACCGTCCTCACCCCGTCCCTCGCGGGCAAGCTCTTCCGCACCCGGGCACCCGAGCCGTCCCCGCTCTCCGGCCGTGAGCGCGAGGTGCTGCGGCTGGTCGGCCGGGGGCTGACCAACGCCGAGATCGGCGCCGAGCTGTTCGTCAGCGAGGCCACGGTCAAGACGCACCTGCTGCGCTCGTATCGGAAGCTCGGTGTGTCCGACCGCACGGCCGCGGTGATGAAGGCCATGGAAAACGGCCTGCTGAACTGAGGGCCTCTACACCGTCCCCGTCAGGCTGCTGTCGGAGAGCTTCGCGGGGAGGTCGCGGCGGCGCTTGACGTTCAGCTTGCGGTAGATGCGGGTCAGGTGCTGCTCCACCGTGCTCACGGTGACGAACAGCTTGGAGGCGATCTCCCGGTTGGTGTTGCCGTGCGCGGCCAGCACCGCGATCCGCACCTCCGCCTCGGTCAGCGCCTCCACATCGCGCTGCGCCTCGGTCCCCTGGCCCGGCTGGGCGGCGGCCGCCGCGAGCTCGCCGGGGTCCGCGTGGCGGGGCATCAGCTCACGGCAGAGCGGATCGGCGCCGCAGGTCTTGGCCACGTGCCAGGCCTTGCGGACGAGCACCCGGCCCCGGTTGAAGTCGCCCAGCGAGCGGTAGGCGCGGCCGAGTTCACCGAGGGCGACGGCCAGCTGGATGCGGTCGTCGCCGCCCTCCAGGATCTCCACGGCCTCCTTGAGCCGGGGCACCCGGCGCTTGAGCTCGTCGGTGCGGGCGAGCACGACCAGCAGGGCGCCGCGCAGCCGGGCGTCCTCCGGGCCCAGCCGCAGCTGCTCCTCGGCCAGCGCGCGGGCGCGCGCGGGGTCGCCGAGGGCCAGCCAGGTCTCGGCGGCGTCCAGCCGCCAGGGGGTCAGCAGGGGGATGTCCATCCGCCAGGCGCCCATCAGCTCACCGGCGGCCGTGAAGTCGCCGAGCGCGGCGTGGTAGCGGCCGGTGGCCAGGTGGCAGCGGCCCCTGGCGCGCAGGTAGAACAGCCCGGGGAGGGTCTGGAAGAGCTCCTCGGGCAGAGGCTGTTCGAGCAGCGCCATGGCCTCGTCGTAGTGGCCCATCCCGGTCTCGGCCTGGATCAGGGTGGACAGCAGCAGCCCAAGACCCACGCCCCAGCCCTGGACCGAGATCCGTGACATCGCGGTGCGCGCCTGGTGCGCGGCGACCTGCAGATCGCCCTGGCGCAGCGCGATGTCGGCCCGTACGGCGGACAGCAGCGCCTGCCAGGTGGGCACGCGGCGGGCGGAGCATTCGCTCTGCAGCCGCTCGCACCAGGACAGCGCGAGGTCGAGCCGGCCGGCCAGGACGAGTGCCATCAGCGCGACGACCAGCGGCTGGAGGGTGCTGTCGCTCAGGTGGTAGCGCTGCAGGACCCGCTCGGCCTCGATGACGGCCCGGTCGGCCTGACCCTCGGTGAGCACGGCGGACATGGTGGCGGCGGCGTGGGCGTGGGCCAGGTCGGCCATGTCGCGCGGGGCTCCGGCGGTGGCCCCGGTGGCGCCGGTCCCGACGGTGGGGAGGCGGTCGCGCAGCGGGGGGCTGAGCATGGTCAGCCACTGGGCGGACGCGGAGACGGCGGCGGTCATCGCGGGGTCGTCGCCGGTGGCGGCCGAGCGGGCCAGCGCGGCGACGGCGCCGGCCGCCGCGTCCAGCCGTCCCGACCAGGCGAGGTAGGAGGTGATCGGGGCGACGTCGCGCGGGGCGAGCCGGCCCCGCTCGGCGTCCTCGGTGAGCTCCGGCAGATGGCTCTCGGCGCCGGCCGGGCCGATCCGCCAGGCGACGCTGACCAGCCGGGCCTTGAGCGCGGAGCGCTCGGGACCGGGGGCGCAGGCGTGGTGGGCGCGTTCGAGGCAGCGGAGCGCGAACTCCAACTCCTCCTCGACCAGGGCGAATTCGGCGGCCTCGCGCAGCACGGGGACGGTCCAGGCTTCCGCGTCCTGCCGGGCGGAGACCAGTTGGCGGGCCACGTCGAGCGCGGAGGCGCCGTCGGCGTGCAGCATCCGGGCGGCACGGGCGTGCAGGGCGCCGCGGTCGGTGGCGGGGATCGCGTCGAGCACCGCGGTACGGGCCACCTCGTCGCGGAACGCGTTGTGCTCCAGGATGGCGCACTGGTGCAGGTCCTGGACGCCCTGCTGGACCGTGTTGACGCTCAGGTCGAGGAGCTGGCCGAGCAGCCGTGGGGAGCGGGCGTCGCCGAGGACGGCGACCCCGCGGGCGATCCGCAGCACCTCGGGCTCGCCCCGGTGCAGACAGCCGAGGACGGCGTGGGCGAACGCCTCGCCGGGCGCCGGGCGCTGCTGGGCCTCGCCGTGCTCGCCGACGGTCCGCCAGTCCTCCAGCAGGGCGCGCAGCAGCAGCGGGTTGCCGCCGGAGATGCGGTGGCATTCGGGGGCGAGGCGGGTGGCGACGGTGGCGGACAGGGTGCCGGACAGCGCCTCGGCGACGCCCGACTCGGTGAGCATGTGCAGCCGCATGCGCACACAGTTGGGCTGGCGGAGCAGTTCGGCGTGGAAGGTGAACTGTTCCTGGCGAAGTCGGGGGGATTCGGTGAGGACGATGAGAACCTTCGCCTGACGCACCCGCCGGGCCAGGTGGAGCAGGAATTGCAGCGACTGGTCGTCGCCGCAGTGCACATCGTCGACAAGGACGACAAGAGTGCGATCGTCGACCATCCGCAGCAGCGCCGAGGAAATCTGGGACATCACGTGCATGCGTCCCGCGGCGGTGGATTCCAGCGCGTTTCCGTCAAGCAGCGCGATCACTTCGGATCGCACATCGGCGGGCATCGCACCGTTATCGAAAATCTTTCGGACAATTCCGAAGGGAAGGTCCCGCTCGGCCCGCGAACCGGTCGCTTCCAGGAGCAACGCACCGCTTTCGATGGCCTGTTCGGCAAAGGTGTTCAGCAGTGTGGTCTTACCACTGGCCACCGCACCGCTGACCAGAGCCAGCCGGCCCCGGCCCTGCGTCGCGCCGTGCAGCATTTCGCGCAGCGCGGAGAGGTGGTTCTCCCATTCGAAGAGGTTCGCAGGCAAAGAATTCATCCCCCGATGAAGCCACCTGATGCCCCCAGCGGGCCGCCGGGGGCATCGAGCGTGACGAGTGGTGTTTTCCAGTGCGTCGGGCAGGGTCCTGAGGCGGTCGGCTCAGGGTCTCGACCCCGAAAGCGCCGTCGCGACGAGACTCATAATCGGCCCTTGATGCCCGGCCAAGAAGAAGTGGCCACCCGAGAAAACCCGGATGTCGAACGCGCCGGTGGTGTGCGACCGCCAGGCTTCCGCCTCCTCGAGGCTGGTCCTGGGGTCGTTGTCGCCGGTCAGTACGGTGATCGGCGAGCGGACGGCGGCGCCGGGCACCGAGCGGTAGGTCTCGATCGCCTTGTAGTCACCGCGAATCGCCGGCATCGCCATGCGCAGGATCTCCTCATTTCCGAGGACGCGGGAATCGGTGCCGCTCAGCAGCTTCATCTCGCGTACGACGCCGTCGTCATCGCGCCGGTGCACATTCTCGTCGCGGTAACGGGACGGCGCCCGGCGGCCCGAGGCGAAGAGGGCGAGCGCGGAGAACTCCGGGTCGGCCTCCTCCAGCCGACGGGTCACCTCGAACGCCAGAACGGCGCCCATGCTGTGCCCGAAGAAGACGACCGGGAGATCGAGCCAGGGCTTCAACTCCGCGGCGATGGTGTCGGCGTACTCGTCGATGTTCTCGATCAGCGGGTCCTGCCGCCGGTCCTGACGCCCCGGATACTGCACGCACAGGACATCAGCGGACGACGAAAGCGTTTGGGACATCGGGAAGAAGAACGACGCCGAACCCCCGGCATGGGGCAGACAGACCAGACGGGCGCGACTCTCGGGCATCGGATGGAATCGTCGTATCCAGACGCTGTCTTCTCGCTGTGCACCCATGCGTAGGGAAAGTCTTTCACTCGTCAAGCAAAATGTGGGGGACAGACGGCAGAGCGTACCGGGCACGCGCCCAAGGCGCGTCGGCACAGCACTGCCCCTTCATGATTAACACGCCCAATGATGTAGGGGGCACCCCTAGTCTAGGGGGATTCTCCTTGACTGGGGTCACGGGGCGTGCGCGACTGCCGTGCGCTCTTGTTGAGCGCCTCCGCCAAATCGTCCAGGGCGTCGACGAGTTGCTCCGCGTCGCGCAGCGCCACCCCCGGACGGTCCCCGGACCGCTGCCGCCACCGCTCCAACGACTGGTGCACCGGCGACCAGTTGAGCGGCCGCCGCTCCCGTACCGCCCGCACCGCCTCCGGCAGCGCCTGCCGCAGTGCCGCGGCGAACTCCCCGGCCTCCGCCGATGGCGGCGCGTCCCGCTCCGGCAGATGCGCCTCCAGCAGCATGGCGACCCGGCCCATCATGGACAGCGCCGTCTACGCCGCCCGTGCCGCGGGCCGCGACAGCCCGCGGTGGCGCACCGGTTCCCGGTGCGCCTGGGTCTCGCTCTGCTCCCAGGCCGCCCGCGCCGCGCGGGCGTCCAGCAGGGCGTCCCGCACCTGGCGGGGGCGGCGCTCGGCGGGGCGGGCGTAGGCGTCGAAGACGGCGGTGGCGAAGGCGCCGTTGGCGGCCAGCCAGTCCGCGAGCCGGTCCCGCAGCCGCGGTGTCTCCCAGGCGGGGAAGACCGCGTACGCGACCATCGCCAGCACCCCGCCGAGCAGCGTCAGCGCTACCCGCGCCTGCACGGTCTGGTGCCATGCCTCGCCCGCGATGCCGAGCAGGAAGACCACGTACGCGCTCACGCACGCGGAGGTCACGATGAAGCCGGTGCGCAGCAGCAGATACATCGACAGGACGGACAGCACGGCCAGCCCGGCGCTCAGATACGAGCCGGGGTTGACCAGCGCCACCACCCCGCCGCCGACCAGCACCCCGGCCAGGGTGCCCAGGAAGCGGGCGACACCGCGGGAGTAGGTCTGGGCGAAGTCCGGCCGCAGGACCATCGTGGAGGTCAGCGGCGCCCAGTAGGAGTGTCCCAGCGGCAGCGTCGTGCTCAGCAGATAGCCGCTGACGCTGACCACGCACAGGCGCACCGCGTGCCGCAGCACCGGCGAGGACCAGCGGGTCTCGCGGCGGACGGCGCGCAGCGCCATGGCGGCGGTGGCCCCGAGACCGGGGCGGGGCAGGAAGCGGTGCACCATCCGGCCTTCGGCGGACACCTCCTCCACCGGCTCGTCGGACGCCTCCACCACGTCCGCCACCAGCGAGAAGAGCCGCAGCGCGGCGCGGCGGGCGGCGCCGGTCAGCTTGGGCCCGTCCTCCGGCATCCGCAGGACGGCCATGGCCTCGGAGGGCACCCGCACCGGTGTGCCGTGGCGGATGGCGTGGGCCACCGCGTCCAGCACGGTGCCGGTGGCGGCGAGCAGTTCCCGCACCCGGTCGCGCTCGGGCCCCTCCTCGGGGGCGCCGACCACCGGGTCGGCCAGCGAGGCGAGCACCGGGCGGATCCGCTCGGCCAGCAGCCGGTAGCCGCTCAGCTGCCGAGGGCGCCGCCGGGCCTGACGGGGCGTCATGGCGGCGGCGCCGCGGGCGTCCATCAGCGGCTTGGGGTCGAAGGCGGCCACCGGCTCGTGGCGCAGCCTGCGGGCGTAGTCCGCCACGGCGGCGAGCGCGTCGGCGAGGGCGTCGCGCTGTACGCCCCACGGCCGCACCGGAAAGAGCACGATCAGCGCGGCCTGCACCACGCCGCCGAGCCCGACCAGCAGGGCGTGCCCCAGGGCGCCCATGACCGAGGTCGGCAGGGTCACCGTGATCAGCATGACGGCCACCATCTGGGTGGAGACCAGCCCGGAGACCGGGCCGACCGCCCACGACATGCCCGTCATCAGCGTCCACACGGCGAGCATGAGGACGAAGGTGAGGGTGTGGGCGGCGGCCAGATAGCCGAGGAAGGTGCTCACCGCGAGACCGCTCGCGGCGGCCAGCGCCAGCCAGGGCCGGGGGCGCCAACTGCGCTGGAAGGTGGCGATCCCGGCGGAGAAGGCACCGAAGGCCGCCGAGACGGCGAGCGTCGGCGAGCCCAGCCACAGCGCCGTCCCGACGACGAGCGCCACCCCGCACGCGGCACGGATCGCGACCAGCGGCTCGGTCCTGGTGCGCTCGATCGCAAGGCCCGTCCGGGCGGTCTCCTTCAACGCGTGCGACCAGGTCATGCGGCGAGACTACGGGGTGACCCCGAGAGAACTGAACCTGCCGTTCCGGTCCCCGGACGTCGCCTCCGGAAATCCCCCACCACCTCCGTATCGCCCCCTCACCTGCCGTGAGCTGGCCCTAACGACGAGCCGACGTCTGGAAACGCGGTCCGGTTTGTGAGGACGTGTACTCATGAGCCGCCGTATTGTTCCCTCTAGCCTGGCAGCAGCTGATAAGGGTGATGCACGGCTCAGCCGTAGTGGAGGGGGAAGATGGGTTCGTTCGAGGAGGAATGGGCGCGCCTCAAGGACGGCGCCGCAGGCGGGCCCGGGATGCGGCTGGCGAGCGCCGGGGACGGCGGCGCCGAGGGAGGCGTGAAGTCCAGCAAGACCGCGTGGACGGCGGCGGGCAGCGCCGTCGGGGGCCTTTGCAGCAACACGAAGAAGGTGCTGACCTCCCTCGAGACCGGCCAGCACGGTCTCGCCACCGACGGAGGGGTGGAGACCGCGGCGGCGCAGTCCGAGGTCTACCAGAGCTGGAAGACGTACCTGGACAAGCTGTCCGGGCGATGCACCACGCTGCAGGGCAACCTGGAGCGGGCGGGCAAGGACCTGCTCCTCACCGACGAGAACGTCAAGGGCCTTTTCGTGGAGATGGGAAAGCAGTACCGCGACACCCCGGCCGTCGGCGGCGAGGGAAAGTGACCTGAGCCATGGACATCGAGGCGCTGAAGACGCTCAAGCTGCACGAGTTCGAGGAAGCGGCGACCGGCTACCGCTCGGTCAGCGACATGGGGAGCCAGGCGAAGGACGCGCTGGAGCAGCGGATCACCGTCCAGATGCGGAAGGCGCTGAAGGGTGAGGCGGTCGATGCCGCGGTCGTCCAGCTGCGCGAGGTGGCGAAGGACTTCCATTACGTGCAGGTAGAGTGCGGCCTGATCGGCACAGCCCTGAACGCCTTCGCGGCGGACATGCGCCCGGCGCAGGACAAGCTGAAGCGGGCGCTGGCGGAGGCCGCTGAGCACAAGTTCACGGTGGGCGCCGATGGCTCGGTGGCCTATCCGGCGGCCGGTGAGAACCCGGGCGGTTCCCCGCCGCAGCCCGGTTCGGCCAGCGGCACCCTGTCCGAGCAGGTCCGGGCGGTCCAGCGCCAGGCGGGCAACTTCGACCCGAACCCGAACTACGCGATAGCCCAGGACATCGCCAACCGCATCGCGGAGGCCCTGAAGGAGGCCACGGACGCGGACCAGAAGTGGGCGCCGCAG
Organism: Streptomyces sp. 5-10; assembly: GCF_014712245.1. Lineage (NCBI taxonomy): Bacteria > Bacillati > Actinomycetota > Actinomycetes > Kitasatosporales > Streptomycetaceae > Streptomyces > Streptomyces sp. 5-10. The sequence continues at coordinate 17,316 of NZ_JACVYG010000048.1, forward strand.
CTGCGCAAGCTCAAGGCGGACGACGACCTGGTCGTGTCCGCCGAGGACTGGGCGGACGCGGGGAAGGACACGGCGGGCGTCCGCAGGGCGGGCCAGGACTATCTGGACTCCCTGCCGCAGCCCCCGAAGCACGGCAGCCCGAAGGCCAACGCGGACTGGTGGAAGGGGCTCGACCCCGAACAGCAGGCGGCCTGGACCGCGCTCCAGCCGAACACCGTCGGCGGGCTCGATGGCCTGCCCGCCACGGCTCGGGACGAGGCCAACCGTATCGTCCTCGACGAGAAGCGGGGCCAGTACCAGACGGAGCTGAACGGGATCCCCAAGCCGCCCGCGAACGAGTGGACGTGGATCACCGCAGGCATGTTCCCCTCCAAGGTGCACACCGACGAGTGGATGGAGTGGGACAGGAAGTACGGCGACCAGTACCGGCACCTGGAGTCATCCCTCAAGGGCATGAACGCCATCCAGACCCGGTTCGACCAGACCGGCAAGGGCGGCTTACCCGAGGCGTATCTACTCGGCTTCAGTCCGGAGGGCAACGGCCGGGCCATCGTGGCCAACGGCAACCCGGACACCGCTCGTCACCAGGCCGTGTACGTGCCCGGCACGACGTCGAACCTGGGCAGTATCGGCGGCAACGTCGACCGGATGACCGAGCTGTGGCGCCAGACACAGCAGGCGACACCGAATGCCTCCGTGTCGACCATCACCTGGCTCGGCTACGACGCCCCGCAGAGCATCGTCAAAGATGCCCCATTCGAGCACTACGCCTACGACGGAGCGCCCGCCTATCGGAAGTTCATGGACGGTCTCGACGCCTCGTACAGTGGTTCCGGCGAGCCGCACCGCACGGCCATCGGGCACTCCTACGGCACCACCCTCATCGGGGCAGCGGCCCAGACAGGCGACCTCAACGCGGATGATGTGGTCTTCGCCGGGAGCCCGGGGGTAAAGGTAGGTTCGGCCAGTGAGATGGACGTTCCGAAGGGGCACGTGTGGAACGAGGAAGCGGACGGGGACAAGGTCCCGGACATCGGCCGCTGGGGTCACGGCGGCAGTCAGTGGAAGATGGGCGGCGGCGTATTCCTCATCCCCAGCGACGATGCCTTCGGCGCGCACCAGATGAACACGCACGCCGAGGGCACCGGCCCCCAAGCGACCACGGGAGCGGAAGGCCACAGTGAGTACTGGAACAAGGGCACGACTGCGCTGAAGAACCAAGCGTTGGTCGTGGTCGGCGAGTACGGCGACGTCACCGCTCCCCGGTAACGCATCCCACCCAGGCGCGCAAACACCCACCGGCCCACCATCGACCTGCCGAACAACACCAAGGACTCGCATGCTCCGCGCACCGCTCCCCACCTCTCATCGGCGTCGCCCGGGCAGTGCCGTGTTCCCTCTCGTATTGACCGGCCTTCTTCTCAGTGGATGCGGCATGACCAACGACGACACCTCGGAATCTCCCGCCACCAATACCAGCGAGTCGGGCGACTCGGCCTCAGGGATTCCCCACGCGGGCACGGCCAGCACCGACGAGGCGGTTGCCGCAGTGAAAGCGGTCTCCAGCCAGATCTACGACTTCATCGGCGTGCCCGGTACAGCATCCCAACCCGGGCCCGGTGTCAAGGCGTGTTCTGGCAAGGACCCGGACAAGTACTTCCAGGTCTACCACCCGTGGAACTTCAAGCCCAAGTCCGGCGCGGACAACGACGTCGCCATGAAGAACCTCAAGGAGAAACTCGGTACGGGCGATTGGGTGATCAAGAGCTCTTACCGCGACAACAGTGCGAACAAGAATCTCAATATCGTCGCCGACAACGACTCCAAGAAGATGAGTGTCTGGATCGTCGGGTACAGCAAGCGTGAGACCCCAAGCATCGGCATCGAAGTCACCTCAGGCTGCTACCAAGTCCCTGCGGGAAAGACGATCGAGCACTCCTAGCCTGCGCCCTGGAGGAGTCGGCCCCCGGGCTCGCGGTCCGCGTCGGGGAGGTGGAGCGGTCGGCTGCCGTCGAGGACGGCGAAACCCCCTGCCGGACCGGGTCCGGCAGGGGGCGGGGCGACCACTCCCCAGCGTGCGAATCACACGTCACATACGCCTCAGTGGTTCTTCGGGAAGCCGAGGTTGATGCCGACCTCCTCCGACGGCTCCGGCCAGCGGGTGGTGACGACCTTGCCGCGGGTGTAGAAGTGCACCCCGTCGTTGCCGTAGATGTGGTGGTCGCCGAAGAGCGAGTCCTTCCAGCCGCCGAAGGAGTGGTAGCCCACCGGCACCGGGATCGGCACGTTGACGCCGACCATGCCCGCCTCCACCTCCAGCTGGAAGCGGCGGGCGGCGCCGCCGTCGCGGGTGAAGATGGCCGTGCCGTTGCCCCACTGCGAGCCATTGATCAGCGCGATGGCCTCGTCGTAGGTCTCGGCGCGCACCACGCACAGCACCGGGCCGAAGATCTCGTCACGGTAGGCGTCGGCCGTCGGCGGAACCCTGTCCAGCAGCGAGACGCCGATGAAGAAGCCGTTCTCATGGCCCTCCACGGTGTACCCCGTGCCGTCCACGACCACCTCGGCGCCCTGGGCCGCGGCCCCGTGCACATAGGAGGCGACCTTGTCGCGGTGCTCCTTGGTGATGAGCGGGCCCATCTCGGAGGCCGGGTCGTTCCCGGGGCCGATCCGCAGGCGGGCGGCCCGGTCGGCGATCTTCTTCACCAGCTCGTCGCCCGCGGCGCCGACGGCGACCACGACGGAGACCGCCATGCAGCGCTCACCGGCCGAGCCGTAGGCCGCGTTGATGGCGTTGTCCGCCGCGAAGTCCAGATCGGCGTCGGGCAGCACCAGCATGTGGTTCTTGGCGCCGCCGAGCGCCTGCACCCGCTTGCCGTGCTCGACGGCCTTGGACTGGATGTACTTCGCGATCGGGGTGGAGCCCACGAAGCTGACGGCCGCCACGTCCGGGTGCTCCAGCAGCCGGTCGACGGCCACCTTGTCGCCGTTGACCACGTTGAGCACCCCGTCCGGCAGCCCCGCCTCGGCGGCCAGCTCGGCCAGCCGGTGGGAGGCCGAGGGGTCCTTCTCGCTGGGCTTGAGGACGAAGGTGTTGCCGCAGGCGATGGCCACCGGGAACATCCACAGCGGCACCATCGCCGGGAAGTTGAACGGCGTGATGCCCGCGACCACACCCAGCGGCTGGCGGATCGAGGAGACGTCGACCCCGGTGGAGACCTGGGTGGACAGCTCGCCCTTCAGCTTCTCGGCGATCCCGCAGGCCAGCTCCACGATCTCCAGGCCGCGGGCCACCTCGCCGAGCGCGTCCGAGTGGACCTTGCCGTGCTCGGCGGTGATCAGCTCGGCGATCTCGTCGCGGTGGGCGTCCAGCAGTTCGCGGTACTTGAAGAGGATCGCGCCGCGCTTGGACAGGGACACCGTGCTCCAGGAGCGGTACGCCTCCTTGGCCGCGGCCACGGCCGCGTCGACCTCGTCCACGGAGGCCAGGGCGACCTGGGTGTCCTGGGCGCCGGTGGCGGGGTTGTAGACCGGCCCGTACGCGCCGGTCGCGCCCTCGACGGTCTTTCCGCCGATCCAGTGGTTGACGGTCTTCATGGGTGCGGAGCCTTTCTCTCGAAAAACGTCAGAGGTGGCGGCGGCGTGCGGCGGCCTGCCGGTCGTAGTCCTCGCGGGCCTTCACGGCGGCCGGACGGGTCGCGGTCTGGGCGACAGGCACATCCCACCACGCCTGTGCCTCGGGTGCGCCGGACACTGTGTCGGCCGTTTCGGTCTCCACATAGACACATGTGGGCCGGTCCGAGGCGCGGGCCTCGGCAAGCGCATCCCGCAGCTCGCGCACGGTCTTCGCGCGCAGCACGTCCATGCCCAGCGAGGCGGCGTTGGCGGCCAGGTCGACCGGGAGCGGATCGCCGGTGTACTGCCCGTCGGCCGCCCGGAAGCGGTAGGCGGTGCCGAAGCGCTCGGCGCCGGTGGTCTCCGACAGACCGCCGATCGAGGCGTAGCCGTGGTTCTGGAACAGCACGATGTTGATGTTGACGCCCTCCTGGACCGCGGTGACGATCTCGGTGGGCATCATCAGATACGTACCGTCCCCGACCAGCGCCCAGACCGGGGTGCCGGGCGCCGCGAGCCGTACGCCGATGGCGCCGGGGATCTCGTACCCCATGCAGGAGTAGCCGTATTCGAGGTGGTACTGGCGCGGGGAGCGGGCGCGCCACAGCTTGTGGAGGTCGCCCGGCAGCGACCCCGCGGCGTTGATCACCACGTCGTCGTCGCCGACGACCGCGTCCAGCGCGCCCAGCACCTGGGTCTGGGACGGGCGCGCGGTCTCGTCCTCGGCGGCGTACGCGGCGTCCACCCGGCGCTCCCACGCGGTCTTCCCCTGGCGGTACTCGGCCTCGTACGTCTCGTCCACGCGGTGGCCCGCCAGCTCGGCGGTGAGCGCTTCGAGCGCCGCGCGGGCGTCGGCGACCACGGTGGTGGCGCCGAGCTTGTGGGCGTCGAACGGCGTGATGTTGAGGTTGAGGAAGCGGACCGCCGGGTCCGCGAAGAGGGTCGCGGAGGCGGTGGTGAAGTCGCTGTAGCGGGTGCCCACGCCGATGACCAGGTCGGCGGTGCGGGCCAGGTCGTCGGCGACGGCGGTGCCGGTGTGGCCGATCCCGCCGATGTCGGCGGGGTGGTCGTAGCGCAGCGAGCCCTTGCCCGCCTGGGTGGAGGCCACCGGGATGCCGGTCGCGTCCACGAGGGCGCGCAGTGCCTGCTCGGCCTCGCTGTGGTGGACCCCGCCGCCCGCGACGATCAGCGGCCGGCGGGCGGCGCGGATGGTCCGCGCGGCGGCGGCCACCTCGGCGGCCTCGGGGGCGGGGCGGCGGACGTGCCAGACCCGGTCGGCGAAGAACTCCTCGGGCCAGTCGAACGCCTCGGCCTGGACGTCCTGCGGCAGGGCCAGGGTGACGGCGCCGGTCTCGGCCGGGTCCGCCAGCACCCGCATGGCCTGCAGCGCGGCCGGGATCAGCGCCTCGGGGCGCGCCACCCGGTCGAAGTAGCGGGAGACCGGGCGCAGCGCGTCGTTCACCGAGATGTCGCCCGCGTAGCCCACTTCGAGCTGCTGGAGCACCGGGTCGGCGGGCCGGGTGGCGAAGGTGTCGCCGGGCAGCAGCAGCACCGGCAGCCGGTTGACGGTGGCGAGCGCGGCACCGGTCACGAGGTTGGTGGCGCCGGGGCCGATGGAGGTGGTGACGGCCTGGGCGGCGAGCCGGTTGTTCTGCCGGGCGTAGCCGACCGCTGCGTGCACCATCGCCTGCTCGTTACGGCCCTGGAGGTACGGCATGGTGTCCGGCCCGGACTCCAGCAGCGCCTGGCCGAGCCCGGCCACATTGCCATGGCCGAAGATCCCCCAGGTGGCGTTGATCAGACGATGCCGTTGCCCGTCACGCTCGGTGTACTGGTGGGCCAGGAACTCCACCAGCGCCTGGGCGACGGTGAGGCGGCGCACTGCCGAACCGTTCATCGTGGGTCTCCAGCGGGTGCTTGATAGAGGGGCAGACGGGGGTCGACGGGCTGGTCCGGCCAGGTGGCGCGGATCCAGGCGTGGTCGGGGTGGTCGCAGATGAGCCAGGCGCGCTCCGCCTCCGGGCCCGCCATGACGTTCAGGTAGTACATGTCATGCCCGGGGGCGGCGATGGAGGGGCCGTGCCAGCCGTCGGGGATCAGGACGGTGTCACCGGAGCGGACCTCGGCGAGCACATCGGTGCCGCGGCCGTGGCCGGACGGGGAGACCCGCTGGTAGCCGATGCCCTCGTTGCCGTGGGCCTCGGCGATCTCGAAGTAGTAGATCTCCTCCAGCTCGCTCTCCTCGCCGGGGCGGCACTGGTCGTGCTTGTGCGGCGGGTACGAGGACCAGTTGCCGCCCGGGGTGAGCACCTCGACGGCGATCAGCTTGTCGCATTCGAAGACGCCTGCGGCGCCGAAGTTGTTCACCTGGCGCGAGCAGTTGCCACTGCCGCGCAGCTCGACGGGGACGGCGGAGGCCGGCCCGTAGCGTGCGGGCAGCCGGCGCTCGCAGCGGGCGCCGGTGAGCGCGAAGCGGCCGCCCGCGCCGCTGGCGATCTGGGCGTGGGAGTCGCGCGGCAGATAGACGAAGTCGCTCACCCCGCTGAACACGCTCTCCCGGCCGTGCAGTTCGAAGGTCTCGCCCTCGGCGATCACGGTGCAGCCGCCGCTCAGCGGCAGCACGATCCACTCGCTGTCCCCGGTGGCCAGCGAGTGCGAACCGCCGGGCGGCAGATCGAGGACCCGCAGGCTGGAGTGGCCCCAGCCGGCCCGCTCGGGGTCGATGTCCACGGCGTAGGGGCCGTCGGCCGCCTTGCCGGCCGGTACGTGGAAGCCGGGGAACGGATCGGTGGTGGTGGTCATGGCGTGAAGTCTCTGCCTTTCTTCCAGCGTCACAGCAGGCCGACGGCGGTGTCCACGGCGGTCTCGACACTGCCCTCCGCCGGATAGAGCAAGGAGCGGCCGACGACCAGCCCCTGCACGGTGGGCAGGCCCAGCGCCTTGCGCCACTTCTCGTACGCCTCCTCCTGGTCCTGCGGAGACTTGCCCACGTCGCCGCCGAGCAACACCGCCGGAAGGGTGCTCGTCTCCATCACCGCCGCCATCTCGTCGGCGTCGTCGGTGACCGGCACCTTCAGCCAGGTGTAGGCGGAGGTTCCGGCGAGGCCGGAGGCGATGGCTATGGACTTGGTGACGGCCTCGGCGGACAGGTCGTTGACGACCTTTCCGCCCGTCCGCCGGGAGATGAACGGCTCGACGAAGACGGGCAGCCGCCGCTCCGCCATGTCGTCGATGGCGCGGGCCGTGGTGGCCATGGTGGTCAGCGAACCGGCGTCCTCGTAGTCGATGCGCAGCAGCAGCTTGCCGGCGTCGAAGCGGAGGCGCTCGATGTCCTGGGGGCGGTGTCCGGTGAAGCGGTCGTCGAGCTCGAACGAGGCCCCGGCGAGGCCGCCGCGGTTCATCGAGCCCATGACGACCTTGCCGTCGAGGGCGCCGAGCAGCAGCAGGTCCTCGAGGATGTCGGCGGTGGCGAGCACCCCGTCGACCCCGGGCCGGGACAGTGCCACGCACAGCCGCTCCAGCAGCTCGACCCGGTTGGCCATGGCCAGCTTGTGGCCGCCGACGGCGAGGGCGCCGCGCGCCGGGTGATCGGCGGCCACGATCATCAGACGGCCGCTGTCACCGATGAGGGGGCGGCGGACCCGGCGGGCGGCCGCCTCGGCGATGGCCTCCGGGTGGCGGCTCCGCACCGTCACGAGGTCGGAAACGCTGATACTCAAAGTACTTCCTCGCATTCGCGATTCATGAAGGGCACACGGAGCGCGGGGACCGCATGACCGGACGAGGGGAGGGCCTGGCGCCCGGGGTCAGAACCCCGCCAGCAGAGCCTCGACCTCCGCTTCCGTGGGCATCGCGGAGGAGCAGGCGAGGCGGGACGCGACGATGGCGCCCGCCGCGTTGGCGTACCGCATGACGCGCTCCAGGGGCCAGGCCGAGAGCAGCCCGTGGCACAGGGCGCCGCCGAACGCGTCGCCCGCGCCGAGCCCGTTGACCACCTCGACCGGGACCGGCGGGACCTCCGCGGTGGTGCCGTCGCGGTGCACGGCGAGCACCCCGCGCGGGCCCTGTTTGACGATGGCGATCTCCACGCCCGCGTCCAGCAGCGCCTGCGCGCACGCCTTGGGCTCGCGCGCGCCCGTGGCGATCTCGCACTCGTCCACATTGCCGACGGCGACGGTCGCATGGCGCAGCGCCTCGGCGTAGAAGGGGCGGGCGGTCTCCGGGTCGGCCCAGAACATCGGCCGCCAGTCGAGGTCGAAGACGGTGGTGCCGCTCTTGGCGCGGGCGGCGAGCGCGGCGAGGGTGCTGGTGCGGCTGGGCTCCTCGCTGAGCCCGGTGCCGGTCATCCAGAAGATCCGGGCGGCGCGGATGGCGTCGAGGTCCAGCTCAGCGGAGTGGATCTCCAGATCGGGTGCCTTGGGGCGGCGGTAGAAGTACAGCGGGAAGTCGTCCGGCGGGAAGATCTCGCAGAAGGTGATCGGGGTGGGGTACTCCTCGACCGGGGTGACGAAGCGGTCGTCCACCCCGAAGGCCCGCAGCTCCTGGTGGATGTAGTCGCCGAACGGATCCGCCCCGGTGCGGCTGATCACCGCGGAGCGACGGCCGAAGCGGGCCGCGGAGACCGCGACATTGGTCGCCGAGCCGCCAAGGAACTTTCCGAACGATTCGACCTGCGGCAGTGGCACACCGGTCTGCAGTGGATACAGGTCCACTCCGATGCGGCCCATCGTGATCAGGTCGTACGGCTCACTCATGCCTGCCCCTTCGGGAAAGACGCAGCTCAGGGTCTGGTGCTCAGAACTCCGGGATCCACCCCGGCCCTTCAGGTCTAGACGTGTGCCCCGCCCACTGTCAAGACTTTGTCCTTACATATGGACGTAACCATTCGGATCCGCTGGACGCGTTATCGGCTCGTTACGTCCAGATGAAATGTTGTCATGACAAAGTCTTGACAGTGGCCACCCACGGGGAGAGGCTCCCGTTCTGCAACGGCCGTGCACATTCGACGGACCTGGCTTGAGAGGTGCTGGAACGGATGGACCTCAGACTCAATCGACACCGCAGAGCGGGCCTCGCCGCACTCGCCACCGCAGCCGCCCTCCTGGCGGCGGGCTGCAGCAGTCAGGGTGGCAAGAAGGCCCAGGAAGCCGACGCCGGCCTCGCGGCCGGGAAGGCCGACACCCCGCGCATGAGGATCGCGATGATCACCCACGCGGCCCCGGGCGACACCTTCTGGGACACGGTGCGCAAGGGCGCCAAGACCGCGGCGGCCAAGGACAACGTCGACCTCGTCTACTCCAGCAACCCCAACGGAGCCGACCAGGCCAACCTGATCCAGAACGCGATCAACCAGAAGGTCGACGGCATCGCCGTCACCCTCGCCAAGCCCGACGCCATGAAGGGCGCGATAGCCAAGGCGAAGAAGGCCGGGATCCCGGTCGTCGCCTTCAACGCCGGACTCGACCAGTGGAAGGACATGGGTCTGCTGGAGTACTTCGGCCAGGACGAGAACATCGCGGGCCAGGCCTTCGGCAAGCACCTCAACGAGGTCGGCGCCAAGCACGACATCTGTGTGATCCAGGAGCAGGGCCATGTCGCCCTCGAGGCCCGCTGCGCGGGCGTGAAGAAGACCTTCAAGGGCAAGACCGACATCCTCTACGTCAACGGAACCGACATGCCGTCGGTCAAGTCGACGATCGCCGCGAAGCTCAAGCAGGATTCCAGCATCGACTACGTCGTCACCCTGGGCGCGCCGTTCGCCCTGACCGCCGTGCAGTCCGCGAAGGACGCGGGCGACAAGGCCAAGGTCGCCACCTTCGACCTCAACAAGGACCTGGTCTCGGCCGTGCAGAGCGGCGACGTCCAGTTCGCCGTCGACCAGCAGCCGTACCTCCAGGGCTATCTGTCCATCGACTCCCTGTGGCTCTACAAGAACAACGGCAACTTCAGCGGCGGCGGCGAGCAGCCCGTGCTGACCGGGCCCGCGTTCGTCACCAAGGACAACGTGGACACCATCGCCACGTTCGCCAAGAAGGGAACGCGGTGAGCCGGCCATGACCCATACCGCCACCCCGGCGGCCGCCACCCCGCCCGTCTCCCCCGCGGTCCCGCCGAAGAGCCGCGCCGCCGAGCGCTCGCTGGCCCGGCGGGCGCTGGCCCGGCCCGAGATCGGGGCGCTGGTCGCGGCCGTCGGCGTCTATCTCTTCTTCTTCGCCGTGGCCCCCACCTTCCGGCAGGCCGACTCCTTCGCCACCGTCCTCTACCAGGCGTCCACCATGGGCATCATGGCGCTCGCCGTCTCCCTGCTGATGATCGGCGGCGAGTTCGACCTGTCGGCCGGTGTCGCGGTCACCACCTCGGCGCTGACCGCCAGCATGTTCAGCTTCCAGCTCACCACCAATGTCTGGGTGGGCGTGATCGTCGCCCTGCTGGTCTCGCTCACCGTGGGACTGATCAACGGACTGCTGCTGATCAGGACCGGGCTGCCCAGCTTCCTGGTCAGCCTCGCCAGCTTCCTGATGCTCCAGGGCGCCAACCTGGCCATCACCAAGCTGCTGACCGGCAATGTCGGCACCGACTCCATCAGCGACATGGACGGCTTCGACCAGGCCAAGTCGCTCTTCGCCTCCGAGATCGACGTCTTCGGCGTCGATGTGAAGATCACCGTGCTGTGGTGGCTGATCTTCGCGGCCATCGCCACCTGGGTGCTGCTGCGCACCACGTTCGGCAACTGGATCTTCGCGGCCGGTGGCTCGAAGGAGAGCGCCCGGGCCGTGGGCGTCCCGGTGAACCTCACGAAGGTCGCCCTCTTCATGACGGTGGGCTTCGCGGCCTGGTTCGTGGGCATGCATCTGCTCTTCGAGTACAACACCGTGCAGGCCGGCGAGGGCGTGGGCAACGAGTTCTACTACATCATCGCGGCCGTGATCGGCGGCTGCCTGCTCACCGGCGGCTATGGCTCCGCGATCGGCGCGGTCCTCGGCGCCTTCATCTTCGGCATGGTCAACCAGGGCATCGTCTACGCCAACTGGAACCCCGACTGGTTCAAGTTCTTCGTCGGCGTGATGCTGCTGCTCGCGACCCTCGTCAATCTGTGGGTGCGCCGTCAGGCCGCCAGGAGGTGATCGGAATGGCGACGAACGTCACCAAGGACAGCGCGGCGCAGGTCCCCACGCCGGACGGGGAGCCGGTGGTCCGGCTGCGGGGCGTGGGCAAGCTCTACGGGAACATCCGCGCCCTGGAGGGCATCGACCTGGCCGTCCGGCCAGGCCGGGTGACCTGCGTGCTCGGCGACAACGGCGCGGGCAAGTCCACCCTGATCAAGATCATCTCGGGGCTGCACCAGCACGACGCGGGCGAATACCTCGTGGACGGGAAGCCGGTGCGGCTGAACACCCCGCGCGACGCCCTGAACCTGGGCATCGCCACCGTCTACCAGGACCTGGCCACCGTGCCGCTGATGCCGGTGTGGCGGAACTTCTTCCTCGGCTCCGAGCTGACCCGCGGCCCCTGGCCGGTGCGGCGGCTGGACATCCAGCGGATGAAGCGGATCACCGGCGAGGAGCTGTCCGCCATGGGCATCCACCTCGACAACCTGGAGCAGCCCATCGGCACCCTCTCCGGCGGCCAGCGGCAGTCCGTGGCCATCGCCCGGGCGGTCCACTTCGGCGCCCGGGTGCTGATCCTGGACGAGCCGACGGCGGCGCTCGGCGTCAAGCAGTCCGGTGTGGTGCTCAAGTACATCGCGGCGGCGCGCGAGCGCGGGCTCGGCGTCATCTTCATCACCCACAACCCCCACCACGCCTATATGGTCGGCGACCACTTCGCGGTGCTCCGGCTCGGCGCCCTGGAGCTGAACGCGGCGCGCGAGGACGTCAGCCTCGAAGAGCTCACCAACCACATGGCCGGCGGTGCCGAACTGGCCGCGCTCAAGCATGAGCTGGCCCAGGTCCGCGGGGTCGATGTGGACGAGCTGCCGGAGGAGGTGACAGCACCTTCCCCCTGACGGACGCCATTCTTCCGACGTCTTTCCCTGACAAGACGTCCGAATGTCCTGACGAAGTCTTGACGGCCGCCCGCCCGGCCGGTGAAGCTGCCCAAAACAGCACGACGCGGGCACCCCAGCACACCGAGGAGACCCTCTGCCATGACTGCCGACGCCTCCCCCGCACCCGCCCTGGACCGCATCCGGGTCGGCTCGGCCCCCGATTCGTGGGGGGTGTGGTTCCCCGACGACGATCAGCAGGTTCCCTGGCAGCGCTTCCTCGACGAGGTCGCGGAGGCCGGTTACGAGTGGATCGAGCTGGGTCCGTACGGCTATCTGCCCACGGACCCGGCCCGGCTCACCGAGGAGACCGGCCGGCGCGGCCTCACGGTCTCCGCGGGCACCGTCTTCACCTCGCTCCACCGCGGCCCCGAGGTCTGGGACGCCACCTGGGAGCACGTCTCCCAGGTGGCCGAGCTGACCCGGGCGATGAACGCGGGGCACCTCGTGGTCATCCCCTCCTTCTGGCGGGACGACAAGACCGCCGAGCTGATCGAGCCCCCGACGCTCACCGCCGAACAGTGGCGCCATCTGTCCACCGGGATGGAGCGGCTCGGCCGTGAGGTGCGGGAGCGCTTCGGGCTCGACATCGTCGTCCACCCGCATGCCGACACCCATATCGACACCGAGGAGAACGTGGCCCGCTTCCTGGACGCCACCGACGCGGACCTGGTCAACCTCTGTCTGGACACCGGCCACTACGCCTACTGCGGCGGCGACAGCGTCAAGCTGATCGAGACCTACGGCGAGCGCATCGGCTATCTCCACCTCAAGCAGGTCGACCCGGAGATCCTCGCCGATGTGGTCAAGAACGGGGTGCCGTTCGGCCCCGCCGTCCAGCGCGGTGTGATGTGCGAACCGCCGAACGGCGTTCCGGAGCTGGGCCCCGTCCTGACCGCGGCCCAGAACCTGGACGTGGACCTGTTCGCCATCGTGGAGCAGGACATGTACCCCTGCCCGCCCGGCCAGCCCTTCCCCATCGCCGAGCGCACCCGGCGCTTCCTGCGCTCCTGCGGCGCCTGACCCCTCACCCCTCCGTTTCGCCCCCCACGGGCCTTCGCCCACCCGGGCTTTCGTCCCACGGGCCTTCGCCCCACGGGCCTTCGAACCGTCCAGAGAGCAGAGAGAGAAGAGAGAGCAGTCTATGACCCAGCAGGGAACGCTCGGGGTCGCCGTCATCGGGACCGGCAAGATGGGCGCCGACCACGTCCGCCGCATCAACGATGTGATCAGCGGCGCCCGGGTGGCCGCCGTGGTCGACATCGACGAGGCGCGGGCCAAGGCGGTCGCCGACACCGCCGACGGCTGTCAGGCGTTCACCGACCCGGCCGCCGCGATGGCCGCGCCCGGCGTGGACGCGGTGCTGATCGCCTCGCCGGGGCCCGCGCATGAGGCCGCGCTGCTCAGCGCGTTCGAGCGCGATCTGCCGGTGCTGTGCGAGAAGCCGCTCACCCCGGACTCCGCGTCCGCGCTGCGGGTGCTGGAGGCCGAGCAGCGGCTGGGCCACCGCCGGGTGCAGGTGGGCTTCATGCGGCGCTACGACACCGAGTTCATGAAGCTCAAGGCGCTGCTGGCCGGGGGCGAGCTGGGCCGCCCGCTGCTGCTGCACTGCCGCCACCGCAATGCCTCGGTGCACTCGTACTTCACCAACGAGATGCTGATCACCGACTCGGTGGTGCATGAGATGGACCAGTCGCGCTGGCTGCTGGAGCAGGAGATCGCCGCCATCACCGTGCTCAAGCCGACTCCCAGCTCGCTGTCGCCCGAACCGCTCAGCGACCCCCAGCTGGTGGTCTTCGAAACCACCGGCGGGGCGATCGTCAATGTGGAGATCTTCGCCACCTGCGGCTTCGGCTACCAGGTGCAGGCGGAGGCGGTCTGCGAGCGCGGCACCGCCCGCGTGGGCGACGCCCACGGGATGCTGGTCAACCGGCCCGGCACCTGGGGCGGGGAGATCGCCCCCGACTTCGTGGCCCGCTTCGAGGAGGCGTACGACCGCGAGGTGCAGAGCTGGGTCAACGCCACCCGGCGGGGTGAGGTCGAGGGCCCCAGCGCCTGGGACGGCTATGCCGCGGCCGCCGTCAGCGAGGCGGGGGTCCGGGCCCAGGCCACGGGTCAGCGCACGGCAGTCGAGATGATCGAGCGCCCCGCCTTCTACAGCTGACGCCCCGTCTCCAGCTGACGCCCAGCGGGCCGGCCGTCTCCCCACGGCCGGCCCGCTCTGGTCATGGCCACCGGGTCTCGTCCGGTGCGTCACTCGTGCGTCACAGCGGTCACATCTCCACACGCCTCCGTCACAGGTGTTCAACAGCCCCGGGCCGCCCTTCACTCTGCGTCGTTGACCGGGCACAGGCTGATGGAACTGAGCGGGCGCGCCGTGGCTCCCCCGACGGCCCCACCGGGCCGTGACCGCGGCGCCCTGCGGAAGGGCATGAGAGATGACCGACCGGAGGCTGTGGTCGTACAAGGAGATCGCCGCACATATCGGTGTGCAGACCGACACCGTACGGTCCTATCGCAAGCACGGCCTGCTGCCGCCCCCCGATCATGTGGAGGGCGGCAAGCCGTATTGGTACGCGGATACGATCCGCTCCTGGGTGGTCCGCAGACCCGGCAACCGTCGCGCCCGGCGCGATGATGGCAAGGACTGAAGGACTAGCGGTGCGGCCACGACGTCCGTGCGAGCCGCTAAGCGCTCCGCTGGAAGGGTCGCGATGAGTCGTCGGCCGACTGCGGCGCCGTCATGGCTGGTCCCACGCGGCGGAGCCGCATATCGACACAGCCGCGCGGCGGAGCCGCACCTCGACACGGCCCCGCGCCCCTTCGGGGCGCTGCCCGAACCGTAGCGGACTTCCTCTGACCTGCTCAGCGGCCCGTGCTCACCCGGTCCCGGTCCCGCGCCTTCTCCCCCTCTCCCCGAACCCCGTCCTCACCGTGAACCCCGTCCTCACCGTGAGGACCGCCCTTGCCGTGAGGCCCGCCCTCGCCGTGAGGCCCGCCGCGCTTGCCGCCGCACCGGTGGTCGTCGGCCTCGCCGCCGATGGCGGCATCTGTGGGCTCCCCCTCGCTCAGCCCGAACCGGGTGTGCAGCCGGCGCAGCGGGCCCGGGGCCCACCAGGTGGCCCGGCCGGTCAGCTTCATCACCGCCGGCACCAGCAGCCCGCGCACCACCATCGCGTCCATCAGCACGGCCAGGGCGATGCCCAGCCCCAGCATCTTGGTGTTGGTGACCCGCGAGGTGCCGATGCCCACCATCACCACGGCGAGGATCAGCGCCGCCGCCGTGATCAGACCGCCGGTGCGCCGCAGCCCGAACTCCACCGCCGCCTGATGGTCCCCGGTGCGGTCGTACTCCTCCTTGATCCGGGAGAGCAGGAAGACCCCGTAGTCCATGGAGAGCCCGAAGGCGACGCAGAACATCAGGACGGGCAGGGTGGTCTCGATATCGCCGGAGGTGGTGAAGGAGAGCGGACCGGACAGATGACCGTCCTGGAAGACCCACACCACCGCGCCGAACATCGCGGTCAGACTGAGCGCGTTGAGCAGCACGGCCTGAAGCGGTATCAGCACGCTTCCGGTGAGCAGGAAGACCAGCAGCAGGGTGACGGCGACGATGATGGCCGCGGCCCAGGGCAGCCGGTCGGCTATGGAGTCCTTGGTGTCCACCAGGACGGCGGCGGTGCCGGTCACCGAGGTGGTGAACGACGGCTCCTGGGCGCGGATCGTCCGCACCAGGTCCTGGCTGGTGGCGTCCACGGCCTCGCCCTTGGGCTGCACGGTGATCTCCGCCGAGCCATCGGCCAGCCGCGCCGCCTCCGCCTGCCCCGGCTCGGCCACCCGCCGCCCGTCGGCGAACCGGCCCGCCGGGCTGTCCACCCGCAGCACCTGGGGCAGGGCGGAGACCTTGGCGCTGTAGTCGGCGAGGGCCTTGGTGCCGGTGCCGCCCTCGGCGAGGACCTCCACCGCACCCCCGGGGCCGCCGGGGAACCCCTCCCGGATGTGCTGCTGCACCACATGGGACTCGGCGCTCGACGGCAGCTGGCGGTCGTCCGCGGTGCCGAGCTCCACCCTCAGGAACGGCAGTCCCAGCGCGACCAGACCGGCGACGGTGGCCAGCGCGAACACCGGGGCGCGCCGCATCACCAGCCGGGCGAGCCGCGCCCAGCCCGCTCCGGGCTCACCGCCCCGGGCCGGGCGGCCGCGGCGCAGCAGCCGGGTGAGGTCCAGTGCGTTGACCCGGTCGCCCAGGAGGATGAGCGCCGCGGGCAGGACCACCAGGGCGGCGGTGGCGGCGATCAGCACCACCGCGATCCCCGCGTAGGCGAAGGAGCGCAGGAAGTACTGCGGGAAGACGAGCATGGCGGCGAGCGAGGCGGCGACGGTCAGCGCCGAGAAGAGCACGGTGCGCCCGGCGGTGCGCAGCGTGGCCGCGACGGCGGGCAGCTTCTCCGCGCCCCGGCCCAGCTCCTCGCGGAAGCGGCGCACGATGAACAGGGCGTAGTCGATGGCGAGTCCGAGGCCGAGCGCGGTGGTCAGGTTCTGCGCGAAGACCGAGACATCGGTGAACTCGGTGAGCCCGCGCAGCACCGCGTCGGTGCCGAGGATCGCGATGATGCCCACGCCGAGCGGCAGCAGGGCGGCCACGGCGCTGCCGAAGACCATCACGAGCAGCACCAGGGTGATGGGCAGGGCGATCATCTCGGCCCGCAGCAGATCCTCCTGGATGGTGGACTGCAGCTCATGGCGGACGGCCACCATCCCGCCGACCCGCACCTCGACCGGGCCGTGGGCGCCCCGGTAGTGGGGCGCTATGCGCTCCAGTGCCTTGCCCGCGGCCGACTCGTCGCCCAGGATCCGCGCGGCGATGATCGCCTCGCCCCGGTCACGGGCCCGCAGCGAGGGCGCGCCGGTGGCCCAGTACGAGGTGACCCCGGTGACCGCCCTCTCGCCGGAGAGCTTCTTGGCCAGTGCCCGGGCCTCGGCGGCGACGGCCGGATCGTCCACGGTCTTCTTACCGCTGTCGACGAGCAGGACCAGATTGGGCTGGGAGGCGGGGAAGCGCTTCTCCAGCGCCTTGGTGGCATACGCGGACTCGGACGCCGGGTCCTCCCAGCCGCCGCTTCCCATCCGGTCGGCGACCCCACTCCCCGCTACGACGGCCAGCGCGGTGAAGATCAGAGCGATCAGCAGGGACAGCCGAGGACGCGCCGTGACCAGGCGGGTCCACCCTCCGATCCGGTCCTCGGGTGGGCGGTTGACATCGGTCATGGCGCGGTGTCCCCTTCACCTGTGCCCCATGCCGCCACCAAATGTCCGTAGGCAGCACGGGTCGCTGATTACCATGGACGGCAAACACGAGCGACCGCTCGCGTTTCTCAAGAATGCGAGCGGCCACTCGTGTTTGTCAATCGAACACGGAGAGCCGGGGAAAACAGGTGAGCGAGAGCAAGGCGGACCAGTCCGACGAGACGGCGAAGCCGCGCCGCAGACAGGCACGCGGCGAGCGCCGGATCCAGCAGCTGCTCGACGCCGCCGCCAGCGTCTTCTGCCGCACCGGCTACACCTCGGCCAGCACCAACGCCATCGCCCGCGAGGCCGGGGTCTCCCCCGGCACGCTGTACCAGTTCTTCCCGAACAAGGAGGCCATCGCCGTCGAGCTCGGCGAGCGCCTCAACCGCCGGATGGTGGAGACCCACGGGGTGGTCTTCACCCTCGAGAACGCCGCGCTGCCGCTGCGCGAACTGCTCGACGCGGTCCTCGACCCGATGATCGAGTTCAACTGCGCGAACCCCGCCTTCCTGACCCTGCTCCAGTCCTCCGACACGCCCGGCCACTTCCTCGAAGAGCACGCCGCCCTGCACGACTCGATCCAGGACCGCATCAACGAGCTGATCGGCGTCCGCAACCCCGACCTCTCCCCCGAGCGCCGCACCCACACCGCGAACATGGCGTTCGCCCTGTTCAAGGCCGGGCTGGTGCTGATCCTCGGCCATGAGGGCACCGAACGGGAGGCGTACATCGCGGAGTTGAAGACCGCCCTGTACGGCTATCTCGCCCCGGTGCTCGGCACCGAGGGAATCCCCGCCCAGCCCTGACCCCCGCGCCACACCCTCGTCGCGCACCCCTCCCCCGCCCCGGGCCGCGGAGGGGTGCGCGCGGGCGCGCCGCACCCGTCACCAACCGGCGCACCACCGACTTCCGTCCATACCCCCTAGGGGTATAGAGTGGGGATCGTCAGGAGACGCTGGGGCATTCCGGTGCCTCCCGCACACCGACCGTCACGCTCACCCCACACAGGAGAACCCATGAGCTCCGAGGCAGTCACCACCGTCTACCAGGTGACCGGCATGACCTGCGGCCACTGCGAAGGCGCCGTCGCCGAGGAGATCGGCGCCCTCGACGGCGTCAGCTCCGTCAAGGCCGTGGCGTCCACCGGACAGGTCACCGTGGTCTCGGCCGCCCCGCTGGACGACGAGAGCGTCCGCGCCGCCGTGGACGAGGCGGGCTACGAGCTCGCCGGCCGGGCCTGAGCGAGCCCCCACCAAACCCCCGCCGGACCGTGCCGCCCTGCTCATACAGTCGCCGCACGGCCCGGCCCTCCTCCCAGGAGACCAGACATGACCAGCACGGCACCCCCCGCCGGGTCCGCCGCCGACACCACGGCGACGGCCGGCGGGCCCTCGCAGGTCGAGCTCGCCATCGGCGGGATGACCTGTGCGTCCTGCGCCGCCCGCGTCGAGAAGAAGCTCAACCGGCTCGACGGCGTCACCGCCACGGTGAACTTCGCCACCGAGAAGGCCAAGGTGTCCTACGGCGCGGGGATCGAGGTCGCCGACCTGATCGCCACCGTCGTCAAAACCGGGTACACCGCCGAGGAACCGCGCCCCGCCGTGCCCGAGCCCCGCGCCCCCGAGGGCGCCGGCGCGCCGGAGGCCGACCCACGCGGCGAGGCCGCACCGGACTCCCTGCGCCACCGCATGCTCGTCTCCCTCGCGCTGTCCCTGCCCGTCGTGGTGCTGGCGATGGTGCCGTCCCTCCAGTTCGACAACTGGCAGTGGCTCTCGCTCACCCTCGCCGCGCCGGTCGTCGTCTGGGGCGGCGCGCCCTTCCACAAGGCCGCCTGGACGAACGCCCGGCACGGCGCGGCCACCATGGACACCCTCGTCTCGATCGGCACCCTGGCGGCCCTCGGCTGGTCCGTGTGGGCGCTGTTCTTCGGCCACGCGGGCATGCCCGGTATGCGGCACGGCTTCGACCTCACCGTCTCCCGCACCGACGGATCGTCCTCGATCTATCTGGAGGCGGCGGCCGGGGTGACCGCGCTGATCCTCCTCGGCCGCTACCTGGAGGCGAGGTCCAAGCGGCGGGCGGGCGCGGCGCTGCGCGCGCTGCTGGAGCTCGGCGCCAAGGACGTGGCGGTGCTGCGCGGAGGACGAGAGGTACGGATCCCCGTCGGCGAGCTGGCCGTCGGTGACCGCTTCGTGGTGCGCCCCGGCGAGAAGATCGCCACCGACGGCACGGTGATCGAGGGCTCCTCCGCCGTGGACGCCTCGATGCTGACCGGCGAGTCGGTGCCGGTGGACGTGGGGGTCGGCGACACGGTGGCGGGCGCGACCGTCAACGCGTCGGGCCGGATCGTGGTCGAGGCCACCCGGGTCGGCACGGACACCCAGCTGTCCCGCATGGCCAAGCTGGTCGAGGACGCGCAGAACGGCAAGGCCGAGGTGCAGCGGCTCGCCGACCGGGTCTCGGGGATCTTCGTGCCGATCGTGCTGCTGATCGCCGTCGGCACCCTGCTGGGCTGGCTGTTCACCACGGGCGACGCGGCCGCCGCCTTCACCGCGGCCGTCGCCGTCCTGATCATCGCCTGCCCCTGCGCCCTGGGCCTGGCCACCCCGACCGCGCTCATGGTCGGCACCGGCCGCGGCGCCCAGCTGGGCATCCTGATCAAGGGGCCCGAGGTGCTGGAGTCCACGCGCCGGGTGGACACCGTCGTCCTGGACAAGACCGGCACGGTGACGGCCGGGCAGATGCGGCTGCGCGGGGCCGTCACGGCGCCCGGAGTGGACGAGCGGGAGCTGCTGCGGCTCGCGGGCGCCCTGGAGCACGCCTCCGAGCACCCGATCGCGCGGGCCATCGCGGACGGCGCGGCCGAGCGGATCGGCGACCTCCCGGCGCCCGCGGACTTCCGCTCCGAGCCCGGCCTCGGCGTCCAGGGCACGGTGGACTGCCACGCGGTACTGGTCGGCCGCGAGAAGCTGCTCGGCGCCCGGGCCATCGAGCTGCCCGAGGACCTCGCGGCCGCCAAGGCGGCGGCCGAGTCCGAGGGGCAGACGGCGGTCGCGGTGGCCTGGGACGGCGAGGCGCGCGGCGTCCTCCTGGTGGCCGACGCCGTCAAGGAGACCAGCGCCGAGGCGGTCGCCCAGCTGCGGGCGCTCGGCCTCACCCCGATCCTGCTGACAGGCGACAACCGGCTGGTCGCCGAGGCGGTGGCCCGCGACGTCGGCATCGACGACGTCATCGCCGAGGTGCTGCCGCAGGACAAGGTAGACGTGGTGAAGCGGCTGCGGGACGAGGGCCGTACGGTCGCCATGGTGGGCGACGGGGTCAACGACGCGGCCGCCCTCGCCACCGCCGACCTCGGGCTCGCGATGGGCACGGGCACGGACGCGGCCATCGAGTCCGGGGATCTGACCCTGGTCCGGGGCGATCTGCGGGTGGCGGCGGACGCGATCCGGCTGGCGCGCCGAACCCTCGGCACCATCAAGGGCAACCTCTTCTGGGCCTTCGGCTACAACGTCGCCGCGCTGCCGCTCGCGGCGGCCGGGCTGCTGAACCCGATGATCGCGGGAGCCGCGATGGCGTTCTCGTCCGTGTTCGTGGTGACGAACAGTCTGCGACTGCGGACCTTCACGCCGTCCACATAGATTCACCAAGTCCCCATAAGCCGCACAACACCCATACGGCGGAGCCTCGATCTTCAAATCGAGGCTCTTGCCCTTCTATGGCCCTTATGGCAAGAGACGCAGATCACAGACAACCCAACGTAACCATCTAGGGGGGTCGCGAGTCTAATGGGACGGTGGGGATACGTCTTGGGGGACGGATCCTGCTACGCGTAGCCGGGACGACGTACTCGGGGAGCTTTGAGCGGCCCTCCCGTAGGTACGCGTCCCGGCAGATCGCGTCACCAAACGGCCCGCAAGGGCCCGTGGACGCCCGGCCGGATCCCGTGGGGGGAATCCGCTCCGGGGCAAGGGAAGCGCCCCGCTCCGACCCGTGGGGGGATCGACAGCGGGGCGCTTCTGGCACCCGGTCCCCTTTTTTTGGGCTCGGTTCTCCCCCAGCTACCGCTGGGAGGTGCCCCCGCCGGGGCGCAAAAGTCGCTGTCGACGGTCGACCGTGCTCGGGCCCTGCGCGCGCTCTCCCTTACGACAGCGACGCGCCCCTTCGGCTCGCCCCCAGCTACCGCTGGGAGGTACCCCCAGCCGGAAGACCCCGGAGCCCGGAGACGCGAACGTGCCCGCCCGTTCCAGAGGGGTACCCGGCCGGGGACCAAGCACCCCAATACGCAAAGTGCCCCCGGCCCTAGCGGGACACGGGGGCACCGGAGAAGCGAGGGTCAGCGCTCTTCGACCGGGACGAAGTCGCGCTCCACCACACCCGTGTAGATCTGGCGGGGGCGGCCGATGCGGGAGCCCGGTTCCTTGATCATCTCGTGCCACTGGGCGATCCAGCCCGGCAGCCGGCCGAGCGCGAACAGCACGGTGAACATCTCCGTGGGGAAGCCCATCGCCCGGTAGATCAGACCGGTGTAGAAGTCCACGTTCGGGTAGAGCTTGCGCTCCACGAAGTAGTCGTCCGCGAGCGCGTGCTCCTCCAGCTTGAGCGCGATGTCGAGCAGCTCGTCGGACTTGCCGAGCGCGGAGAGGACATCGTGCGCCGCCGACTTGATGATCTTCGCCCGGGGGTCGAAGTTCTTGTAGACGCGGTGCCCGAAGCCCATGAGCTTCACGCCGTCTTCCTTGTTCTTCACCTTGCGGATGAAGGTGTCGACGTCGCCGCCCGAAGCCTGGATGCCCTCGAGCATCTCCAGCACGGACTGGTTGGCGCCGCCGTGCAGGGGGCCCCACAGGGCGTTGATGCCCGCCGAGATGGAGGCGAACATATTGGCCTGCGAGGACCCGACCAGCCGGACCGTGGAGGTCGAACAGTTCTGCTCGTGGTCCGCGTGCAGAATCAGCAGCTTGTCGAGCGCCGAGACCACGATCGGGTCGAGGTCGTACTCCTGCGCGGGGACCGAGAAGGTCATCCGGAGGAAGTTCTCGACATAGCCGAGGTCATTGCGCGGGTAGACAAAGGGGTGGCCGACCGACTTCTTGTACGCATAGGCGGCAATGGTCGGCAGCTTGGCCAGCAGCCGGATCGTCGAGAGGTTGCGCTGCTTCTCGTCGAAGGGGTTGTGGCTGTCCTGGTAGAAGGTCGACAGCGCGCTGACCACGGAGGACAGCATCGCCATCGGGTGGGCGTCACGCGGGAAGCCGTCGTAGAACCGCTTGACGTCCTCGTGCAGCAGCGTGTGGCGGGTGATGTCCTCACGGAAGGCCGCCAGTTCATCGACGGTCGGCAGCTCCCCGTTGATCAGCAGGAAGGCGGTCTCCAGGAAGGAGGCGCGCTCCGCCAGCTGCTCGATGGGGTAGCCGCGGTAGCGCAGGATGCCCTGCTCACCGTCCAGATAGGTGATCGCGGATTTGTACGCGGCGGTGTTGCCGTAACCGGAGTCCAGGGTCACCAGACCGGTCTGGGCGCGCAGCTTGCCGATATCGAAGCCCTTGTCGCCGACGGTGCTGTCGACCACCGGGTAGGTGTACTCGCCGTCCCCGTACCGCAGTACTACAGAGTTGTCGCTCACGTCATCCCTCACCGACGTCTGGTTCTCTTCTTCGAGGTGCCCTGACTCCCCCCACCTTCCCCTACTCGGGTAGCGAACGTGCACTCGGGGTCGGCCGAAGAGCCTTTTGGCGGCACTCAGTGCCGCCTTCACGGCCATCCTGCCCCGTTCGTCATCGTTCGGAAACCCATCTGACACGCTCGACTGTCACATCGCCGCCGAGTCGGTGATCCAGCGCGGTGCAGCGCCTGCCCGCCGAGACCGTGCGCACCGCCTGCCCCAGCGCACGGCGCGAGCCCACCAGCACCACGAGGCGCTTGGCACGGGTCACGGCCGTGTACAGGAGGTTGCGCTGCAGCATCATCCAGGCCCCGGTGGTCACCGGGATCACGACGGCCGGGTACTCACTGCCCTGTGACCGGTGGATGGTCACCGCATAGGCATGAGCCAGCTCGTCCAGCTCGTCGAAGTCGTACGGTACCTCCTCGTCCTCGTCCGTCCGCACGGTCAGCCGCTGCTCATCGGTGTCGAGTGAGGTGACGACGCCAACCGTGCCGTTGAAGACCCCGTTGGCCCCTTTCTCATAATTGTTACGGATCTGGGTCACCTTGTCGCCGACCCGGAAGACCCGGCCTCCGAAGCGGCGCTCGGGGAGGTCCGGGCGGGCCGGGGTGATGGCCTGCTGAAGCAGTCCGTTGAGCGTGCCGGCGCCCGCCGGGCCGCGGTGCATCGGGGCCAGAACCTGCACGTCACGGCGGGGGTCGAGGCCGAACTTCGCGGGGATGCGGCGGGCCGCGACATCGACCGTGAGCCGCCCGGCCTCCTCGGTGTCGTCCTCGACGAAGAGGAAGAAATCCGACAGGCCCTGGGTGACCGGCGGCACCCCCTCGTTGATCCGGTGGGCGTTGGTGACCACCCCGGACTGCTGGGCCTGGCGGAAGATCCGGGTCAGCCGCACCGCCGGGACGGGGCTGCCGGGGGCCAGCAGATCGCGCAGCACCTCCCCGGCGCCCACGCTGGGCAACTGGTCCACATCGCCGACGAAGAGCAGATGGGCACCGGGCGGGACCGCCTTGACCAGCTTGTTGGCCAGCAGCAGATCGAGCATGGACGCCTCGTCGACCACCACCAGGTCCGCGTCGAGCGGGCGGTCCCTGTCGTACGCCGCGTCCCCGCCGGGCTTGAGCTCCAGCAGGCGGTGGACGGTGGACGCCTCGGCGCCGGTCAGCTCGGACAGCCGCTTGGCGGCCCGGCCGGTGGGCGCCGCGAGCACCACCTTGGCCTTCTTGGCGCGGGCCAGCTCCACCACGGACCGCACGGTGAAGGACTTGCCGCAACCCGGCCCGCCGGTGAGCACCGCGACCTTCTCGGTCAGCGCGAGCCGCACCGCCTGGCTCTGCTCGGGGGCGAGGTCGGCCCCGGTGCGGCCGGCCAGCCAGCCCAGCGCCTTGTCCCAGTCCACGCCCCGGAAGGCGGGCAGCCGGTCCTCCTCGGTGCGCAGCAGCCGCAGCACCTGGCCCGCGAGGGAGATCTCGGCGCGGTGGAAGGGCACCAGATAGACGGCGGAGACCGGCTCGCCGTCCTCCGGGCCCGGGACCGGCTCGCGCACCACGCCCTCGTCCTCGGCCGCGAGCTCGCCCAGGCAGTCGATGACCAGGCCGGTGTCCACCTGGAGCAACTTAACCGCGTCCGCGATGAGTTTCTCCTCGGGGAGATAGCAGTGGCCCTGGTCGGCGGACTGCGACAGCGCGTACTGCAGACCGGCCTTCACCCGGTCGGGGCTGTCATGGGGGATGCCGACCGACTGGGCGATCTTGTCGGCGGTGAGGAAGCCGATGCCCCAGACGTCGGCCGCCAGCCGGTACGGCTCGTTCTTCACGACCGAAATCGACGCATCCCCGTACTTCTTGTAGATCCGCACCGCGATGGAGGTGGAGACGCCGACCCCCTGGAGGAAGACCATCACCTCCTTGATGGCCTTCTGCTCCTCCCAGGCGGCGGCGATCATCTTGGTGCGCTTGGGGCCGAGGCCGGGGACCTCGACCAGCCGCTTGGGCTCCTGTTCGATGACGTCGAGGGTGTCGATGCCGAAGTGCTCGGTGATCCGGTCGGCGATCCGGGGGCCGATGCCCTTGATCAGCCCGGAGCCGAGATAGCGCCGGATGCCCTGGACGGTGGCGGGGAGGACGGTCTGGTAGTTCTCGACCGTGAACTGTTTGCCATATTGCGGATGGGAACCCCAGCGGCCCTCCATCCGCAGCGACTCGCCCGGCTGGGCGCCCAGCAGCGCGCCGACGACGGTGAGCAGATCGCCGGAGCCACGGCCGGTGTCGACCCGCGCGACCGTGTAGCCGTTCTCCTCATTGGCATAGGTGATCCGCTCCAGGACCCCTTCCAGCACCGCGAGTTTGAGCATGCCTCGACCGTACCGCCGGGAGCCGACAGGCGGTTCGGGCCTGTGGACAACGCCCGTGGGAACGCCCATGAGCACGCCTGTGGAACGCCCGTGAGCACGCCCACGAGCACGCCCGCGGAAACGCCCGCGGAAACGCCCGCGGAAACGCCCGCGGGGAAGAACGCGCGCGTGTGGCCCGTGGCGGAATATCACGATCCGGTTTCACCAGGGGCCGACCCCTTGCCTCCATCCATGTAATCGATTCCAATCTCATGTAATCGATTCCACAAGGAGGTGGACGATGCCGGCCATCAAGGATGTGGCGCGGCGTGCCGGGGTCTCCGTGGCGACGGTCTCACGGGTGCTCAATGACCACCCCTCCGTCCGCGCGGACACCCGCGAACGGGTGCTCGCCGCGGTCGCCGACCTCGGCTATCGCCCCAACGCGGTGGCCCGCTCGCTGCGCACCGACCAGACCCGGACCCTGGGGCTGGTCATCAGCGATGTGCTGAATCCCTTCTTCACCGAACTGGCCCGCTCGGTCGAGGACGCCGCCCGCGAGCTGGACTACAGCGTGGTCATCGGCAACGCCGACGAGCGGCCCGACCTCCAGGACCACCATGTGCGCACCCTGATGGACCGCCGCATAGACGGACTGCTGGTCAGCCCCACCGACGGCGGCTCCCCGATGATGCTGGCCGCCGCCCGCGCCGGGACCCCCATGGTCTTCGTCGACCGCTGGATCGAGGACGAGGGCCTGGACCGGGTGCCGGTGATCCGCACCGACGGGCGGGGAGCCATCCGCGCTCTGGTGGCCCATCTGTGCGCCCTGGGCCACCGCCGGGTCGCGATCATCGCGGGCCCCGCGGCCACCACGACCGGACGCGAGCGGGTGGACGCCTTCCGCTCCGCGCTGCGCGAGTTCGGCCTGGAGCTGCACGAGGACCACATCGGCCAGGGGGACTTCCAGGCCGACAGCGGCCGCCGGGTGACCGCCCGCTTCCTCGATCTGCCGCACCCCCCGGACGCCGTCTTCGCCGCGGACAACCTGATGGCGCTCGGCGCGATGGACGAGATCCGCGCGCGGGGCCTGCGGGTGCCGGACGACGTGGCGCTCGCCGCGTTCGACGACATCCCCTGGTTCGTCCACACCGATCCGCCGATCACCGCCATCGCCCAGCCGACCGGGGCGCTCGGCCGTGCCGCCGTGACGGCGCTGATCGATCTCGTCGAGGGGCGGCCCGCCGAGTCGGTGACCCTGTCCGCCCGTCTGGTCACCCGCCGCTCGTGCGGCGAGCCCGAAGGGAGCAAGCCATGAGTTCCGATCCCGAGCCGTCCTCCCCCCGTGCCGCCGAGGCGGCTCCCTCGGCGGCGCCGAACGCGGCCACCGGCTCTCATGGTCCGGCGCCGGAGGGCGCGTCCACGGGTGGCGCCGGGGCGGAGCTGCTGCGCCTGGAGGGGGTCCGTAAGACCTTCCCCGGGGTGGTGGCGCTGGACGGGGTGGACTTCGATCTGCGCCGGGGCGAAGTGCATGTCCTCCTGGGCGAGAACGGCGCGGGCAAGTCCACGCTGATCAAGATGGTCTCGGGCGCCCACCGCCCCGACGGCGGGCGGATCCTGGTCGACGGCGAGCCGGTGCGGATCACCAGCGCGCAGGACGCCGAGCGGCTCGGGATCGCCACCATCTACCAGGAGTTCAACCTCGTCCCGGACCTGACCGTGGCCGAGAACATCTTCCTGGGCCGCCAGCCGCGCCGCTTCGGCATGATCGACCGCAAGGCCATGGACGCGCGGGCCGCCGAGCTGCTGGCCCGGGTCGGGGTGGACGTCTCGCCCCGGACCCGCGTCCGCGACCTCGGCATCGCCCGGCTGCAGATGGTGGAGATCGCCAAGGCGCTGAGCCTGGAGGCCCGCGTCCTGATCATGGACGAGCCGACCGCCGTGCTCACCACCGAGGAGGTCGACAAGCTCTTCCGGATCGTGCGCAGGCTGCGCGCGGACGGGGTGGGCGTCGTCTTCATCACCCACCACCTGGAGGAGATCGCCGCCCTGGGCGACCGGGTCACCGTGTTGCGCGACGGCCGCAGCGTCACCCAGGTCCCGGCGAGCACCGACCAGGACGAGCTGGTGCGGCTGATGGTGGGCCGCTCCATCGAGCAGCAGTACCCGCGCGAGCGCGGGGACGCCGGTGAGCCCCTGCTGAAGGTCCGGGGGCTCACCCGGAACGGCAGCTTCCAGGACATCGGCTTCGAGGTGCGGGCCGGGGAGGTGGTGGGCCTGGCCGGGCTGGTCGGCGCGGGCCGTACGGAGGTCGTCCGGGCGCTGTTCGGCGCCGACCCGTACGACTCCGGCTCCGTCGAGGTGCTCGGCCGCCCGCTGCCCGGCCATGACGTGGTGGCCGCCATGCGGGCCGGGATCGGCCTCGTCCCCGAGGACCGCAAGGGCCAGGGCCTGGTCCTGGACGGCTCCGTGCAGGAGAACCTGGGCCTGGTCACCCTGCGCGCCGCCACCCGCGCCGGGCTGGTGGACCGGGCCGCCCAGCGGCGCTCGGCGGCCGGTGTCGCCGAGCGGCTGGCCGTCCGGATGGCCGGTCTCGACCAGCGGGTGCGCACCCTCTCCGGCGGCAACCAGCAGAAGGTCGTCATCGGCAAGTGGCTGCTCGCCGACAGCAAGGTGCTCATCCTCGACGAGCCGACCCGCGGGATCGACGTGGGCGCCAAGGTCGAGATCTACCGGCTCATCAACGAACTCACCGCGTCCGGCCACGCCGTGCTGATGATCTCCAGCGATCTGCCCGAGGTGCTGGGGATGAGCGACCGGGTGCTGGTCATGGCCCAGGGCCGGATCGCGGGCGAGCTGACCGCGCACGACGCGACCCAGGACGCCGTGATGGCCCTGGCAGTGAAGGACGTCAAGGACGCCGACGAAGAGGTCGGCGGCAAGGAAAAGGAGGGCTCCCGTGGCCACTGACACGATTGACGCCACGAAGGACCCCGGGGGCTCGGCGGCGCTGCGCCGCCTGCTGCTCGACAACGGCGCCCTGAGCGCCCTGGTGCTGCTGGTGGCCGCCATGGCGCTGCTGTCCGGCGACTTCCTCACCACCGACAATCTCCTCAACGTCGGCGTCCAGGCGGCGGTCACCGCGATCCTCGCCTTCGGCGTCACCTTCGTCATCGTCTCCGCGGGCATCGACCTCTCGGTCGGCTCGGTGGCCGCGCTGTCCGCCACCGTGCTCGCGTGGTCCGCGACCTCACAGGGGCTGCCGGTCTGGTTCGCGGCGCTCCTGGCGCTCACCACCGGTGTCGCCTGCGGCCTGGTCAGCGGGGCGCTGGTCGCCTTCGGGAAGCTGCCGCCGTTCATCGCCACGCTCGCGATGCTGTCGATCGGCCGCGGCCTGGCCCTGGTGATCTCCCAGGGCAGCCCGATAGCCGTCCCCGACTCGGTGTCGGGCCTCGGCGACACGCTCGGCGGCTGGCTGCCCGTCCCGGTGATCGTGATGGTCGTGATGGGCCTGATCACCGCGGGGGTGCTGGGCCGTACGTACCCCGGCCGGGCGATGTACGCGATCGGCGGCAACGAGGAGGCGGCCCGGCTCTCCGGTATCCGGGTGACCCGCCAGAAGCTGGTCATCTACGCGCTCTCCGGCGGTTTCGCGGCCGTCGCGGGCATCGTGCTCGCCTCCCGGCTGTCCTCCGCGCAGCCCCAGGCGGCGGTCGGCTACGAGCTCGACGCGATCGCCGCGGTGGTCATCGGCGGCGCCAGCCTGTCCGGTGGCGTCGGTAAGGCGTCCGGCACGCTCATCGGCGCGCTGATCCTCGCGGTGCTGCGCAACGGGCTCAACCTGCTGGAGGTGTCCGCCTTCTGGCAGCAGGTCGTCATCGGTGTCGTCATCGCGCTCGCGGTGCTGCTGGACACGGTGCGCCGGCGCGCCGGGGCCGGGCCGGGCGCGCCCGGGGCCGCGGCGGGCGGGCCGTCCGGTGGCGGCCGTAAGAAGGCCGTCAACGCGGGCAAGTTCGCGCTGGCCGCCGTGGTCGTCGCCGCCATCGCCTTCGGCGCCTCCGTCTGGCGCTCCGGCTCCTCCGGGGGCGCGTCCACCAAGGTCGGTCTGTCGGTCTCCACCCTGAACAACCCCTTCTTCGTGCAGCTGAAGGCGGGCGCCCAGGAGGAGGCCAAGCGCGCCGGTGTCAGCCTTACGGTCACCGACGCCCAGAACGACGCCTCCCAGCAGGCCAATCAGATCCAGAACTTCACCAGCCAGAACATGAAGTCGATCATCATCAATCCGGTCGACTCCGATGCCGCGGGCCCGTCCGTCCGGGCCGCCGACAAGGCGGGCATCCCGGTGCTCGCCGCCGACCGCGGCGTCAACAAGGCGAAGATCGCGACCCTGGTGGCCTCCGACAACATCACGGGGGGCAAGCTGGCCGCGAAGACGCTCGCCGAGCGGCTCGGAAAGAAGGGCACGATCCTGGTGCTGCAGGGCACCCCCGGCACCTCGGCCTCGCGTGAGCGCGGTAAGGGCTTCGCGGAGGGCCTGAAGGCGTACCCGGACATCAAGGTCGTCGGCAAGCAGACCGCCGACTTCGACCGGGCCAAGGGGCTCGATGTGACCACCAACCTGCTCCAGGGCCACCCCGGCATCGACGGGATCTTCGCCGAGAACGACGAGATGGCGCTCGGCGCGGTCAAGGCGCTCGGGTCCAAGGCGGGCAAGTCCGTCGCGGTCGTCGGCTTCGACGGCACCCCGGACGGGCTCAAGGCCGTCGAGAACGGCACCCTCGCCGCGACCGTCGCCCAGCAGCCGAAGGAGTTGGGCCGGATGGTGGTGGAGAACGCCGTCAAGGCCGCCAAGGGGCAGAAGATCGACGGCACGGTGAAGGTGCCGGTGAAGGTCGTCACCGCGAAGTGACAAACGAAAGGACGTGCGGATGCACGACTACGAACTGCTGGTCGTGGGGTCGGCCAACGCCGATCTGGTGATCGGAGTCGACCGCCGCCCCGGGCCCGGTGAGACGGTCCTCGGGTCCGACCTGGTGGTCCACCCGGGCGGCAAGGGCGCCAACCAGGCCGTCGCCGCCGCCCGGCTGGGGGCCCGGACGGCCCTGCTGGCCCGGGTCGGCGACGACGACTACGGCCAACTGCTGCTGGACTCGCAGCGGTCGGCCGGGGTCGACACGGTGGGCGTGCTGGTCGGCAGCGCGCCCACCGGGGTCGCGCTGATCACGGTGGACCCCTCGGGCGACAACAGCATCGTGGTCTCCCAGGGGGCCAACGCCCGGCTGACCCCCGGCGACGTCCAGGCCTCGCTACGCCTGCTGGCCGCGGCGCGGGTGGTCTCGGTGCAGCTGGAGATCCCCCTGGAGTCGGTCGCCGAGGTGGTCCGCACGGCGGCCGCGGGCTTCGGCGGCCGCCCCGGGCCGCGGGTGGTGCTCAACCCCTCGCCGGTCGCGCCGCTGCCCAACGATGTGCTGGCCGCCTGTGATCCGCTGGTGGTCAACGAGCACGAGGCGCGGTTCCTGCTGAGCGACGATCAGGTGGGGTCCTCCGACGACCCCGAGGAGTGGGCCGACGCCCTGCTCTCGCGCGGTCCGCGCTCGGTCGTGGTGACCCTGGGCGGCGAGGGCGCGCTGGCCGCCGACGGCGACCGTACGGTGCTGGTGCCCAGCCCCGCGGTGACCGCCGTGGACACCACGGGCGCGGGGGACGCCTTCACCGGCGCGCTCGCCTGGCGCCTCGGCGTCGGCGACGACCTGGTGACGGCGGTGCGGTTCGCGGTGCGCGTGGGCGCGGCCGCGGTGACCCGGGCCGGGGCGCAGGCGTCCTTTCCGAGCGCCGAGGAGGTGGCGGCGCTGTGAAGCGGTCCGGGATCCTCAACCGCCATCTGAGCGCGGGCATCGCCCTGTTGGGCCACACCGACACGGTGATGGTGTGCGACGCGGGCCTGCCGATACCGGACGGGCCGTTCGTGGTGGACCTCGCCTTCACGGCCGGGGTGCCGTCGTTCGAGCGGGTGCTCACCGGGCTGCTGGACGAGCTGGTGGTCGAAGGGGCCACGGCGGCGCGGGAGGTGCGCGACCACAACCCCGGGGCGACCGCCCTGCTCGACCGCCTCTTCCCGGCTCCCGCGCTGGATCTGGTCCCGCACGAGGAGCTGAAGACGCTGACGGCGGGGGCGCGGCTGGTGGTGCGTACGGGCGAGGCGCGGCCGTACGCGAACGTACTGCTGCGGTGCGGGGTGCCGTTCTGAGGGTGTGACGTTCTCACGGTGTGACGTTTCGAGGGGCCCGGCCGTGGTCCGGGCCCCTCGTTCTCCCCTCCCCGGGCTTCCTCTCGAATCCCCCCCCGGATCCCCCCCCGGAAGCCCGATGCCAGGTACGACCCGCCAAGGGCCGGAACGGTTGCACGGCGATCGGCGAAAGATTTTTCCGGGGCGCGACAACCTCGGGTGGGGCCGCACGTCTGGTGGGTTGAAGGCGGGTTCCGGAACGGGTCCTCGTGGTCCTCGGGTCCTCGTGGTCCTCGGGTCCTCGTAGTCCTCGTGGTCCTCGGATCCTCGGCGCACGCCTCGCCCTTCAGCGTTCGCTCAATCCTTATCTGGAGTCGTTCCGTATGCAGCACGTCCGCGCCAAGAAGCCGAACCGCCGTCTGCGCCCCTGGATCGTGGGGTCGGCCGCCGGAGTCGCCCTGATCGTGGGCGGGGGCATCGCCGCCCAGGCGGCCACCTCCGACCACTCCGGCCCGGCCAAGCCGGCCCCGTCGGCGACCTCGAAGCCGGAGCCGACCAAGCCTCCGACCACCAGCAAGCCGGAGCCCACGAAGCCGCCGACCACCAGCAGGCCCGAGCCGACCCTGCCGCCCACCAGCGTGCCCGAGCCCACGAAGCCGCCCACCAGCAAGCCGGAGCCGACCAAGCCTCCGGCCAGCACGCCCGCGCCCACCAAGCCCGCGCCCACGCTGCCGCCCACCACCGCGCCGGAGCCCACCAAGCCCGGCGCGACCCCGCCGCACACCAAGCCCAGCCGCTAGCCGTCGACCAGGGGTGGGGCGGGGCCGGATCCGGAGCCGGTCCCGCCGCACCGATGAGGTGAACGAGGACGATGCAGCTCACTCTTGTCCTGCCCTGGTGGGCCCGGCTGCCCTGGTGGGCCCGGCTGCTCCGCCGTGCCCGGACGACCGCCTCGACACCGCCGGTGGAGACACCGCGCGCCGGGCGGCGGCCGCGGGTGCTGCGGGCGGTGGGCGGCCGGGGCGGCGGGGAGCCCGGCCCGACCCTGGCCGACCTGTACCGGGCCCGGCGGCTGGACATGATCCGGCTGGCGGTCTTCCTGGTGGACGACCTGCACACCGCCGAGGATGTCGTCCAGGACGCCTTCGCCGCCGTCTGCCGCCGCCACGGCTCAAAGCTGGACAGCCTCCAGGACGCCCACGCCTATCTGCACACCGCCGTGGTCAACGCCGCCCGCTCGGTGCTGCGCCGACGGCGTACGGCACGCGCGTACACCCCGCCGTACCAGGGGCCGGGGGCGCCCGTGGACGAGCCGCTGCTGCTCGCCGAGGAACACCGGCAGGTCCTCGACGCGCTGGCGCGGCTCACCCCGCGCCAGCGCGAGGTGCTGGTGCTGCGCTACTGGTCGGAGCTGACCGAGGCCCAGATAGCCGAGGCGCTGGGCGTCTCCCGAGGCACCGTGAAGTCGACCGCGAGCCGTGCGCTCGTCACCCTGGAGAAGCTGCTGGAGGCGGCCCGATGAGCACTCCCTCCCCCACCGAGGAACGGCTGCGCGCCGCGCTCGACGCCCGTGCGCGGCTCATCGACGCCCACGATCTGTCCCCGTACCGGCCGCCCACCGGCCCGGCCTGGGGCGCGCGGCGGATCCGGCGGGTCGTGTCCGCCGTCGCGGTGACGGTGGCGGCAGCGGCGGCCGTCGCCTTCCTGCTGCTGTCCGGCTCCCCGGAGCGCCCTCGTCCGGCACCACCCGCACGGGACCCCCGCACCTCCCCTCCGGCCACCTCGGTCCCGTCCTCGAACACCGGCCCTCCGACCCGGCCGTCCCCCACCTCGCCACCCGCGACTCCGCCCCCGACCTCCACCGCCACCCAGCGCTGACCGGCCGCCCCGCACGCCCCCACCACCGGCCCCAGGACCATCCCTCCGACGCCCTGCCCCCGAACACCCCAGCCACAAGGCGCAGAGCAGCATGATCCGCCGCTACATCATCTGGCGAAACCGCCACTTCGATGACCAACGCCTACGAGACGTGGTCAACAGAGCGAGCGTTGTTCGACGCGGCTAGTTTGGTGAAATGGAATCCTGGCTGAAGAACCTGCTCACCCAGATCGACGAGGCAACTGCCAAACTGATCGCAACCGCCAACGGCCTCACCGACAAACAGGTCAGCGAACCGTCGTTGCTGCCCGGCTGGACCCGCGGCCATGTCCTCACCCACATTGCCCGCGCCGCCGAGGCTCACCGAAACCTGTTGAATGCAGCCCGCACTGGGACCGACATCCCCGCTTACACGAGCCAGGAAGCTCGCGACGCATCCATCGAGAACGGTGCGAGCCGACCGGTCGCCGAGCAAGTTGCTGACATCGAACGGACGGCGGCGGCATTTCGGGCGGCCGTCGACGCAACACCCGATGACGCGTGGACGACCAGTGTCACCATCCTGCACCTCGCTCCGTTCCCGGCCAGCCAAGTTGTCCTGCGCAAGCTTGTCGAGCTCGAGCTGCACCATGTTGACCTGAACGCCGGCTATCGGCCGACCGACTGGCCTGTCACCTTCAAGCCGCTGGAGTTGCCCGAACCCATGCGAAGCCAGGCCGCCGACCGTATATCCTGGTTGGCCACGAAGTACTCCGGTTGAACTCATGATGTCCGACTGTCTGATCGGGTCGTGATCCATCGACGAGGCACTGGCACCGACTACCAAACCGCCCTTATCGCTCACCGTCTGGAGAGCGGCCGAGGGCATCTTCGAAGGGACCCCTCCCGGCGGGAGGGGCCCTGGTGTTCTCGGGTCCAGTCGCTAAAGCACCAGCCTCCGGTACCGGTCGGCGACCTCTGCCAGGACCTCCGCGCCGTCCCGGGCCCACAGGTCCGGGTTGAAGATCTCCACCTCGATCGGGCCGGTGTAGCCCGTCGCGTCCACCTGCTCGCGGAACCAGCGGAAGTCCACCGAGCCGTCGCCGAGTTGGCCCCGGCCCAGCAGGACGCCTTCCGGGAGGGGCGTGACCCAGTCGGCGAGTTGGAAGGCAGCGATGCGGCCGTTCGCGCCCGCGCGGGCGATCTGGGTCGCCACGGTGTCGTCCCACCACAGGTGGTACGTGTCCACGACCACGCCCACCTGCTCCGCCGGGAAGCGCGTCGCAAGGTCGAGGGCCTGGGCGAGGGTGGAGACCACGCAGCGGTCGGACGCGTACATGGGGTGCAGGGGCTCGATGGCCAGGCGGACGCCGTGGTCGGCGGCGTACGGGGCGAGCTCGCCAAGGGCGTCGGCGATGCGCTCGCGGGCGGCGAAGAGGTCGCGGCTGCCGTCCGGGAGGCCGCCGGAGACCAGGACCAGGGTGTCGGTGCCCAGCGTGGCGGCCTCGTCGATGGCCCGGCGGTTGTCGGCCAGGGCCGTGGCGCGCGCCCCGGGCTCGGTCGCGGTGAAGAAGCCGCCCCGGCAGAGGCTGGTGACGGTCAGGCCCGCGTTCCGCACCAGCTCGGCCGCGGCCGCCACGCCGTACTTCTGGACCGGCTCGCGCCACAGGCCCACGCCCGTGACGCCCGCCTTGGCACAGCCCTCCGCCAGCTCGGGCAGCGACCACTGCTTGATCGTTTCCTGGTTGAGGCTCAGCCGGGACAACGCGCTCATCAGGCCACTCCGTACACGGACAGCAGGTGTTTCATACGCGATTCCGCCAGCGCCGGATCCGGGAACAGGCCCAGCCCGTCCGCCAGTTCGTACGCTCGCGCCAGATGCGGCAGCGAACGGGCCGACTGGAGGCCGCCGACCATCGTGAAGTGCGACTGGTGACCCGCCAGCCAGGCCAGCAGCACCACACCCGTCTTGTAGTAGCGGGTCGGGGTCTGGAAGAGGTGGCGGGAGAGTTCCACGGTGGGGTCCAGCAGGGCGCGGAAGGCCGCCACATCGCCGGTGTCGAGCCTGCGCACGGCCTCGGCCGCCAGCGGGCCCAGCGGGTCGAAGATGCCGAGCAGGGCGTGGCTGAAGCCCCGGTCGTCGCCCGCGATCAGCTCGGGGTAGTGGAAGTCGTCGCCCGTGTAGCAGCGCACCCCGTCCGGCAGCTTGCGCCGCAGGTCGATCTCGCGCTGGGCGTCCAGCAGCGAGACCTTGATGCCGTCGACCTTGTCGGGGTGGGCGGCGATGACGTCGAGGAAGGTACGGGTGGCGGCGTCCAGGTCGGTGCTGCCCCAGTAGCCCTCCAGGGCCGGGTCGAACATCGGGCCCAGCCAGTGCAGGATCACCGGCTCGGCGGACTGGCGCAGCAGATGGCCGTAGACCTCGAGGTAGTCCTCGGGGCCCTTGGCCACGGCGCACAGGGCGCGCGAGGCCATCAGGATGGCCTGGGCGCCGGACTCCTCGCAGACGGCCAGCTGCTCCTCGTACGCCGCCCGGACCTCGTCCGGGCCGTACGGATAGCCGATCTCGGTGGCGGACAGCTGGTCGGTGCCGACGCCGCAGGCGATCCGGCCGCCGACCGCCTTCGCCTCGGCCGCCGAGCGGCGGACCAGCTCGGCGGCGCCCGCCCAGTCCAGGCCCATGCCGCGCTGGGCGGTGTCCATGGCCTCGGCCACGCCCAGCCCGTGGGACCACAGGTGGCGGCGGAAGGCCAGGGTGGCGTCCCAGTCGACGGCCGCGGGGCTGTCGGGGCTGACGTCGGCGTACGGGTCGGCGACGACATGGGCGGCCGAGAAGACGACGCGGGAGGTCAGCGGGGCGCCCGTCGTCGGGGACAGCGGTTCGGTGCGGGGGGAGTACGCGCGCGACTCCCCCGGTCCGGCGGGCAGTCGAATCACTTGGCCTCCTTCGAGGATGCCCCCGCCTTCAGGCGGGGGAGGGATCGAACCCCGGCAAAGCAGGGCAAGGAACGGTAATTCGCCTTCAGGGCGAAATACCCCCACGCGATCGGGTAAGGTGCGTGTCGTGCGTTGCGAGAACCAAGCACGCACAACGCGCTGAGCGAGAACCAAGCCAGCGCAACCCAATGCTTTCGGGCAACCGGGCAGGTTCCGTCCCGGCTGGCGTTGAGGGAGTAAGACCTTTCAGGTCGCTGACCTGCGGGGCTTCCTGAGCCAGGAATCCCTCTGCTTCGACTGAGGGAGGGTTCAAAGGCTCGGCTCCGGTACGTCCGTCCAGGCGGTGGAGGGTTCAAAGGCTCAGCTCCGGTACGTCCAGACGGCGGCCCTCCGCCGACGACTTCAGGCCCAGCTCGGCGAGCTGGACGCCGCGCGCGCCGGCCAGCAGGTCCCAGCGCCAGGGCTCGTCGAGCGCGACATGGCGCAGGAAGAGCTCCCACTGCGCCTTGAAGCCGTTGTCGAACTCCTCGTTGTCCGGCACCTGCAGCCACTGGTCGCGGAACGCCTCGGTGGCGGGCAGATCGGGGTTCCAGACCGGCTTGGGGGTGGCCGAGCGGTGCTGGACGCGGCAGTTGCGCAGGCCCGCGACGGCCGAGCCCTCGGTGCCGTCGACCTGGAACTCCACCAGCTCGTCGCGGGCCACCCGGACCGCCCAGGAGGAGTTGATCTGGGCGATGACGCCGCCCTCGAGCTGGAAGACGCCGTAGGCCGAGTCGTCGGCGGTGGCCTCGTACGGCTTGCCGCGCTCGTCCCAGCGGGTCGGGATGTGGGTGGCGGCCTGGGCCTGGACGGTGCGCACGGGGCCGAACAGCTCGTGCAGCACGTACTCCCAGTGCGGGAACATGTCGGAGACGATGCCGCCGCCGTCCTCGGCGCGGTAGTTCCAGGAGGGCCGCTGGGCGGCCTGCCAGTCGCCCTCGAAGACCCAGTAGCCGAACTCACCGCGCACGGAAAGGATTCTGCCGAAGAAGCCGCCGTCGATGAGGCGCTTCAGCTTCAGCAGCCCGGGCAGGAAGATCTTGTCCTGGACGACCCCGTGCTTGACACCCGCCGCCTCGGCGAGCCGGGCCAGTTCCAGGGCGCCCTCCAGGCCGGTGGCGGTCGGCTTCTCGGTGTAGATGTGCTTGCCCGCCGCGATGGCCTTCCTTATGGCCTCCTCGCGGGCGGCGGTGACCTGCGCGTCGAAGTAGATGTCGACGCCGTCGTCCGCGAGCACGGCGTCCAGGTCGGTCGAGACGTCCGCGACCGGGTCGAGGCCGTGGTGCTCGGCGATCTCCTTGAGCGCGTGCTCCCGGCGGCCGACGAGCAGCGGCTCGGGCCACAGCACGGTGCCGTCGCCGAGGTCCAGGCCGCCCTGTTCGCGAAGGGCGAGGAGAGAGCGGACGAGGTGCTGGCGGTAGCCCATCCGACCGGTCACACCGTTCATGGCGATCCGCACTGTCTTGCGTGTCACGGGGTTCTTCTCCTCACCGCGAGTGATAGTAAGCGCTTTCTAAGCCTCAACGCTAGCCGCCCCGCCCCGCCCCTGTACAGAGGACCGAACACCGGGGCGGGGGCGGTCAGCGCTTCAGCGCAGGGTCAGCCGGTAGCGCAGCGGCGAACGCCCGGTGATCAGGACCCGCTGCCCCGCCGGGGTCAGATCGCCGCCCATCCAGCCGTAGCGCTCGCCGGAGTCCACGACGGCGGGCTGGCGCGGGCCGCTGCCGTTGCCGGGCCCGAAGGTGATCACGTCATCGCCGGACGCATAGGTCCCGTACCCCTTGACCAGCTGGTACGTGTCCTTCTGGCCGGGCACGGGGTCGACCCCGGTCAGCTTTCCGCCGCTCCGGAAGCACAGTTCGAGGGCGAGCGGGACCGCGGACTCGCCGATCTTCAGGTCCAGGTTCCAGCCGCCGTCCGCCTCCGCGATCCGCACCTCGGTGCGCAGGGTGCGCCACTCCTTGGGGCGGTGCGGGAAGTCCATCGCGGACCAGAACCGGCCGTCGTCGGTCAGCGGATACCGCCCGTCGGGGCGGCGGTGCTGGGGCGGCAGCGGCAGGTGGAATCCGGCCCGTACCTCGGCCCACAGCCGCCAGCCGTCCGCCGTGCGCTCCACGTCCTCGGCCCGGAAGTGGCCGAGCGAGAAGAACTGTGGGGACAGCCGGAGCGAGTCAAGGATCGCCGTGCCCTTGCGCCACTTGAAGAACGTCGGGTTGGTGGACAGACCCGAGGAGATCGCGTGGACGTCGGGGAAGTCGGTGCCGCCGAAGATCGTGGTCCGCGTCCTCCCCCTGGCGATCCGGACCAGCCCGCAGTCCTTGTCGTGCCAGGTGAACTCCGTCGGAGTCGCCGTGGCCTCGGGCAGCGGCGCGGCCAGCTCCGGATGGTCCAGCACCTCGGCGAGGAAGTCCCCGAGCGGGGTCTCGTCGAAGGTCTGATCCGCCCCGCGCCGCTGGATGGTGGCGGCCACGTCCGCGAACCGCCCGTCCCGCTCCCGGAGCGCCAGGGCCCGGAACTGCAGCCAGTACTCGGACAGATGCTTGACCGTCTTCTGGTCCTGGCGGCGCGAGTGCACCGTCTCCACCTCCCCATCCGGTTCCAGGAGGTGGAGGGTGGCGTCCAGGTTGCGGCGTACGTGCTCGTAGAGGGCCGGGCGCTCGGTGAGCCGGGCCAGGGTCAGCAGCGAGGGGTTGGTGACGATGGGCGCGTAGGTGGCGCTGCGCTCGCTGTACTGGCCGCTGTCGTAACCGTCGATGCCCTCGGCCAGCCAGGCGTCGATACGGCGGGTGTAGCGGGCGTCGGGCCAGAAGGAGTTGATCCGGGCCAGCGCGGCGCACACCTTCCAGCGGTGGTTGGGGGTGTGCACCCCGCCGGTGGACAGGCCCTTGCCCGCCTTGAGCAGGATCTTCTTCAGGGTGGCGCGGATCGCCCGGGTATCGGTGTGGCCGTCCGCGTCCAGCAGGCCGTACACCAGCCCCAGATCGACGATCGAGAAGGCGGTGTCCGGGGGCGAGTGGACCGCGCCCTGGTCGTAGAGGCCGTCGTCGAACTGGGCGGCGGCCAGCGCGTCCACGAGCCGGGTCATCGGCGCGATGAGCGCGCCGTCGTGGTGGTGGGCGGCGTCGCCCCACACGTGGACGGAGGTGAGCAGCCGCAGGCTACGGGCGGCGGGGCGGGCCTGGCCGAGGTTGTTCAGCTGGCCCAGGACCGCCTCGAGCCCGTCCACCACCCCGGCCACCCGGGCGTCGGCCGCCTCGGTGAGCAGGGCCAGGAACGGCTTGTCGACCCGGCCCTCGGCCGGGGCCCGGTCCGCGGCCGAGGCGCCGCCCGGGGCGCCGACGGCCAGCAGTCCGCCCGCCGCGGCGGTCCCGGCGAGGAAGTGACGGCGGGGCAGGGGGGTCATAGGTGGTGCTCCGTTGCTCGGGCCGCCAGGGCGAGGGGGCCGGGGACGAGGAAGGCGAGCGGCGGATAGGCCCAGGCGCAGACGGCGGCGGTGGCCACGGCCATCAGCAGCACACCGCTCGCCCGGGGCCTGCGCACGCTGTCGTACGCCGCCGAGCGCAGCGCCACCCGCCAGCTCGTGGCCGACTCGGGGCGGGCGCAGGCCCGCAGCAGCACGACGGCGAGCAGCCCGCCCACGAGCAGCAGCACGGGCCGGAAGACCACCGCGCCCGGCAGCC
The DNA here is from genome assembly GCF_014712245.1 of Streptomyces sp. 5-10. Taxonomy (NCBI): domain Bacteria; kingdom Bacillati; phylum Actinomycetota; class Actinomycetes; order Kitasatosporales; family Streptomycetaceae; genus Streptomyces; species Streptomyces sp. 5-10. Next base: position 57,000 of record NZ_JACVYG010000048.1, read on the forward strand.
CCGCCCCGGCCGCAGCTCCGTTGAACAGCAGCAGGGCGCCGCCGGCCAGCAGCCCCGCCCCGGCCAGCAGATCGCCGGTGCGCAGCCGGTCCCGCAGCGCGCGGAGGTAGCCGCCCGCCGTGGTGGGCACGTCCTCGCGCACCCGCCGGTCCAGCACGGCGCAGGCCGTGGACATCGCGGCCGGGGCGGTGATCAGCGGCAGCGAGGCGGCGGCGGTGGCCAGGCCCACGGCCAGGACGTCGGCGAAGAGCGCGAAGCGCGGGCCGAACAGCTCGCCGGGTTCGCGTTTGGTGGCGGTGGCCATGCTCATCCCTTCAGTCCGGAGCTCGCCATGCCCTCGACCAGGAACCGCTGGAAGGCGAGGAAGAAGAGCACGATGGGCAGCAGCGCGAAGACCGACATCGCGAACATCGGGCCGAAGGCCGACTGGCTGGAGGCGTCCACGAAGGACCGCAGGGCCAGGGTCAGGGTGAACTTCTCCGGCTCGAAGAGGTAGATGAGCTGGGTGAAGAAGTCGTTCCAGGTCCAGATGAAGGTGAAGATCGCGGTGGTGATCAGGGCGGGCCGGGTCAGCGGCAGGATGACGCTGAAGAACGAGCGGAACGGCCCGCAGCCGTCGATCCGCGCCGCCTCCTCCAGCTCGCGCGGCAGTCCGCGCATGAACTGCACGATGAGGAAGACGAAGAAGGCGTCGGTGGCCAGGAACTTCGGCAGGATCATCGGCCAGTAGGTGTTCACCATGCCGAGCTGGTTGAAGATGATGTACTGCGGAATGAGGATGGCGTGGTGCGGCAGCATGATCGTCGCGATCATGAACGCGAAGAGCGGGCCCCGCATCCGGAACCGCAGCCGCGCGAAGGCGTACGCGGCGAGCGAGCAGCTGATGACGTTGCCGAGCACCGCGCCGCACGCGATGAGCAGCGAGTTCCACAGCAGCCGTCCGACGCTGACCTCGTTGACCCCGTCCAGCGCGGTGGAGTAGTTGCCCCATTCGAAGTGGCTGGGCAGCAGCTTGAGGCTGGCGATGACCTCGTCGGCGGGTTTGAACGAGGTGGCCAGCAGCCAGGCCAGCGGATAGAGCATCACCAGCAGCACGGCGATCAGGCAGATGTGCAGCACGATCCGGCCGGTGGGGCGCCGCCGCGCCGCCGGGGCGGTGGTGATCGGGGCGGTGGTCATCGGGCCCCCTCGTTGTTGTCGTTGGCGTAGAAGACCCAGGCCCGGGAGGTGCGGAAGAGCACCGCGGTGACGGCCCCGATGGCCAGCAGCAGCGCCCAGGCCATGGCGGAGGCGTAGCCCATGTGGGAGGCGGTGAAGCCGCGGTCGTAGAGGTAGAGCGTGTAGACGAGCGTGGAGTCGGCGGGTCCGCCCTTGCCCGCGCTGACCGCGAAGGCGGGGGTGAAGACCTGGAACGCCTGGATCATCTGGAGCACCAGGTTGAAGAAGAGCACCGGGGAGAGCATCGGGATGGTGATCGAGCGGAACTGCCGCCACCAGGAGGCCCCGTCCACCGCTGCCGCCTCGTAGAGCTCGGCGGGTATCTGCTGGAGCCCGGCCAGGAAGATCACCATGGGGGCGCCGAACTGCCAGATGGTCAGCAGCGCGACCGACAGGATGGCCCAGCCCGGTTTGTTGATCCAGCCGCCGATGTCGATGCCCATGCCGGAGAGCAGGTTGTCGACCGAGCCGCCGTCGTTGAAGATCGCCCGCCAGACCAGGGCGATGGACATCGACGCGCCGAGCAGCGAGGGGGCGTAGAACGCCGAGCGGTAGAAGCCCTTGCCGCGTTTGACCGACTTCAGCGCGATCGCGACGGCCAGCGCCAGCAGGAGCTGGAGCGGCACCGCGATCACGACGTAGGTCAGGGTGGTGATGACCGACCGCCAGTAGCGGGGGTCCTCGGTGAACATCTGGGTGTAGTTGCGGAAGCCGATCCACCGGGGCGCGTCGAACATGTTGTAGTCGGTGAACGACAGATACAGGGACACGGCCATGGGCAGCAGCGTCAGCACGGCGGCGCCGAGCACCCAGGGGGACAGGAACACCCAGGCGGCGCCCTGCCGCTCGCGCTTGCGAGCCGGCTTGCCGCCGGTGGCGGGGGGCGCGGCGTCCGGGGGGCGGGTCGCGGTCGCGGTCATTGCCTCAGCTCCGCCTTCGCCTCGGTGATGTAGTTCTCCGCCGCCTCACGCGGCGACAAGCGCTCGTAAGCGACCTGGTCGTAGTCGCGCGAGAAGGTGGACTGCAGGGAGGCGTCCCCCTTGGGCGGCGCGGGCGGCGGGTCCTTGAGCTTGCCCTCGAACTGCTTCTGGTAGGTGGAGACGACCTGGTCGAACCCCTCCAGCTTGGGCAGTACGTCCTGCCGGATGGCGTCGTTGGCCGGGATGCCGCGGGTGGCGCCGAGGATGGCGCCCGCCTTCTTGTCGTTGAGCAGGAAGTCGATGAACTGGGCCGCCTGCTTGGGGTGTGCGGTCTTGGCCGAGGCGCCGAAGAACATCGACGGTTTGAAGTACTGCCCGGGGGTGCCGTCCTCGCCGACCGGCAGCGGCGCCAGCTTCAGCCCCTCGCCGACGATGGGCGCGAAGCCGCTGGAGGGGGCGTCCCAGTTGAAGTCGGAGACGGACTTGAGCCGGCCCAGCGGGGTGTTCTCCACCGTCCCGTCCATCTGGGTGGTCTGCTCCGCGGGCACCACCGCGCCCTCCTTGCGGAGCTTGGTGCACCACTCCCAGTAGCGGGTCAGGTCGTCGGCGGTGAAGCCCAGCTTCTCGTCCTTGGTGTAGAGGGCCTTGCCCCGGCTCCGCAGCCAGATCTCGAAGACGTCCTCGCTCTGGCCCGGGTCGGTGGAGCCGAGCCGCCCTTGTGTCGCCTTGGACGCCGAGAGCTTGCGCATGGCGTCGGCCCAGTCGTCCCAGGTCCAGGTCAGGGTGGGTGCGGGGACGCCCGCCTTACGCCACAGCTCGGCGTCGTACGCCACCGTCTCGGTGCCGCGGGCCACCGGCAGCGCGTACTGCTTGCCGTCGACCACCCCGGTGGCCAGCAGCCCCTTGTCGATCTCCGAGGTGCGCAGCTGCTGGGGGTGTTCGCCGAGGTCCAGCAGGATGCCGGAGGTGGCGTACTGGTTGATCTGCCGGTAGTCCAGCTGCATCACATCGGGGGCGTCACCGCCCGCCGCCTGGGTGGCCAGCTTCGCCTTGTAGGTGTCGAAGCCCGCGAAGGACGTCGCGATGTCGATGTCGGGGTGGCGCTGCTCGAAGAGCTTGACGGCCTTCTCGGTGCGGGCGGCCCGGTCGGGGTTTCCCCACCAGGTGAACCGCAGGCTGACCTTGCCGCCCGAGCCGCCGCCGCCATCGCCGCCGCAGCCCATGAGGGTCCCTCCGAGCGTGAGCACGAGCGCCAGGGCCAGGGACGTCCTTGTCCCGTTTCCGCGCATACCGGAGCCGACCTCCCTCCATGATCATTTCGTTGAGCGTGGGTGGTGTCTACGGCGGCTATTCGCCGTAGTACGGGAGCGTGACGCCGGGCAGTTCGTACTCGTCCCGGCGGCCGCACATGCCGTAGCCGCCCCGGCGGCTGGGCCCGGTCGCGGTGACCCGCGCCTCGGCGAGGTGCGCGGGGTCGCCCGCGGCGAGCGCGGTGAGCTGCTCACCGGTGCGCCGCGCGGCGGCGAGCGCCCCGTCCCGCCAGCGCGGCTCCCACTCCTTCACCTTGGGCGCCACGATCCGCGCCGCCGCCCCGTGGAAGGCGCGCAGCGGTGCGTCGTCGCCCCTCTCGGCGGCGGCCCGCAGCGTCAGATAGCCCTCGATCGCGAGGTCACGGCGGCGCCGGGCGGCCGCGTCGGCCTCCGGCCCCTCCTTGGCGGGCAGCGCGGCGGCGGCCGCGTAGCGCTCGGGGTCGGCCAGCACCTCGGGCGGGAAGGTGAAGACGGCGTCCCCGGCCTCCGGCAGCCCGCTGTTCTGCATCAGCACGGTCACCCTGAGCCCGCCGCCCTGCACCATGCGGTGGATGGTGCCGGGGGTGAACCACACCACCGAGCCCGGTTCCAGGGGCGTCTCGGTGAAGCCGTCCGCGAGGGTCAGGGTCTGCACGGCGCCGCGTCCGGCGGTGACCACATACGCCTCGGTGCAGGCGAGGTGGAGATGGGGGCTGCCGCCGCACACCCCGTCGGCGGCCTCCCACTCGTACGCGCTGATGTGGGAGAGGCCCACACCGCCCGGCAGCGGGGCGGACATCGCGTTCATGTGCTCACCACCCGTGGTTCTTGAGGTAGTTCTCCGCGTGCGCCCGGTCCCAGGCGCCGTCGGCGACCACCACCCGGTAGCGGTAGCCGAAGGACTCCCCCGGCTCCAGCTCGAACTCCTCGAAGAACGCCCAGGAGGGGGCCACCGAGGGGATCGGCTCCGAGCGCACGAACCAGTGGGAGGCGTGGATGGAGTCCGCGTTCTCCGGGGCGTGGGCGAACAGCAGCGTGGAGTGCCCGTCCACGCCGTCGTGCTCACCGGTGAAGGCGATCCAGGGGGCGTCGGCGGCCGGGGTGCCCATCAGGTCCGAGGCGCCCCTCTCGCCGTCGCCGCCGCGCCCGTCCGGGCCGATGACGTCGCCGCCGGTGAAGTCGCGCGGGCCGCGCCAGTTGAGCCCGGTGTACCCGGCCATCTCCCGGCCCGCGGTGGTCGGGGAGCCGAAGTGCAGGGCCTCGCCGCGGATGTTGGTGAGGTGGATGGACCAGTCCAGGGCCCAGGTGCCCTCCTCCGGCTCCACCGAGTGGAGTTCGATGGTGCGCAGCTCCCGCGCCCACTCCTGGCCGCCACTGTGTCGTACGGAGGGATTGGCCACCCACGTCAGGTTTTCCACGAACCGCAGCCGGTCGTCGGTGACCGTGAATTCCTCGAAGCCGTCGTGGCGCATCGAGCCGACCCGCTCCTCGACCCGCTGGTAGCCCTGGTCGGGGCCGAGGTAGGAGTTGCCGCCCCAGAAGTTCTGGCCGGACAGATGGCTGGAGGTCATCTGGAGGCCCTTGTGCCAGCGGTGGTCGTTCGGCCGGTAGCCGGAGACGGGGTTCCCGGCGAGGGTGCGCAGCGGGTGGGCGTAGGGCTTGCGGGCCTCGAAGGCGTCCGGGTCGGGCGCGTAGACGTAGGCCATCAGCTCGACGCCGCCGGAGGCGACCGAGATCCGTGTCCCGTGGGTGTGGGTGACGGTGATGCGCTGGGTCATGGCGGCCTCAGCTCTCCTTCGTGGTGGCGGTCGCTGCCTTCGGCGCCCATTCGGGGTGGTCGCCGTGCATGGCGTCGTAGTACGGGTCCCCGGGCACGATCTCGCCCGCGCGCACGGGCCGCCCGGTGAAGGCCGCCTTGTAGAGCGCGGCGATGAACTCGAGGGTGCGACGGGCGTCCTGCCCGCTGCCGGGGGGCCGTACGCCGTCACGCATCGCGTCCAGCAGCCCGGTCAGCTGGGCCCCGTGGGAGCTGGGCAGATCGGCGGCCGGGGTGCGCCAGCGCCGCTGCCGGGCGGGCTCGTCGCTGACGTGCGGGGCGGGGGTGTAGACCCAGTCGTCGTTGCGGTGGCCGTAGAGGTGGGTCAGCTCGACGGTGGCGTCCGCGCAGTCGATGCGGATCCGGCTGACCTCGTCGGGCGAGAGCACGCTGTTGACGACGGTGGCCATGGCGCCGTTCTCGAACCGCACCAGCGCGGTGGAGACGTCCTCGCTCTCCACGGTGTGGACCAGCCGTCCGGCCATGCCGCGGATCTCGGTCCAGTCGCCGAGGAGGTGGAGCAGCAGATCCATCTGGTGGATGCCGTGGCCCATGGAGGGGCCGCCGCCCTCGGTCTCCCAGCGGCCGCGCCACGGCACCGCGTAGTAGGCGGTGTCGCGGTGCCAGGTGGTCTGGCAGTGGGCCACCAGCGGCCGCCCCAGGGCGCCCTCGGCCAGCAGCTCGCGGGCGTGGACGGCGCCCGAGCCGTAGCGGTGCTGGAAGACCACCGAGGCGTACGGGCCGCCCGCCTCCTTCTCGGCCCCGGCTATCTCGTCGTACTCGGCGAGCGAGAGGCACAGCGGCTTCTCGCACAGCACCCAGGCGCCGGCCTCGAGTGCGGCCACGGTCTGCTCGCGGTGCAGGGAGGGCGGGGTGCCGATGAGGACCAGGTCGGGGCGCTCGGCCTCCAGCATGGCGGCCACATCGGAGTAGCCGGTGACGTCGAAGGTGCCGCCCTCGGCCGCCGCGGCCCGGAAGGCGTCGAGCCGGTCCGCGGCCACGTCGACGGCGGCGACGAGGTCCACACGGTCGGCGTGATCGCGCAGTGCGGGCAGATGGCTGCCGCTGACGATTCCTCCGGTGCCGACCACTGCGGCACGGATACGGGCGGTGGCTGCTGCGGCCATGGGCTGAGGTCTCCTCGCCGTCGCCTGGGGTAAGCGCTTGCTGGGGAGGACCCTAGGCATGGTCCGGATGACAGGACAAGACCTCGGAGTGCAGAATCGCGCCGCTCGTGGGCCGCTCGTGGAGTGAGAGCATGGAGGCGCCCAACCAGCGCGCACGGTGTACCAGAAGGTGACCACCCAACGGAGGAATCATGGCAGTGACCCTGGCCGATGTGGCGGCACGGGCTCGGGTCTCGGCGGCCACCGTGTCGCGCGTCCTGAGCGGCAACTACCCGGTCGCCGAGTCGACCCGGAACCGGGTGCTGCGCGCGGTCGACGAGCTGGAGTACGTGGTCAACGGCCCGGCAAGCGCTCTCGCCGCCGCCACATCCGATCTGGTCGGGGTGCTCGTCAACGACATCGCGGACCCCTTCTTCGGGATCATCGCGGGCGCCGTGCAGGCCGAAATGGTCACCCCGGCCGGGGAATCGGGCCGGGGCGGCGAGAAGCTCGCGGTCATCTGCAACACCGGTGGCTCGCCCGAGCGCGAGCTCAACTACCTCACCTTGCTGCAGCGGCAGCGCGCGGCCGCCGTCGTGCTCACCGGCGGCGCGGTCGAGCACCCCGACCACGCCGCCGCCGTGGCCACCAAGGCGTCCCGGCTGGCCGCGTCCGGCACCCGGGTGGTGCTGTGCGGGCGCCCGCCGATCGAGGACGCCACCACCCTCACCTTCGACAACCGCGGCGGCGCCCGCCGGCTCACCGAGCACCTGCTGACCCTCGGCCACCGCCGGATCGGCTATGTGGCGGGCCCCGCCGAGCGCACCACGACCCGCCACCGGCTGGAGGGCCACCGGGCGGCGCTGGCCGCCGCCGGGCTGGACCAGGACGTGGAGCGGCTGACCGTCCACGGCCTGTACGACCGCGCCTCCGGCTATGACGCGACCCTCGAACTGCTGCGCCGCGACCGGGGTTTGACGGCCATAGTCGCCGCCAACGACACCATCGCGCTCGGCGTCTGCGCGGCCCTGCGCGACCAGGGGCTGCGGATCCCCGAGGACGTCTCGGTCGCGGGCTTCGACGACCTCCCGTTCAGCGCGGACGCGGTCCCGGCCCTCACCACGATGCGGCTGCCGCTGCACGAGGCGGGCGCGCGGGCCGGGCGGCTGGCCCTGGGCCGCGAGCCGCAGCCGCCGGGCGGGGTGGCGATGGTCCGGGCCGAGCTGATGGCCCGCGCCTCCACGGCGCCGCCGCGCGGCTGAGCCCTGCCGGACCGCCACGCGGCCGACTCCTGCCGGACCGCCGCGCGGCCGACTCCTGCCGAGCGGCCGTCCCTACCGCGCGGCCTCGGACGGGATATGGTCCAGCGGCCGCTGGTACCGGGAGCGGATCTCCTGCGGGGACAGATCCTCCCGGCCGGTGAGGTCCACCTCGGGGTACTCGAAGCGGAACGCGTAGCCGCCCTTCGGGAGGTGGCAGATCTCCCACCAGTTGCCGTCCAGGTCCTGGAGGTAGAAGGAGTAGGTGCCGTGCTGGCGGGCGGGCTTGGTCAGCTTCCTGATCGCGTACTCGTCCTTGACCCGCTGGAGCGCGTCGTACGCCTCCCGGACCTCCTCCTCGCTTCCCAGGTCGATCCCGTTGTGGTTCATCAGCGGCATGTCCTGGCCGGAGCCGCGGGTCTCGACGACCGCGTAGCAGTGGTTGCCCCCCAGCCGTACGAACAGCGCCATGGGCGCCTGCTGCACCACCTCGAGGCCGAGCACCTCCTCGTAGAAGCGCCGGGTGGCGGCGATGTTCCGGCACTCCAGCGTGCCGTGTGACAGGAAGCGGCTCATCAGCAGCGGTGGCTTGGTGGAACGGTGCGTGATGCCGGGCATGGTCCGTCTCTCCTCGTGAGGGGTCGGGGGGTGTTCCGCGCCTGGGGGCACGGCATGCCTCAGTCCTCCGTGATCCGCAGTGCCCGCACCGGGCAGCCGCGCACCGCCTGGCGCACGTCGTCCAGCAGGTGGGGCGGCGGCGTCCGGTCGAGGATGACGAGCTCGCCCTGCTCATCGAGGTCGAGGACTTCGGGCGCGAACGCGGTGCACAATCCGGTGGCCAGGCAGGCCTCGCGGTCCACGTGCAGCTTCATCATGATGCTCCTTGCGCGGTGGCGTGGGCGGTTTCGCGGGGCGTTTCGCGGGCGGTGACCGGATTGCGGAGCCGGCCGAGGTGCCCGATGGTGATCTCCACCGTGTCCCCCGGGCGCAGGAACCTGTCGCGGCGCAGACCGACGCCGGCCGGCGTGCCGGTCGCCAGGATGTCGCCGGGCTGGAGGATGATCAGCGTGCTGACGGCCGCGACCAGCTCCGCCACGCCCTGGATCGTCTCCCTGGTATGGCTCACCTGTTCCTCGTGGCCGTTGACGGAGAGCCGGATGGGCAGATCGTGCGGATCGGGCACCAGCCACGCCGGGGTGACGCCGGGACCGGTGGGGCAGAAGGTGTCCTGTCCCTTGGAGGCCGGCCAGTCCCAGGTGAAGGGTTCGGCGAAGGCATCCCCCCGGCGGTGCGGACCGCGGGCGGAGACGTCGTTGACGATGGTGTAGCCGGCGATGTGCGCCGCCGCCCGGTCCGCGGGGATGTCACCGCCCGCCCGCCCGATCACGACGGCGAGTTCGGCTTCCACGTCCACCTTCTGGCGCTCGTCGGCCGGGATGACGATGGGGTCGTCGGGCCCGATGACGGTGGTGGTGGGAGGCTTCAGGAAGAAGAACGGCTGCACCCGGGTGGCATCGTCGCCCATCGTCCCCGCCGGACCATCGCGGTGGTTGGCTCCCGAGACGAGCACGGTCCGCGGGTAGCGGACGGGAGCCAGCAGCCGGGCGCCGCGCACCGGGGCGGCCTCCCGCGGGTCATACCCGCGCAGGCCCGGTGCGAGGGAAGCCCAGTCCTGCAAGGCCTCGAAGCCCCCGGGATATCCGCACAGGGCGGGCACTTCCCGTATGCCGTCCTCACCGAGGGCGGCGCAGAAGCTGCCCCGGTCGGCGGTGTGGGCGGTGACCAGCGACCACGTCGTGGGGGCGGGGGGCGACTCGTGCCTCGTCATGTCTCCATTCGAGGCCGTCGGGACCGGGCGGTCCAACACTCTTGAGCGGCCGGTGACAGTCATCTACTGTTACCGACTCGTGGACTTGGACTTACGACTCGTGCGGTACGCGGTCGTCCTGGCCGACGAGCTGCACTTCGCCCGCGCGGCCGCGCGGCTGCTGATCGCGCAGCAGACCCTCTCCTCGCAGATCAGCCGGTTGGAGAGCCGACTGGGCGTCACGCTGTTCCTCCGGGACCGGCGCCATGTCGAGCTGACCCGGGAGGGGGAGCTGTTCGTCCGCCGCGGCCGGGAACTGCTCGCGGACGCGTCGGACCTGCTGGGTGAGTTGAGGCGCAGCGCGCCTCCGCTGCGCCTCGACGTGATCACCGAGGGGCTCACCTCGGGTGTCATCGCGCGCGAGCTCCGCCCGCGACTGGCCGATGTGACCTTGGAGGTCGTCCAGGGACAGGGGTTCGCGGGAACGGTCTCGGCCCTGGTCGAAGGGGTGGTGGACCTCGCGTTCGGCCGGATCAACGGCACGGGGGAGCCGCTGCCCCGGTCACTGCGGTACCAGCTGGTGCGGCTGGAACCCATGGGGGTCGTTCTCCCCGCCGGGCACGAACTGGCCCACCGGGCGCGGGTGCCGATGGCGGAGCTCGCCGCGTACCCGCTCCTTCTGCACACGGCGCAGGAGGCGGCCGAATGGCTGGACTGGAACCAGGAGCTCGCCGCCGCGTTCGGTCTGCGCGTCGGGTGGCGCCTGCGCGGCCACGGCCGGGGCGCGGCCAACGCGGCCGTACTGGCCTACCGGGCCCCCTCGTTCGGGCCGCTGGAGGCACCCTTGCCGGACGGCGTGGTGGTCAGACCCGTGGTCGACCCCGTGCCCCTCTACCCGTTCTCGGTGATCTGGCGGGCCGGGAGCAGGTCCATCCCGCTTCGCCATGCCCTCACCACCATCCACGACATCGCCACCGAACGCGGCTGGCCGGCACCGCCGCGGGAGGACTGGTGGCTGCCGGTCGCCGACCGGCACGGATCCCTGTCCGCATCCGTCCCGAGCGGGGTTCCACGCACCGCGGCCCAGGACGGCGGCACCCGGCCGCGGCGGTGACGGCGATGAGCCGCGGCGGTGACAGCGATGAGCCGAGTTGCGCCGCCGCTACGACATCGAGCAGCTCACCCCCCGCTCGGCGACGGTGGGAGCTCCCCCTTCCCAAACACTTGATCCGGCGCAACTATGTGGTCAAGCGAATCGCATCGACCACAGGGGTACGGAGGGGTGCCGGATGGAGCCGCGCGACGAACTTGACCTGGCCGTGGACGAGGTACGCGACTTCAACCGGATGTACACCCGGCTGATCGGCGTCCTCGACTACCCCGGGCAGCTCAACACCCCGTACACACTGGGCGAGGCCCGCATCCTCTACGAGCTGGCCCAGCGCGAGCGCACCCATGTCTCGGCGCTCCGGGAGCACCTGGGGGTCACCGCCGCGCATCTGAGCCGCACGCTGGGCCGGTTCGAGGAGAGCGGGCTGGTGACGCGCGAGCGCCACCGCCGCGACGCCCGCTTCCAGGAGGTGCTGCTCACCGCGGCGGGCCGGGCGGCGGCGGAGGACCTGGACCGGCGCTCGCGGGAGGCGGTGACCGGGCTGCTGGCCAAGGTCCCCCGGAACGAGCTGGGGCGGCTGCGCCAGGCGCTGGCGACCGCGCGCGGCGTGTTCACCGGCCCGGCGCGGCCCGAGGTGCGGCTGCGCGGGCCGGAGCCGGGGGACCTGGGCTGGATCGTGCAGCGCCACGGCGCCGTGTACGCCCGGGAGTTCGGGTGGAACGCCGAGTTCGAGGCCCTGGTGGCCCGGATCGTCGGGGAGTTCGGCGCGGGCCACGACCCGGCCCGCGAGCGGGCGTGGATCGCGGAGCTCGACGGCCGCCCCGTCGGGTCGGTGATGTGCGTCCGCGACGACCGGCCCGATACGGCACGGCTGCGGCTGCTGCTCGTGGAGCCGGAGGCGCGCGGGCGGCGGATCGGCGAGCGGCTGGTGGGCACGTGTATCGACTTCGCGCGCGAGGCGGGCTACCGCGATCTGGTGCTGTGGACCAACGACGTCCTGACCTCCGCCCGCCGGATCTATGAGCGGGCCGGGTTCGAGCTGATCGCCGAGGAGCGGCACCGGGGCTACGGGTCGCCCCTGGTCGGCCAGGACTGGCGGCTCGCGCTCCGGGACGCCGCGCGGGGCTGAGGGCGCGGCCCGATGTGACGCGGATCACCGGCAGCGCGGTGCGGGCGGCGGACAGGGAGGAGTGTGGAGACTTCAACGGGATTCCCGGAGAGGATGGCCCCGCCTTCAGGCCGGGCAGGAATCGGGTTTCCCGTGTAGCGGGGCAGGAGAAGCCGGATCGCCGCTGGGGAATCCGGCGTGCGCCGCAGAAGAGCCGAGGGTGACCTTCAGGAGGTGAAGGATCGCGGAGTCGAGGGGCCGCCGGTCCGCGACGACTTGGTCGGTCACCCGTTCGGGTAGGTCTGCCGGGATGCGGCGTGAGGGACGAACGATAACGCTACGTTGTCGACATGGTGACGCCAAGTGAAGCCGATGAGGCCGGGCACGCCCGGTACACGTACCGGCTTCGCGTGTCGTCCACCGCCCGTACGGCGCTGCTGGCGGAATGGGACCGGTGCCGGTGGATCTGGAACGAATGCGTCGCCAAGTCCAAGGCCACCCACCTGCACAACAAGACCACGGGCGAGAAGCGGACCTGTGGCCCGGCGCAGCTCGACAGGATGCTGACCGAAGCGCGGGAGGGTACGCCGTGGCTGCGTGAGGGTTCCAGTGTTCCGCAGCAGCAGGTGATCCGGGACTTCGGCAGGTCCCGTGCCAAGGCGCACAAGGACATCCGGGAACGCCTGCCGCAGCGGCAGCGGGCCGGTATGCCGAAGTGGAAGAAGAAACGTGATGCCTCGCCGACGCTGAACTACACCCGGCGCGGGTTCCGGCTGAAGGACGATCGCCTGTGCCTGGCGGGTGGGATCGTGCTGACGGTGGTGTGGTCGCGGGACCTGCCCGCCGAACCCTCCTCGGTGCGCGTGTACCAGGACGACATCGGGCACTGGTACTGCTCGTTCGTGGTCCCCGCCCGGGCGCGGCCGCTGCCGGAGACCGGTCGGGTACTCGGTGTGGACTGGGGCGTGAAGCAGACCGCGACCACCACATCGAACGCCCACGACCTCCCGCACCCCGAGCACGGCCGCAAGGCCCAGGCCAAGCTGACCCGGTACGACCGGATGATGGCCCGCCGCAGACCGAAGAAGGGACAGGCCGCCTCCAAGGGCTACCGCGAGGCGAAGAAGTGGCGGGCGAAGACCTACGCGAAGATCGCCCGGCAGCGTCAGGACACCGGCCGCAAATGGGCCAAGAAAGTGGTGACCGACCACGATGCCATCGCCGTCGAGGACTTCAAACCGAAGTTCCTCGCCAGGTCCCCGATGGCACGCAAGGCGGCGGACGCCGCGATCGGCGCCACGAAGAAGGCTCTGATCGAGATGGGACGCAAGCACGGGCGGGACATCCGTCTGGTGCATCCCGCGCACACCACCATGGATTGCGCATCGTGCGGAGCGAGAACCAAGCACGCACTGCCGCTGTCCGAGCGCACCTACACCTGCACCGCGTGCGGAGCCGTCTCTCCCAGAGACAAGAACTCCGCCCGCGTGATGCTCGTCCGGGCAGGTCTGAACCCGGCTGGTGCCGAGGGCGTAAGACCTCCGGGAGCGCAGTTCCCGGAGGCAGCCTGAGCCAGAAATCCCCTCCCTTCAGGGACGGGAGCAGTCAACGATGGCAAGGGGAAGGTGACGGCGGTCGGCGCGTCCTGAGGCGGCGGTCGAGCCGTCAAGCCCGCACAGGGCGCGCGCTCCGGCGGGTGCCCTGTGCGGCGCGCATATGACGCGGCGTCACCCCGACCGGAAAACCGCTCGCGCGGACGGCCCGGTACGGGAAGGATCGGCCCACACACGCACACGCACCCGCCCGCACAGCACGCGGGCATCGCACGGGCGGCATACGGACTCCGTACGGACGACGCATCCGTGCGGCGCGCCGGCACGGCACAAGAGCAAAGGGCGTACCCCCTGAGTACCCAGCAGGTCATCGAGTGGACCGAGGACGGCCGGACCCACACCGCCCAGTGGCGCTCCGAGAGCGGCACGCCGCCGCCCCGGCGGGTCGCGATCGCGGACGACCGGATGCCCGCGGACACCGCCCACCGCCTCGTCTGCGAGGGCACCGCGCTGCTGTGGCGGGGCGACTACCAAGGCGCCCGTCAGCTGCTGACGGCGCTGGCGCGCCGGATCGACCGGGGCCCGCGCCGGGCGAAGGAGCGGCGGCCACCGGCGGCGTCACCGGCCGAGGCGTTCCACCGGCACCGCCAGGCCCAGTCCCGGCGGGCCCGGCTGCTGGGGATGCTGCTGGTGCCACTGGACGCGGACTTCGGCGTTCCGCTGCGCCGGGCGCCGGACGTACGGCAGGCGTGCACCGAGGCGTACGGCCCGGCGCGTGGCCCCTCGGTGGTCTCGCTCCGCGAGTTGCTCGGGCTGATCGGCGCGCATGAGTGGCGGCAGAAGGGCGTCAAGGTGCGGGCGCTGGGCGGGGACCGGATCCATCCGCACTACGGGGTCTTCTCGCCGGTGCGCGGCGAGTACGTCGACCTGGTGGCCGAGGCCCCGCTGCCGTCGCGCGAGCTGGCCTTCGACATCGGCACCGGAAGCGGCGTCCTGGCCGCCGTCCTGGCCCGGCGCGGCATCGAGCGGGTGGTGGCCACCGACCAGGACGCGCGGGCGCTGGCGTGCGCCCGGGAGAACGTGGCCCGGCTGGGCCTGGCCGAGCGGGTCGAGGTGGTCGAGGCCGACCTCTTCCCGCCCGGCCGCGCGCCGCTGGTGGTCTGCAACCCGCCCTGGGTCCCGGCCCGGCCCTCCTCACCGCTCGAATACGCCGTCTACGACCCGTCCAGCCGTATGCTGCGCGGCTTCCTGAACGGGCTGGCCGGGCATCTGACCCCCGGCGGCGAGGGCTGGCTGATCCTCTCCGATCTCGCCGAACACCTCGGGCTGCGACCGCGCGCCGAGCTGCTGGCCGCCTTCGACACGGCGGGCCTGACGGTCCTGGACCGGCTGGACGTCCGCCCCGTCCACCCCCGCGCCTTCGACCCCGCCGACCCCCTCCACACGGCCCGCGCGGCGGAGGTGACGTCGCTGTGGCGCCTGACGGCGGGATGAGCGGACCTCCGCCACCCGGGTGAAGGCATCGCCCGGACGGGCGCACCGGGGGTTCGCGGGTCCGGGGTTCCCGCAGTATCGATATGCGGCTCCGCCGCGTGGCAGGGGCTTCGCCCCTGGCCCCCGGAGTCTGGGGCGGAGCCCCGCCCCCAGCCCCTCCAGGGGGCACCTCCCAGCGGTAGCTGGGGGAGGTTGAGGAGCAGGGTCTGGGGCAGAGCCCCAGTTGCGGGAAGGGGCGGGGAGGGGAGCAGTCCGCCGCAGGCGTGATCGGCACGGCGGGATTGATTCGGCTCGTGCCCCTGCTTAGCGTCCCGCATGAAGGGCAAGAAGAATCCCCACGTACCGCACGACCCCCCACCAAGGGAGCCCGCATGAAGCTCGCCTTCTCCACCCTCGGCGTCCCCGGTATGCCCGTGCCCGACGTGGCCCGGCTCGCCGCCGGGGCCGGGTATCACGGCGTGGAGCTGCGCGCCCACCCCGAGGAGCCGGTGCACCCGGGGATCGGGGCGGACGAGCGGGCCGGGGTGGCGGCGGAGTTCCGGGACGCCGGGGTCGAGATCCTCACCGTCGCCGGGTATGTGCGCGCCGCGCAGGCCGGGCCGGACGAGCCGGTGCTGACCGGGCTCGGGGAGCTGCTGGAGCTCGCGCACGACCTGGGCGCCCGCAACGTCCGGGTCTTCCCCGGCGGCGGGGAGCAGAGCCCGGAGGAGGCCGACGCCACGGCCGCCCGGCGGCTCGCGGCGGCCGCGCCCCGCGCCGCCGACCTCGGCGTACGGCTGCTGCTCGAGACCCACGACTCGCACCGGACGGGCGCGGACGCGGCCCGGGTCCTGGGGCTCGTGGGCCACGGCAGTGTGGGGGCGATCTGGGATGTGATGCACACCTGGCTGGGCGGCGAGGACCCGGCCACCAGCTATCCGGCGCTCTTCGCGCACCTGGGCTACGTCCAGGTCAAGGACATCGCCTCGGCCGAGGACACCACCCCGCTGCCGCTGGGCGAGGGGGTGCTGCCGCTGACCGAGTGCGTGGAGCTGCTCAGCCGCGAGGGCTGGGACGGCTGGCTGTGCTGGGAGTACGAGAAGCGGTGGTACCCGCAGGCGCGGGAATTCCCTGAGCTGCTCGCCCCGGGCCGGGAGCATCTGCTGCGGCTGCTCGCCGACGCGGCCTGAGCTCCCGGCTCGGGGTCGGCATCGGCCCGTCGAGACGGCCCAGCCCGTCCTGACGGCTCAGCCCGTCCTGACCGTCCGGCTCAGGCGGCTCGGGGTGGCGGCGCGCCCCGAGGCGCATCCGCGGCAGCCTCCCGCCCGGGAGCGACGTCAGCGCCACGCCGCCCACCAGCAGCGCCGCCGCCAGCCAGCGCGGTGCGCTGATGCCCTCCCCCAGCACCAGCGCCGCCGAGGACATCCCGAAGACCGGCACCAGCAGCGAGAACGGGGCGACCGCCGAGGCGTCGTAGGTGCGCAGCAGAAAGCCCCAGGCCCCGAAGCCGAACACCGTGGCGACCCAGGCGACATAGACGATCGCGCCCACCCCGGCCCAGTCGAGCCGGCTCAGCGCCTCGACATCGGGCCGCGCGCCCTCGAACACCAGCGAGAGCGCGAGCAGCGGCAGCACCGGCACCAGGCTCACCCACACCATGAAGTTCAGGGCGTCCGGCGGCGCCGCCTTGCGGGTGAGGACGTTGGAGACACCCCAGAAGGCCGCCGCCGCGACGACGAGGACGAAGCCGAGGAGCGGCCCCGAGGTGCCCTCGTCCACGGCGGCCACCGCGATCCCCGCGAGGGCGACGGCCATGCCCAGCAGCCGCCGCCAACCGGGGCGTTCGGCCAGGACGACGGCCGCGAACAGCGCGGTGAACACCGCCTGGACCTGCAGCACCAGCGAGGACAGCCCGGCGGGCATCCCCTCGTGCATCCCGATGAACAGCAGCCCGAACTTCGCCACACCCAGGGCCAGCCCCACCCCCAGGATCCAGCGCCAGGCGACCCTCGGCGGGCCGACCAGGAAGACGGCGGGCAGCGCGGCCACCAGGAACCGCAGGGCGCAGAAGAGCAGGGGCGGGAAGTGGTCGAGGCCCACCTCGATGACCACGAAGTTGACCCCCCACAGGGCCGTGGCCAGCACGGCGAGGGCTATGTGCACAGGTCGCATGGGTTGCGTGGGTCGCATGGGTCGCATGGGTCGAGGATCGGGCGCCCGGACCTTGTAGCACCAGCGCGGATGTCTTCATGCTTGGATGCAGCAACGGTTAAAGGTACGAGGAGGAGGGCGCACTGTGCTGGATCTGGGCCGGCTGCGGGCTCTGCACGCGGTGTCCGTGCACGGCTCGGTGAGCGCCGCCGCGATCGCGCTCGGCTACACCCCGTCCGCCGTGTCGCAGCAGATCGCCAAGTTGGAGCGGGAGACCCGGACGACCCTTCTGGAGCGGCAGGGCCGGGGCATCGCGCTGACCGACGCGGCCCGGCATCTGGCCGCCACCGCCCAGCAGCTGCTCGCCATCGTCGAGGAGGCCGAGACCACCCTGGAGGAGCGGCGCGGCCGGCCGACGGGCCGGCTGGTGATCGGCGCCTTCGCCTCGGCGGCGCGCGGGCTGATGCCCGTGGTGCTGGCCGCGCTCGTGGCCGAACACCCCTCCCTGGACGCCCGGTTGCTCGAAGTGGACCCGCATCTGTCGGTGGACCTGGTGGCACAGGGGGTCATCGACCTGGCGGTGGCCCACGACTGGGACATCGCCCCGCTGCCCGCCCCGGAGGGGCAGGAACGGGCGGCCATCGGGGAGGACCTGTGCGATCTGCTCGTCCCGGCCGGACATCCGCTGACCCGGGTGGCCGCCCGGCGCCCGCTGCGCCGCGAGGACCTGCCGGGCCAGCGGTGGATCTGCCAGCCGCCGGGGTCGGTCTGCCACGACTGGCTGGTCCGTACGCTGCGCGCCTCGGGCCATGAGCCGGACCTGGCGTACCAGGCGGCCGAGAACCACACCCAGATCGCCCTGGTGGCGGCCGGTCTCGGCGTCGCGCTCATGCCCCGTCTCGGCCGCGGGCCGCTGCCGGACGGGGTGCTGGCGCTGCCCCTGGAACCGGTCCCGGTACGGCGGCTGTACGCCCTGTGGCGCCCGGGCGCGGCCCGCCGCCCCGCCATCACCGAAACGGTGCGGCTGCTGAGCGGCCTCTGGCCGCGGCGCACGAACTGAGCGAACTCCCGAACACGCGGCTCCGCCGCAGGCGGGACTCCACCACGTGCAGGGCTCCGCCGCACGGGACCCCACCACATGCGCGGCTCCCCCACGCGCAGGACTCCGCCCCAGGCCCCGGGGCCTGGGGCGGAGCCCCAGTTCCGGGAAGGGGCGGGGAGGGGAAGAGCCCGCCGCAGGCGCCACGACCCGTCGAACACTCCCATGCGCGCACGTGCGCGGAACCAGCGCCGGGCGCCGCCTGCGGGGTGTCCGGCGGACCACGCGGCATCGATGTGCGGCTCCGCCGCGTGGCAGGGGCTTCCCCCCTGGACCCCCGGGGTCTGGGGCGGAGCCCCCCGCGCGGCGCAGCCGCATATCGTCAGGTGTCGGGAAGGGGCGGGGAGGGGAAGAGCCCGCCGCAGGCGTCGCGACCCGTCGAACACTCCTATGCGCGCAGGTGCGCGGAACCGGCGCGCGCCGCCGCGCGNTCGCGACCCGTCGAACACTCCTATGCGCGCAGGTGCGCGGAACCGGCGCGCGCCGCCGCGCGTCGAAGCGGCGTGCTGATGGGGAGTCTCCGCGCGGCGGCGATCGGCCTCGCCGCTGGCTGCGTCGCTGACCACCTCTCCGCCGCCCGCGGCCAGCAGCACCCCGCCGCCGACGCGACACCCCTCCCAGAGCGTCGGCGGCGCCCGAGCCCCCGGACCCTCAGACCGGCAGCTCCGCCTCGATCAGGTCCGCCGCCCGGTCCGGCCCGCCCTCGGCGGCCATCCGCGCCTTGAGCGCGGCGCAGCGGGCGGCCACCTCGGGGTCGGCCACCAGATCGAGCACCGCCTTGCGCAGCGCCGGGGCCGTGGCCTCCTCCTTGGGCAGGTGGCGGCCGACCCCGAGCCCCTCGAGCGTGTCCGCGTTGCGGAACTGGTCGACGGCCTGCGGTACGGCGACCATCGGCACCCCGCAGGCCAGCCCCTCCTGGGCGCCGCCCGCACCCGCGTGGGTGACGAACGCGTCGGCCTTCCGCAACACGCTCAACTGCGGTACCCACGAGTGCACTTCGACATTGGCCGGGATCTCGCCGAGGTCGGCCGGGTCGACGAACTCGCCGATCTGGAGCACCACGTACCAGCCCGGCAGATCGCCGAAGGCCGCGACGCACGCGCGGTAGAAGCCGGGCTCCTTGGTCCAGGTGGAGCCGAGCGAGACCAGCAGGATCCGGTCGTTCTCGGCGGCCCGCTCCGGGCGGCGCCACTCCCCCGCGTCGCGACGGGCGCTCTGGCAGCCGCCGACGAAGCTGTAGACGGAGGTGTCGACGCGGTCGGCGTTGGGCTGGAGCAGTTCGGGGATGAGGGCGACACAGCGGCTGGGGCGGCCGATGAGCGTGTCGGGGTCGACGTCGGCCAGGCCGTTGCCCTCGAGCCAGGCGCGGTAGCGCGCGTAGTAGGCGCGGCCGCGCTCCGACCGCCGCATATGGGCGTACATCGGCTCGAAGACCTCTTCGCGGTAGCCGTCCCAGGGCACGAAGCTGGGCGCGAGCTCGATGGCGGACACGCCCCACCGATGGGCGAGGACATGCGCCGGGTAGGCCGTGACGTCGTACATCACCAGGTCCGGCGCATCGCCCTCGTAGGCCGCCAGATGCTGCGGAAGTGCCTGCTCCGCCTCGGCGAGAAACGGCTCGATGTAGTCGATCAGATCGGAGCCTCTGGCGCCCGGCACATTCTCACCGTGGAGGATCGAGGTGTAGGTCTTCGGCTCGGCGCCGGTTTCGGCCACCTTCTCGGCGAACGACTCGGGGATGGCGTAGGTAACCCGGTGGCCGCGGGCCACCAGCTCGCGGATCACCTCCAGGCTCGGGTTGACGTGCCCGTGTGCCGCGATGCCGAACATGGCGATGTGTGTGGGGGGCTTGGCACCCGTCGGTGGGGTCATGAAAACGGAACATAAGCGAGAACGGATGCCTCATACAAATACCGCGCATACCCGGTCGAGAGCTTAGTACCGATTTCGTGCAGGCACCAGATCACGATCTTTAACCAGTCTTTTCCTCTACGCTTCCGGGCCACGCGGCGGAGCCGCATATCGATGCGGTGGGAAAGGCCAACTTTTCTTGACCGGGCCGCGGTTTGTGTCCCAGCGTGTCCTGCACACCTATGGCCGCCCCCTCCGAACGTCCCATGGAAGGAGTGCGGGTGCACACGACGTCCCGCCGCGCCCTGCTCACCGCCACCCTGGCCGCCGCCGCGACCGGTGCCTGCGGCGGACCGACGAACAGCTCCCCCGCGCCCGCGACCCCCGCGCGCCGCACCACCGCCGGTTCCGGCAGCCCGTCCGCGTCCCCCTCCCGGCCCACCACGGAGCCCGGCCGGGACCACGAGCGCGACCGCCGGCGGATCGACGAGCTCATCGGGCGGATGACGCTGGACCAGAAGATCGGCCAGCTCTTCGTGATGCGGGTGTACGGCCATTCGGCCACCCGCCCCGACCCGGCCGATGTCGCGGCCAACCGCAAGGAGATCGGCGTCGACAACGCCGCCGAGCTGATCGCGAAGTATCACGTGGGCGGGGTGATGTACATCGGGTGGGCACACAACATTCGCGACCCCCACCAGGTGGCCGCGCTCTCCAACGGCATCCAGAAGGCCGCGCTGGCCACCTCCGTGCCCGTCCCCGTCCTGCTCTCCACCGACCAGGAGTACGGCACCGTCGCCCGGGTCGGCGCGCCCGCCACGCTGTTCCCGGGCGCCATGGCGCTCGGCGCGGGCGGCAGCGCGGCCGACGCCCGTACGGCAGCGCGCACCGCGGGGGCGGAGCTGGCCGCGCTCGGCATCCGGCAGGACTACGCCCCGATCGCGGACGTCAACGTCGACCCCGCCAATCCGGTGATCGGCGTGCGCTCCTTCGGCGCCGATCCGAAGGCCGTGGCCCGGATGGTGGCGGCGCAGGTGGCGGGCTATCAGAGCGCCGGGGTCGCGGCCACCGCCAAGCACTTCCCCGGCCACGGCGACACCAGTGTGGACAGCCATGTGGGCCTGCCGCGGATCACCCACTCCCGGAAGGAGTGGGAGCGGCTGGACGCACCGCCGTTCCGGGCCGCGATCGAGGCCGGAATCGACTCGATCATGACGGCCCATCTGCTGTTCCCCGCGCTGGACCCGGCCGACGACCCCGCCACGCTCTCCCGCCCCATCCTCACCGGTGTGCTCCGCGAGGAGCTGGGTTACGACGGGGTGGTGGTCACCGACTCGCTCGGCATGGAGGGGGTGCGGAAGAAGTACGGCGACGACCGGGTGCCGGTGCTCGCGCTCAAGGCGGGCGTGGACCAGCTGCTGAACCCGCCGAGTCTGTCCTTCGCCTTCGAGGGCGTGCGCAAGGCCGTCCGGGCGGGCGAGATCAGCGAGGACCGGCTCGACCGCTCGCTGCGGCGCGTCCTGGAACTCAAGGCGCGCCGGGGCCTGTTCGACGATCCGTACACCAGCGACCGCGCGGTCAACCGCACGGTGGGCACCCGGGAGCACCGCGCCACCGCCGACCGCATCGCCGACCGCACCACCACCCTGATCACCAACCGCGGCGGACTGCTCCCGCTGTCGCCGCGCCGCCACCGCGACCTGTTGGTGGTGGGCGTGGACGCCGCCGCGCCCTCCGGCACCGGCGGCCCGCCGACGTCCGTCCTGGCCCGCGCCCTGTCCGGCCTCGGCTTCCGCACCGAGGCGCTGACCACCGGCACCAGCGGCTCCCCCGGGCCCTCCCCGCGGCGGATCGAGGCGGCGGTCGCGGCGGCGCGCGGGCGGGACGCGGTGATCGTGACGACATACGACATCGCCGCCGGCTCCGCCCAGCGCACCCTGGTGGCACGGCTGGTGGCCACCGGCGTGCCGGTGGTGCACCTGGCCCTGCGCAACCCCTACGACATCGCGCGCCTGGACGGCCGCGACACGGCCCCCGGCGCCTCGCTGGCCGCCTACTGCTGGACGGACGTGGAACTGCGCGCCGCCGCCCGCGTCATCGCGGGCCGGACCGCCCCGCGCGGCAGACTGCCGGTCGCGGTCCGGCACGCGGACGACCCGTCCCGGGTGCTGTACCCGATCGGGCACGGGCTGAGCTACTAGATGAATGAGTCCGATGTTCGTGCTGGCCGCGACTATGGCGAAGGGCGCCCGTTGGCTTGGTTGTGACTCCTTGCCTGGACGCCCTTCTGGCGGCACTGTACGTGTTCATCGACGACCATGTGGCTCCCC
>NZ_JACVYG010000049.1:0-77702 GCF_014712245.1 Streptomyces sp. 5-10
GCGCGGGCGGCGCGGGCGCGGGCGGCGCGGGGCCAGCCACTGACCCCGGCAGGGTCGACGCGGGCCGAGACGCGCTGACCCCTCGGGCGGGGGCGGCGAGGCCCGGAAGCACTGCCCCCGGGCAGAGGCGCGACGCAGGCCCGGGAGCACTCACCCCCGGGCGGAGACGCGACGCAGGCCCGGAACCGCTACGGGGCGTCCAGCGGACCACACGGGGTCTCGCCCCTGGACCCCGGGGTCAGGGGCGGAACCCCACCCGGGACCTGGGACGGAGCCCCACCCGGGACCTGGGACGGAGCCCCACCCGGGGCCCGGGGCGAAGCCCTGCCCGAGGCCTGAGGCCCCGTCCGGGGCCCGGGACGGAACCCCGCCCGAGGCCTGAGGCCCCACCCGGGGCCCGAGACGAAACCCCACCCGGGGCCCGGGACGGAACCCCGCCCGGGGCCTGAGGCAGAACACCGCCCGGGGCCTGGGGCAGAGCCCCACCACGCGGCGGAGCCGCATATCGATGCTGCGGGAAGGGGCGGGGAGGGGAACAGCCCGCCGCAGGCGCCACATCGCCGCCCCGAACACCCACCGGCGGGCTGATCGGTGGGCACACCGACGCAACCGAAGACCGGGCGACGCCCGCACGCATCCGCGCCACCCGCGACGCGGCCGGGGCCTGGGGCGGAGCCCCAGTTGAGGGAAGGGGCGGGGAGGGGAACAGCCCGCCGCAGGCGTCAGGGACTAGGCGAAGTCCAGCAGCACCTTGCAGGACTGGCCACGGTCGGCGGCCAAGGTGAACGCCTCCGCCGCCTCCTCCACCGGCCGTACGCCGCTGATCAGCGCGTCGAACGACGGCTCGGCGGCCAGCAGCCGCAACGCGTCGTCGAACTCGGCGTGGAAGCGCAGTGCGCCCCGCAGTTCGATCTCGCGGCTGACCAGTACGTTCCCGGCGAACGGGCTCTGCCCGGGCGGGAGCATGCCGAGTTGGACGACGACCCCGCCGCGCCGCACCCTCCGCAGGCAGGTGTCGAGGCCGGCGGCCACGCCGGATGCCTCGATGGCGACGTCGAACTCGTCCGAGGGCCAGTTCGGGTCGTCCGGGTCGTCGGCCCGTACGCACGCGGTCGCACCGGCCGCGGCCGCGAACTCCAAGGCGCGGGGCAGCAGATCGGTCGCCGTGACCGACGCCGCGCCCGCCGCGCGGGCCGCCGCGATGGTCAGGCAGCCGATCGGGCCGGCGCCGGTGACCAGCACATGGCGGCCCTTCACCGCGCCCGCCCGCCGCACCGCGTGCAGCGCGACGGACAGCGGTTCGGCGAGCGCCGCCCGGCGCGGGTCCAGCCCCTCCGGCAGGGCGCGCAGCTGCGCCGCCGGGACGGTGATGCGGGAGGCGAAGCCGCCCTGCACGTGGGGGAAGCGCGCGGCGCTGCCCAGGTAGCGGGTGTCGCGGCAGACGTTGGCGCGGCCGTCGGCGCACTCCGGGCACACCTCGCACGGCGTCGCCGGGTGCACGGCGACCGGCGTGCCGGCCGCGGGCCCGGTGGCGCCCTCGCCGTACGCCACCACCGTGCCCACGACCTCGTGCCCCAGCACCATCGGCTCCTGGAGCCGGAAGTCGCCCACCCCACCGTGGCGGTGGTAGTGGAGGTCCGATCCGCAGATCCCGCCGTAGCGGATCGCCACGAGCGCCTGCCCGGGCGCCGGTTGCGGCTCCGGGAGTTCCTCGACCCGCAGATCACCCTGTCCGTGGATCACACAGCCCAGCACCATCCGGCCAGCCTCCTCAAGCTCACCTGGTTTCGACCTGGTTTCGCAGCGTTCACAAGCCCGTCAGCGTTCACAAGCGCGTCAGCACTCACAACACGCTCGTCATGCCGCCGTCTACGTACAGCACCTGTCCGCTCACGAAGTCCGCCGCCGGGGACGCGAGATACAGCAGCGCCCCGATCAGGTCCTCGGTGCGGCCCCAGCGCCCGGCCGGGGTCCGGCCGCGCACCCAGGCGCTGAACTCCTCGTCCTCGACCAGCGGCCGGGTCAGCTCGGTCTCGATGTAGCCGGGGCCGAGCCCGTTGACCTGGATTCCGTACCGGCCCCAGTCCGCGCACATGCCCTTGGTGAGCATCTTCAGCGCGCCCTTGGTCGCCGCGTAGGGCGCGATGCCGGGGCGGACCACCTCGCTCTGGAGCGAGCAGATGTTGACGATCTTGCCGTGGCCGCGTGTGGTCATCCGCCGGGCGGCCTCCCGGCCCACCAGGAAGGCGCTGGTGAGGTTGGTGTCCAGGATCTGCCGCCAGGCGTCGTCGGTGAACTCCAGCAGCGGCGCCCGGTTCTGCATCCCGGCGTTGTTGACCAGGATGTCGAGCGGGCCGACCCGCTCCTCGACATCGGCGATCCCGGCGGCGACGGCCGGGCCGTCGGTGACGTCGAACGCGGCGGTGTGCACCCTCGCACCCCTCGCGCTCTGCGCGCCCCCCGCAACCTCCGTGCCCCCCGCGCCCTCCGCAGCCCCCGCGCCACCGCCGAGTTCGGCGGCCGCCTTCTCCAGGGCCCGCGGATCGCGCCCGTTGAGCACCACCGTGCAGCCGGCCTCCACGAGCCCCCGCGCGAGGGCGTGGCCGATGCCCCGGCTGGAGCCGGTGACCAGCGCGGTGCGGCCCGCGATGTCGAAGAGCGGATGTGTCGTCATGTCGTGCGTATCCCTATTCTCTGCTCGGCGCTAGATCACCAGTGACAGCAGCAGGACGAAGACGAGCCCGACGACGGAGATGATCGTCTCCATCACCGACCAGGTCCGCACCGTCTGCCCGACGCTCATCCCGAAGTACTCCTTGACCAGCCAGAATCCCGCGTCGTTGACATGGCTGAAGAAGAGCGACCCGGCGCCGATGGACAGCACCAGCAGCGCCACATGCGTGCTGGACATGTCGGCGGCCAGCGGCGTCATCAGCCCGGCGGCCGAGATCGTGGCCACCGTCGCCGAGCCCGTGGCCAGCCGGATGGCGACCGCGATCAGCCAGGCGAGGAGCAGCGCGGAGACGCTCCAGTCCTCCGAGATGTCCATGATCATCTTGCCGACGCCGATGTCGATGAGGGTCTGCTTGAAGCCGCCGCCCGCGGCGACGATCAGCAGCATCCCGGCGATCGGGGCGAGCGAGTGCTCGACGGTGGAGGAGATCCGGTCCCGGGTGAAGCCCGCCGGGCGGCCCAGCGTGAACATGCCCACGATCACCGCCGCCAGCAGCGCGATCAGGGGGTTGCCGATGACGTCGGCGACCCGCTGGACGCCGTTCTCCGGGTCGTCCACCACGATGTCGACCAGCGCCTTGATCAGCATCAGCACGACCGGCAGCAGCACGGTGAACACGGTGACGCCGAACCCGGGACGCCGCTCCAGCTCCTCCGACGGGCGCGTGGGCATCAGCCGGTCCGGCGGGGTGACGTCGACCCAGCGGTCGGCGACGCGCGAGAAGACCGGGCCCGCGATGATCGCGGTGGGGATGGCGATGAGGACGCCGAGCGCCAGGGTGATCCCCAGGTCGGCGTGGACCGCGTCGATCGCGGCGAGCGGGCCGGGGTGCGGCGGCACCAGGCCGTGCATCACGGACAGGCCCGCGAGCGCCGGGATGCCGATCCGCATCAGGGAGAAGTTGCCGCGCTTGGCGACCAGCAGCACCACCGGGATCATCAGCACCATGCCGACCTCGAAGAAGAGCGGCAGCCCGATGATCCCCGCGATCAGCACCATGGCCCAGGGCATCGTCTTGTTGTTCGCCCTGGCGAGGATCGTGTCGACGATCTGGTCGGCGCCGCCGGAGTCGGCGAGCAGCTTGCCGAGGATCGCACCGAGGGCGATCAGCACGCCGACACCCGCGACGGTCGACCCGAGACCGGCCGAGAAGCTGGTGATGACCTTGTCGAGCGGGGCGCCCGCGACGGCGCCGAGCGCCAGTGAGCCGATCGTCAGCGACAGAAACGCGTGCAGCTTGGTCTTGGTGATGAGGAGGACGAGAACGGCTATGCCGACGAGGACGGCTATGCCGAGCTGTGCGTGACCGGCCGACGTGATCGGGTCGACGGTGTCCGCTGCCAGCATCTCGGCGCTGAGTCTGGTCACGGCGGGTTTCCTAACGTGCGTTACTGGTGTTCGAGCCGCCGCAGTTCGGCGGCGGCCCGCTCGGTGATGACCTCGGGCTCCGGGGAGACGTCCACGGCGACGCCGTACTCGTCCGGCTGGAGCGGTTCGAGCGTGGCGAGCTGGGAGTCGAGCAGGTCCCCGGAGAAGAAGTGGCCCTTGCGCTCCTTCATCCGCTCGGCGATCAGCTCGCGGTCGCCGGTCAGGTGGAGGAAGACGATGCCGGGGGCGGCGGACCGCAGCCGGTCGCGGTACATCCGCTTGAGCGCCGAGCAGCTCACCACTCCCCCGCCCGAGGCGTGGGTCTCGGCCCAGGCGCCGATGGCGTCCAGCCAGGGGCGTCGGTCGTCGTCGTCCAGCGGGATCCCGGCCGACATCTTTTCGATGTTGGCCGGCGGGTGGAAGTCGTCGGCCTCGGCGTACGGGACGCCGAGCTCCTCCGCCAGCAAGGGGCCGATCGTGGTCTTGCCCGTTCCGGACACTCCCATGACCACGACAACCTGGGGGGCGTGCATTGTGTGAACCTCGCTGTCTTCTTCGACCTCGGCGCCGCCGGACACTCAACCCCACAGATACGACGTATTCAAGAGCCCGTGACATAAAAGTCATACTTATTTGATGGTCTGGTGGCCGCGTAGGCTGAGCGCATGGACGAACAGGGGCCCGAGGGCCGTGGTCAGAGGCCCAGGGGCCGGGGGCTGCACGACCGCGTCCTGGAATCCCTCGGCCCCGCGATCACTGCGGGCGACTACCCGCCCGGGACGGTGCTACGCACGGACGAACTGGAGCGGCGCTACGACGTCTCCCGCACGGTCGTCCGGGAGGCGGTGCGGGTCCTGGAGTCCATGCACCTGGTGGAGTCCCGCCGCCGGGTCGGCGTGACGGTGCGCCCCACCGAGGAGTGGGACGTCTTCGACCCCCAGGTCATCCGCTGGCGCCTGGCCGGACCTGACCGCCCCCGCCAGCTCCGCTCCCTCACCGCCCTGCGCTCGGCCATCGAGCCCGCCGCCGCCGGGCTGGCCGCCGAGCACGCCACCCCGGAGCAGTGCGCCGAACTCACCGAGCACGCGCTCAATATGGTGGCCACGTCGCGCGGCCAGCAGCTGTCCGCGTATCTGGTCCACGACGTGGCCTTCCACCGCGTGATCCTGCGCGCCTCGGGCAATGAGATGTTCGCCCGGCTCGGCGACGTCGTCGCGGAGGTCCTCACCGGCCGCACCCAGCACCGCGTCATGTTCAGCGACCCCGACCCGGAGGCGGTCACCCTCCACGTCCGCGTGGCCGAGGCGGTCCGCGCGGGCGACGCGGAGGCGGCGGAGCGCTATACGAAGGAGATCACCGTGGGCGCGCTACGGGAGCTGGACATCCTGGCGCCCTGAGCCCGCCGTGACGCCCGCCCCGGGCCTGGCGTGAATCCACCCCGAGTCCACCCGGGGCCTGCCGTGAGTCCACCCCCGAGCCCGCCGTGAGTCCCCCTTGAGCCCGCCCTGAGTCCGCCCGAGGGCGCGGCCGGTGCGCCCGGGTCAGATCTGGTTCTCACCTCCGTCGACGTAGAAGTTGGCGCCGAGGATGAAGCTGCTCTGCTCGGAGGCGAGGAACGCCACCAGCCCGGCGACCTCCTCGGGGCGCCCCATCCGACCGATCGCGGTGGTCGTGGCGAGGTGTGCCTTGAAGTCGTCCGCTTTGCCCTCGGGGGCGATGCCCGTGATCGCCGGTGTGTCGATCGGCCCCGGCGAGACCGCGTTGACCCGGATGCCGCGACCCTTGAGCTCGTTGGCCCAGGTCCGCGCGAAGGACCGGATCGCGGCCTTCGACGCCGCGTACGCGCCGAACGCCTCCGTGCCGTTGTCGGCGGCGGTGGAAGCGTTCAGGATCACCGAGGCGCCCTCGTTGAGCAGCGGCAGCGCCTTCTGCACGGTGAACAGCGTGCCCCGCACATTGACGGCGAAGGTCCGGTCGAAGTGTTCCTCGGTGACCTCCTCCAGTGTCGCGAACGAGGCGGCCGCCGCGTTCGCGAAGACCACGTCCAGACCCCGGCCCCGGGCGCGGACCGCGTCGTAGAGCCGGTCCAGGTCGGCCAGGTCGGAGATATCACCCGCCACCGCGGTGGCCCCCGCCGGGCCGATGGCCTCGACGGCCGCGTCCAGCTCGGCCTTCCGCCGTCCGGTGATGAACACGTGCGCGCCCTCGGCCGCCATCCGTACGGCGGCGGCCAGACCGATCCCGGTGCTGCCGCCGGTGACGACGGCGGTCTTGCCCTCAAGCTGTCCCATGCCAATAACCTCCCAAGCCTTCGGTACCGATCGATACCGAAAGCGAGCGTAGCGCACTTCTGAACCGATCGGTACTGAAGAGGTATCCTGGACGGCATGACGACGCGGCAGCAGGCACCGATCGGCCGACCGAGGGGGTTCGACGCCGACGAGGCCCTCGAGCGCGCCATGCGGGTCTTCTGGGAGCAGGGCTACGAAGGCGCCAGCCTCACCGACCTGACCAGCGCCATGGGCATCACCCGCACCAGCATGTACGCGGCCTTCGGCAACAAGGAGGACCTGTTCCGCAAGGCCCTGGAGCGCTACACCGAGGGCCCGGCCGCGTACGCGGACCGGGCCATGCGGGAACCGACCGCCCAGCAGGTGGCCACCGCGTTCCTCCACGGCTCCGTCCGGGCCAACACCCGCCCCGACTGCCCCGCCGGATGCTTCGGCGTCCAGGGCTCCCTCGCCGCCGGCGAGCCCGGACGCAGCGCCCGCGACGCCCTCATCGCCTGGCGCAACGAGGGCACGGCCCGCCTCCGCGACCGCTTCCGGCGGGCCGTCGACGAGGGCGACCTGCCACCGGACACCGATCCCGGAGTGCTCGCCCGCTACCTCATGGCCGTAGCGCACGGCATGGCCGTCCAAGCGGCCAGCGGTGCCACGCGGGAGGAGCTCCAGCAGGTGGCCGACGCGGCGCTGCGCAACTGGCCGCCCGCGCCCTGAGCCTGCCCGAGGGCGGTTCCGATCTCAGCGGGGCGCTGCGGAGCGCACGAGCCGATGGCCCCCTCGTCCAGCTCATGACCCCATAGATCGTTGAGCTTGCGGTCACGCTGGAGACGCCAGACGGCCGTGGAGTCGGCGAGGTAGCGGATCACGGTCAGGCCGTGCCCTTCTCCGTACGCTCAGAGCCACCCTTCTCGGCCGCGTGACGTTGCCAGAACCCTTCCTCGTCCCACTGCTGCGCCTGCTCCAGGTGGCGCAGGCGCGCCTCGGTGCGCGCCCGGCGCTCGGCGTACTCGCGGAGGGCGATGTTGACCATCTCCTTCTTGATCTTGGCACCGGACAGCCGCATGGCCTCCGCGAGGGCGTCGTCGTCGATGTCGATCTGGGTGGCGGACGACTGCGGGCAGTTGGGGGCCATGATCCCGACGAGTGCGACGCCCGACCGCGCCCAACGGCGTTTCGGTGGTCCTGACGTCGCACTCGGCCCCCGACCCCTGAATACCCCCTCCGAAATCGCTTGATCTGACGCAACTACTACATCAAGCGATTTCCAGGAGGCACCTCCGGCAGCCCGGCACCGGGAGCGGCCTCCGGGCACAGGTGCCGCCACCGGCCGCACATCGGCGTCCGCGAGATGACCGGCCGGTCTCCAGGCGACGCCCCCGCAGCCCGGCACCGGGCCAAGCCACCGGGCGCGGGTGCCGCCACGGTCTCGACACCGCACCGGCCCGACGGATGCCGACGAGGCCCGCGCCCCCACCCCCTGCCCATGCTCAAATGCGCCGAAGGCGCGAGACGGCGCCGCGCCATCCCACGTCGGTCAGCCCACGACCCCGCCCAGATCCCCGGCGGCTCAGATCACCGGTACCCTCGGCGCCGCCACCCGATCCACGTCGCCGCCGAGGGCGGCCTCGCGGGCTGCGGCGGCCGTTTCGTGGGGGTTGCCGAGGGAGACGGCGCTGACCTCGGCCAGGCGGGTGTACTGGTCCTCGGTCAGGGTCAGGTCCAACGCGCCCAGGTACTCCGTCAGTTGCGCGCTCGTACGGGGGCCGATGACGGGGATGAAGGCCGTGGCGGCGCGGGCCGCGTGGGCGCGCAGCCAGGCCACGGAGACCTGCGCGGCCGAGGCCCCGGTCTCGGCCGCGATGGCCAGCACCGTGTCCAGGACGGCGGTCTTCTGGCCGCCGTCCTCGGCCCGCACCCCCACCCCCCGGCGGGTCAGCCGCCCCTCCTCCCCGGCGCGGTATTTGCCGGTCAGCATGCCGCCCCCGAGCGGCGCGTACAGCGCGGCGCCGAGGCCGAACGCCTCGGCCATGGGGAGAAGTTCGCGGTCGGCGGTGCGTTCGGCGAGGCTGTACTCGACCTGTACGCCGATGATCGGCGTCCTGCCGAGCCGTTCGGCCGCCGTGACCGCCGACGCCACCCGCCAGGCGGGGAAGTTGGACAGCCCGCCGTGCAGGATCTTCCCCGCCCGGATCAGGTCGTCGAAGGCCGTGGCGATCTCCTCCACGGGGGTGATCGCGTCGGGCATATGCGCCCAGTAGACGTCGACATAGTCCGTGCCGAGCCTTCTCAGGCTCGCCTCCAGCGACCGGACCATGGTCTTACGGCTGTTGCCGGTCGCGCCGATCCCGGGGCGCTCGCCCCCGCCCGCGCTGTACTTCGTGGCCAGGACGAAGTGGTCGCGATCCGTGGCGAGCAGCTCGCCGAGCAGGGTTTCGGACGCCCCGCCCTGGTAGCGGTCGGCGCTGTCGAGGAACGTGCCGCCCGCCTCGGCGAACGCGTCGAAGACCGCCCGGTACTGCTCGCGGTCCGTGGTGGTGAAGTTCGCGGTGCCGAGTGCGTACTCGGATACCCGCAGGCCAGTACGCCTGCCGAAAGTGGTGTATCGCATCAGTGTGTCGCCTTTCCTGAAACTGGAATCTGATTCCGGTAACCCTACCGGAATCAGATTCCGGTACGCTGACCCCCGTGGACACCACCGGCAAACCCCTGCGCGCACACGCCGCCCGCAACCGGGACGCCCTCATCGCGGCGGCGCGCGACGCCTTCGAGGCCGGTGAACTGGACATCCGCATCGAGGAGATCGCCCGCCGGGCCGGGGTCGGCGTCGGCACGCTCTACCGCCACTTCGCCACCCGCGAGGCCCTCATCGAGGCCGTCTACCGGCAGCGGGTGGAGGACCTGTGCGGCACGGCGCCGCGCCTACTGGCCGAGCTCACGCCGTACGACGCGCTCCGCGTGTTCCTGCGGCAGCTCATCGCGCACGCGGCGGCCAGCCAGGGCATGGCCACCGCGCTGGAGGCGGTCATGAGCACCGGATCACCGGTTTTCGCGCAGACCAGGGCCGAGATGACCGACGCCATCGCCACGATCATGACCGCCGCCGTCACGGCCGGGGAGATCCGCAGGGACATCACCCCCGAGACCGTCTTCCAGGCGATGGGCGGCATCTGCACCGGCCACGACCGGCCCGACTGGGAAGACGGAGCCCAGTCCGTGGTGCGCCTCCTCCTCGACGGCCTCCGCGAACCCACGCCGCGCTAGGTCCCGATCTCGGCCCACACCGTCTTGCCGATCAGCTCGGGCACGACGCCCCACCGGTCGGCCAACTCCTCGACCAGCAGCAGCCCGTGCCCGCATTCGCGCGGCGCCTCGGGCTCAGGGGCCGGGCGCACGGTCGGCAGGCGTTCGACACGCGGGTCCCGCACCTCGATACGGAGCGTGGACCCGGTGACGGTGAGTGTCAGCCGGAAGTTCCGCCCCGGTACGCGGCCGTGCAGCGCGGCGTTCGCGGCCAGCTCCGCGATGATCAGTGCCGCCGTCTCATGCGGCAGCCCCCAGGAGCGAATGCGCTCCGTCCCGAGGAGTCGTGCCAGGCGGGCGCCCTTGCGGGTGGCCGACAGCAGGACCGTGTAGTGCGAAACGGAAGTGTCGGTTCGAGTGATTTGTTGCTTCACGTCACTCAGCGTGGCCGCGCGCGAATAGGCTGAAAAGTAGCGGCGCCAATACGTGCAGTGACTGTCCGGCCATCGTCCGGACCTGTCCGACGGCGTCGGGTGGGAGGTGGACCCGTATGGAGGATGAGGAAAGCGGCGCGGTCCTGAGGACGGTCGGCCGCCAGATCAAGTTGTGGCGGGAAGCGGCCGGGCTGAAGCAGGCGGAGCTGGGGGCCGCGATCGGTTACGGAGAGGAGCAAGTTTCGGCCGTCGAGCGGGCGCGACGCATCCCCAGCCCGGAGTTCCTGGACAACGCGGATCGGGTGCTGGAGGCGGGCGGCAAGATCGCCGCGATGAAGAAGGATGTCGCGGAGGCGCGTTACCCGAAGAAGGTTCGGGACCTGGCCAAGTTGGAGGCCGAGGCCGTCGAGTTGGGCGGATACGGCAACCACAACTTGCATGGGTTGTTGCAGACACCCGAGTACGCCCGTGCCCTGTACGACATGCGACGGCCCTCGTACTCCGAGGATGAGGTCGAGCAGCACGTGGCGGCACGAATCGCTCGGCAGGAGGTCTTCGAGCGGCGGCCCGCGACCACGCTGACATTCGTGCAGGAAGAGGTGACGCTCAGCCGCCCACTCGGGGGCAGAATGGTGCTGCGCCGCCAGCTCGAACACCTATTGGAACTTGGCCAGTTGAGGCACGTCGAGATCCAGGTGATGCCGACGAACCGCGAGGACCATGCCGGGATGGGGGGTGAGTTGGGTCTGCTGAAGCTCAAGGACGGCACGACGGTGGGCTATTCGGAAGCCCCACTCACCAGCCGCGTGATCTCCAACCCCAAAGAGGTCCAGATCCTTGAGCTCCGTTATGGGATCATCCGGGCGCAGGCCCTCACGCCGCGTGAGTCTCTGGCCTTCATCGAGAAACTGCGGGGAGAGACATGACCCTCAAGCCCAATGAGTGGATCAAGAGCAGCTACAGCGCCAGCAACAGCAACGACTGCGTAGAGGTCGCCGCGACCCCCTCCACCATCCACATCCGCGACTCCAAGAACCCCAACGGCCCCCACCTCACCGTGACCCCCACCGCCTGGACCGCGTTCGTCACCTACGCCAGCAACAGCTAGGGGCCCGACGAGCCGTGACGCCTGCGGCGGGCTGATCCCCTGCTGAAGCGGTCGGGGCCGTCAGGGCTTGCGGCCCACGCCCCCGTACGCGTCGACGTCGGAGGCCGCGCCGCTCGCCCCGTCGGGCCCCGGCCGCCACCGCGTGATCCGGACGATGCCGGGCTCCAGCACGTCGAGCCCGTCGAAGAACGCGGCGAGCTCGTCGACCGGGCGGACGTAGTACGGGACCGCACCGCTCGCGTTGTACGTCTCGGAGGCCGCGATCATGCCCTCGCTGGTGGCGGTGGAGTCGCCGATCACCAGGTAGCTGCCGGACGGCAGACGGGCCATCAGGCGGTTCACCAGGGAACGGGCCTCGGCGTGGTCGGCGACGTGGCCGAGGACGTTGAGCAGCACCAGGGCGACCGGCTGGGTGAGGTCCAGCGTTCCGGCCGCCGCCCGGAGTACGGCGTCGGGGTCGTAGAGATCCGCGTCGAGGTAGTCGGTGGCGCCCTCGGGGGTGCTGCTCAGCAGGGTGCGGGCGTGTACCAGGACCAGCGGGTCGTTGTCGACGTACACGATGCGCGCGTCCGGCGCGACGCGCTGCGCGACCTCGTGGGTGTTGTCAGCGGTGGGCAACCCGGTGCCGATGTCGAGGAACTGGCGTACGCCGTGCTCGGCGGCGAGGCAGGTGATGGCGCGGGAGAGGAAGTGACGGCTGGTCACGGCCACGTCGGCCAGGCCCGGGAAGATCTCCTTGATCTTGTCGCCGACCTCGCGGTCGGCCTCGTAGTTGTCCTTGCCGCCCACGAAGTAGTTCCAGAAGCGGGCGGAGTGCGGCTTGGTGGTGTCCATGCGCTGCGCGACATCGGCGGCCGTGCTGTGGGTCGGCTCGTGCTCGGACAAGGAGCTGGCTCCTGACGGGAGTTCGTGAGGGTACGTACGTAGGTGATGATCTCCTGCAAAGTTAGACGGAACCAGTCGCCCGGTGCACCGAAACGGTCGGGGAGCGAAAGATTGGCCACATATGTATGCGGCACCGTCGGTGCGGCGGGGCCGCGCGGGCCGGGGGCCGGCTGCCGCGCCGGGTTACGCGTAGTGGGCGGGTGGGTGGCGCTCGTACCACCGCTGGTCGGCCTCCAGCTGGGCCGCCAGCGAGATGAGCACGGGCTCGCTGTTGGCCGGGCCCAGGAGCTGGGCGCCCAGCGGCAGGGTGGCGGCGGGGTCGGCGAACCCGGCGGGGACGTTCATCGCGGGCCACCCCAGGACGTTCCACGGCCAGGCGTACGGGCATGCCGCGATCATGGCCCGGTCCGTACGCCACCCGGACAGACCGGCCATGGCGCCGATCCGCAGCGGGGGCGTGGCCGTCGTCGGGGAGAGGACGACGTCGAAGCGCTCGAAGATCGCCCCGACCTGGCGCCGCAGCGGCTCCTCGTACGACCGCGCCCACCGCAGCGCGGCGCCGCCCAGCAGGCGGCCGTTGCGGACGGCGCCGCGGGTGCGGATGTCCAGCAGCAGCGGATCGGGGACCCGGCCGGACCATTCGGTGAGCCCGGCCGTGGCGCGCGGCAGGAAGGAGAAGCCCACGAGCCCGTAGCGCGGCTCGGCCTCCACGACCTCGTGGCCGAGGGCCGCCAGCCGCTCGGCGAGCCGGACGACGGCGGCCCGCACCACCGGGTCCAGCCTCTTCGGGGTGCCGGTGAAGGCCGTCTTGAACGACAGGGCGATCCGCAGCCGCCCCGGGTCGCGGCCCACCGCGGACAGCACGTCCACCGGCTCGGGGCAGTGCAGATCCCCCTTACAGTTGCCGGTCGCGGCATGCAGCAGCAGCGCCGCGTCGGCGACCGTACGGGCCAGCGGGCCGTTGCAGGTGATGCCGTTGAACGCCTCGGCGTCCGGCCAGGTGGAGATCCGGCCGCGCTGCGGCTTGATGCCGACGAGATGCGTCCAGGCGGCGGGGATGCGGACCGAGCCCGCGCCGTCCGAGCCGAGCGCGGCGGGGACCAGACCGGCGGCGACGGCGGCCGCGCCGCCGCCGGAGGAGCCGCCGGGGGTGTACTCCGGGTTCCAGGGGTTGCGGGTGTCGCCGAAGGCGGGGCCCTCGGTGAACGGCCACTGGCCCAGCTCGGGGGTGTTGGTCTTGCCGACGATCACGGCCCCGGCCGCCTTCAGCCGCCGTACCGCCTCGCCGTCCTCGGTCTTGGCGGGGAAGTCCCCGCGGCAGCCGAAGGCGGTGGGCTCGCCCGCGACGTCCGTGTCGTCCTTGACCGCGAGCGGGACGCCGAGCAGCGGCAGCCGCTCTCCCGCCGCGAGCCGCCGGTCGGCCTCGGCGGCCTCGCGCAGGGCGGCCTCGGCGCGGATGCGGCGGAAGGCGTTGAGCGTGGGCTGGGTCTCGGCGATGCGCTGGAGCGACTGCTCGACCAGCGCACGGGAGGTCACCTCGCCGCCGGCCAGGGCGCGGATCTGCTCGCCCAGACCCTTGGGAATGACGCTGGTCACCGTGGACCTCCTCGGGTGAGTTCGGCCACTCCCCCTTTACCCCAGGTGGCCGCTCGGCGCACCCTGGGCAACGGTGATGACCCTTTTCATCACGTTCATCATCTTCATCACGATCATCGCTGAGCACAGAGGACACCCGCATGACCGACATCGCGGCGCGCCGCGCCCGGCCCACCGGCCTCCAGACCCGCACCGGGGGCCCCTCCGACGGTGAGGGCCACCTGCTGGAGCATCTGCTCGGCTGGTCGCTGGTCGTCGTCCTCGCGTCGCTCACCACCGGGCTGGGGCTGTTCTGAGCCTACAGGTCGCGGTCCAACACACTGCACCGCACCGTATGTCATAGCGGACCAATGACCCGGTCCGGGGTCTGGGGCGCAGCCCCGGTCCGGGGGCTGGGGCGGGGTCCCTGCCACGCGGCGGAGCCGCATATCGATGCTGCGGGAAGGGGCGGGGAGGGGAGCAGCCCGCCGCAGGCGGCAGGCGCGGGCTAGAACAGCGCCTGCTGGCCCGGCGTCGGGGGCTCCTCCTCGCCGAACAGCTTCGGCGGAGTCGTGAGCAGCGGCGCGATCCTCCGCGAGCCGGGGCAGGAGATCAGCTCGTACGCGGAGCGCCGCCCCGGCGGGTCATGGCGGGCGAAGCGCCCGCCGACGACCGCGATCTCTCGGGTGCAGACCGGGCAGGTGCGGCGGGGTGACGACGACATGGCTCCAGTGTCACCCACCCCTCCGACAACGGCCCCGGACCGACTCCCCGGCATCCGCCGCACCGGCATGCGACTCCCCGGCATCCGCCGCACCGACATCCGACTCCCCGGCATCCGCCGCCCCGCCCTCAGAACGCGTCCACCGGCCTGTACGCCCCCCACACCTCCCGCAGCGCGTCACAGACCTCCCCGAGCGTGGCCCGCGCCGCGAGCGCGTCCTTCATCGGGTAGAGCACATTGGCCGTGCCCGGCTCGCTCTCGGCGGCCTTCCGCAGGGACGACAGCGCCGCGCTCACCGCCGGCCGGTCGCGCTCGGCGCGCAGCCGGGCGAGTCGGTCGCGCTGGCGGGCCTCGATCTCCGGGTCCACCCGCAGCGGCTCGTACGGCGCCTCCTCCGCCAGCTGGAAGCGGTTGACGCCGACCACCACCCGTGTCCCCGCCTCCGCGTCCCGGGCGATCCGGTAGGCGTTCCGCTCGATCTCCTCCTTCTGGAAGTTCCGCTCGATCGCGGCCACCGCGCCGCCCAGGTCCTCGACCCGCCGCATCAGATCGACGGCCGCCTCCTCGACGGCGTCGGTCAGCGACTCCACCGCGTAGGAG
Organism: Streptomyces sp. 5-10; assembly: GCF_014712245.1. NCBI lineage: Bacteria > Bacillati > Actinomycetota > Actinomycetes > Kitasatosporales > Streptomycetaceae > Streptomyces > Streptomyces sp. 5-10. Next base: position 14,954 of record NZ_JACVYG010000049.1, read on the forward strand.
CCCGCGAAGGGATCCACCGTGGCCGTCACATCGGTCTCGTGCGCCAGCACCTGCTGGGTGCGCAGCGCCAGCCGGGCGGAGACATCGGTCGGAAGCGCGATCGCCTCGTCGAAGGCGTTGGTGTGCAGCGACTGCGTGCCGCCGAGCACCGCGGCCAGGCCCTGGACGGCCACCCGGACGAGGTTCACCTCGGGCTGCTGGGCGGTGAGTTGGACGCCCGCGGTCTGGGTGTGGAAGCGCAGCATCTGGGACTTCGGATCGCGGGCGCCGAACTCCTCCCGCATCACCCGCGCCCAGATCCGCCGCGCGGCCCGGAACTTGGCGACCTCCTCCAGCAGCGTGGTGCGGGAGACGAAGAAGAAGGAGAGCCGGGGCGCGAAGTCGTCGATGTCCATGCCCGCCGCGATGGCCGTACGGACGTACTCGATGCCGTCGGCGAGGGTGAAGGCGATCTCCTGCGCGGGTGAGGCCCCGGCCTCCGCCATGTGGTAGCCGGAGATCGAGATGGTGTTCCACTTGGGCAGCTCGGCCTTGCAGTACTTGAAGATGTCCGCGACCAGCCGCAGCGAGGGGACGGGCGGAAAGATGTAGGTGCCGCGGGCGATGTACTCCTTGAGGATGTCGTTCTGGATGGTGCCGGTCAGCCGGGCCCCGGACACGCCCTGCTCCTCGGCCACGAGTTGGTAGAGGAGCAGCAGCAGGGCCGCGGGCGCGTTGATGGTCATGGAGGTCGAGACCCGGTCCAGCGGAATGCCGCCCAGCAGCACCCGCATGTCCTCGACCGAGTCGATGGCCACGCCCACCCTGCCGACCTCGCCGTGCGCGAGGGGCGCGTCGGAGTCGTAGCCCATCTGCGTCGGCAGGTCGAAGGCCACCGAAAGACCGGTGGTGCCGTGCTCGATCAACTGCCGGTAGCGGGCGTTGGACTCGGCGGCGGTGCCGAACCCCGCGTACTGCCGCATCGTCCAAGGGCGTCCGGTGTACATGGTCGGATAGACCCCGCGGGTGAAGGGGTACGCCCCCGGCTCGCCCAGCCGCGCGGCCGGGTCCCAGCCGCTGAGCGCGCCGGGCCCGTACACCGGCTCGACGGGGAATCCCGACTCCGACTCGCGCGCCATGGGTCACGCCTCCTGATGGCTGATACCGGGCGTTCTCCCGGTACGGGGCCTTGTTCACAGCATGCGTCGATGTTCGCCCCCTGGCAGCCCCGGGAAGCATTCAGAGCAAAAAGATCAGGGGAGGGGTTCGGATGCACCGGACAGCGGTGGTCGGCACCGCGCTGGCCACGGCCACGGCGGCGGCGCTCGTCGCCGGGTGCCGGCCGGGGGAGGCGACCGTGAACGGCCGGGGGCAGGAGCGACCCCAGGCCCGGGCGAGTACGAGCGCACCCGCGCGCGAGACACCGCCCCGGCCGCGGCGCACGTACACCCACAAGGCCAAGCCCAAGCGGGCGGTGGCGCGCCCGCCGCGCACCACGGCCCCTGCCGTGCCGCGGCGCACCGCGCCGAGGGTGGCCCCGCCGGTGATCCCCTTCGGCACCAGCGGGGACCGGGTGCGCGAGCTCCAGGCCCGGCTGCGCGCGCTCGGCCTCTTCCACCGGAACCCGACCGGGTACTTCGGCACGATCACGCAGGCGTCGGTCAGCGCGTACCAGCGGGGCCACGGCCTCGCGGCCACCGGCTCGGTCAATCAGCGCACCTGGACCTCACTGCGCTCGGCGACGAAGACGCCCACGCGCGACGAGCTCTACCCGCCGACCACCCTCCCGCTGGCCAAGCCGGACCCGCGGTGCCTGACCGGCCGGGTGCTGTGCATCAGCAAGACCAGCCGCACGCTGGCCTGGATGGTCAACGGCCGGGTGGTGTCGGCGATGGATGTGCGCTTCGGCTCGGAGTACACCCCGACCCGGGAGGGGCTGTTCCAGGTCAACTTCAAGAGCCGGGACCATGTCTCGACGATCTATCACACGCCGATGCCCTATGCGATGTTCTTCAGCGGCGGCCAGGCGGTGCACTACTCCTCGGACTTCGCCGCCCGCGGCTACAGCGGCGCCTCACACGGCTGTGTGAACGTCCGGGACAAGAAGAAGATCGCCGCGCTCTTCGAGAAGGTGAAGGCGGGCGACAAGGTCGTGGTCTACAAGTAGGACCGCAACCATCAATTGAGGAACCCCGACGGCGAGCACCCGGTCCGCGAGAGCGGCGCCGGTTTAGGCGCAAAGAAGAGGGCGGCGCGGGCAGAGCCGGGGGAACGTGCTCTGCCCGCGCCGAATGCGCGGAGCCGTCGGTACGGGGGGAACCTCGGCTCCCGCGCGGCCGATGACCAGTCGGCCCGTTTCTTTCAGCGTCACCGCTGAAAAAAACGTCACACCTGGGTGCCCGAGTCTCAGTCGGCACCCGTTCCCGCGGTGGTCGTGGGGTCGCCCGAAGCGGGCGAATCCGTGGGTGTCGCGGGGTCCTTCAGCCTCTCGGGGTCAGCGGCGGTCGTGGGCGTGGTGGCGTCGCTCGGCGTGCCCGTGGTGTCCGGCGGAGGGGGCGGCGGGACCGGCTCGCCGTCCCCGCCCCCTTTTCCCTGATCGCCACCGGAGTCGCCACCGCTGCCCGAACCGGCAGTGTCACCGGAGCCAGAACCGGAGCCGGAACCGGAACCGGAACCGCCGGAGCCGCCGTTCCCGCTGCCGCCGTTGCCCGAGCCGCTGTCCGTGCCGCCGCTGTCGCCCCCGCTGCCCGTGTTCTCACCGCTGCGCGGGGTGCCGCCCGTACCGTCGTCGGCCAGGACCTGCGTGCAGTAGCCGTGGATGGCGGACGCGCCGCCCGCCGCCTTCGCCAGCTTCTTCAACGACTTCTTGTCGAGGTCCGCGCCCACACCCGTTTCGGAGGCCAGGTAGCGCGGGCAGACGCTCAGGGCCCAGCCCGGGACGCCGGGCGTCCCCTTCGAGGAACCCTTCGACGTACCGCTCTTGCCCTTGCCGTCGCCCTCCGGATCGGAGGGAACCGTTCCGCCCTGGGCGCCGTTCGAGCCCACATCGCTGGCATCGTTGTCGCCCGAACCGCTGGGACCAGGCGTCGTCGTACCGCCGTCCTCGGAGATCTCCGGATGGGCGGAGTTCCCGCCGGTGCCGCCGTCCGGCATGCTCACCGAGGGGCCCGGTGTGTGATCGCTCTGCCCGAACGGTGTCGGCAGTACCCCCGCGGCTGCCGCCACCGCGAATCCGCTGAGCGCGCATCCGGCCACGACCGCGACCATGCCCGCGCGCAGCGGGCGGCGCAGCCGCGGCTGTCTGTCTCTGAACCGCCGGATCCGGTGCGGCCGCCGGGCCATGTCCATTTCGGCCACCTCGGCCACGGACCCCGCCCCGGCCTCGGACCCCGCCTCGGCGCCGATCCCGACCCGGGCCGCCCGGAAGGCGGCCACGGCCGCCTCCTCACCGGGAAGCACGGACGCGTCGGAGGGGACCACCGTACGGCCCGCGCCGGCGACGGCGCTGAGCACGGCCGCCAACCGTTCCGCATCGGCATATGACTGGTCGCCCCGGCCGTCGGGAGCTGCGGGCTGCCCCTCGACCGGTTCGCCGCAAAGCAACCGCTCCGCGGCACTGTCATCCAGCCAGCTGTAGCGGTGGTCTTCGGCCATCACATGTCCTTCTGCGTTGGCGCGCGTGAATCCGTCACACCAGCAGACTTCGCCACGCCCGGCTTGGTTGCGCCACCGCCGTGTGACTCGCGTTGCCCTGGAACCCCGTCGAGCACCGAATCGCCCCCGGCCGCCGGGCCGATCAGATCGGCGAGCCGCCGCAGCCCCCGGTGGGCGGCGGTGCGCACCGCACCGGGCCGCTTGCCCAGCACCGCGGCCGCGCTCTTGGCGTCCAGGCCCAGGACCACCCGGAGCACCACCGCCTCGGCCTGGTCCTGCGGCAGCTGGGAGATCAGCCCGAGCGCCTTGCCGGTGCCGATGGCCTCCATCGCCTCACCGGCCGTGTCCGCGTCGGACGGCCGGAACTCCAGCTCCGACTCGTCGCCGCCGATGGCCGGGCGGCGGCCGCGCATCCGTATGTGGTCCAGCGCGCGATTGCGGGCTATCCGGGCCGCCCAGCCCCGGAAACGATCCGCGTCTCCGTTGAACCGGTGGAGGTCACGGGCTATTTGCAGCCAAGCTTCCGAGGTGATGTCCTCCGCGTCTCCATCACCGACCAGCGTGCGTACGTAGCCGAGGAGGCGAGGGTGCACGGACCGGTAGACGGTCCGGAAGGCGGTCTCGTCCCCTTCCTGCGCCGCGAGCACCGCGGCGGTCAGTTCCGCGTCGTCCCCCTGCACGCTCTCTTCCTGCCCCACTCGGAGAATCCGTGGTCCAGTCGATTCCGGCGTAACCCGCGGCTAGCCCTGCCCGTAGGGCGGGTACTGCTGACCGGGCTGGCCGGGCGGCGGGGTCGGCGGCATCTGAGGGGCACCATACGGGGTGGAGCCGGGGGCCGGGGAGCCGTACGGGTTCGGAGAAGGCATCCCGTACGGGGCCGGGCCGGCCATCTGCGGGGGCAGCGAGGCCCGCTGCTCCTGCATCACGGTGATCTGCCGGACCAGCAGCAGCGCCAGGACCGCCGCGGCCATGAAGATCACGATGGCGAACATGTCGAAGGCCAGGATGGAGTGCAGGCTCTCGATGTCGCTCTTCGCCTCCGAGGGAGTAGGGGAGTAGTCGTCGCCCTCCACCTTGCTCCGCAGCAGGTTGTACCGGATCCCGCCGACGGCGTTGGTGACCAGCGCCACGATCCAGGTGACCCACCATCCGTTGAGCATCCCGCGGCTGACGGCGTGCGGCCCCTGCGGGGAGCTGGCGCGCCAGATGTCGTTGGCGATCTGCTTGGGGAACCAGAGGTTGACCACCGGGGTGAACCACGAACCGGCCGCCCAGCCGCTGCTGAAGCGGTGCTGACCGGGCGCGAAGACCTCGGCGTTCAGCCGCAGCCGCCGGAACCAGATCGCCCAGACCACGGCGATCGCGACGGTGAGCAGCGAGTAGATGACCTGCGCCGTGGTGAACATGTCGTCGGCGTCGTTGAGGTCGTCCTCGGTGATGGAGACCGACTTGCCCTCGACCGCGTCGAGCATGTCCCCGATCACGCTGTACTGGCCGGATCGCGCCACCAGGAGGAAGATGAGCGCGGGCAGCGCCACCCCGAAGAGCACCACGAGCGTGGTGGAAAGTCCGCGCCGCAGATCGACCCCGCCGGTCGGCATGCCCATCGGCGGAGCGGCCGGGTAGCCGCCGGGCATCGGCGGCCCCTGCGGCGGGACGGACGGCTGGTGCGGGGGGCCGGATGGCTGCTGGAGCTGCTGCTGGTAGGTCCCGCATGCGGCACAGCGCCCGTCGGGGCCGACGGCGACAGCGCGGCAGTTCCCACACGGATACATGGTCTTTTGAGTCCCCCTGGGAACGTGACCGCTCCGGGCCACGCGAGAAAATGAGCCTCTGACCGCGCCCAGAGCGCGGACCTGCACGTTACGGGCATCCGACCGGTCCCGTCCAGAGCGGAACGAGCCCCGGACAGCGGGGTGAAGTCCCCGGTTTCGTCCAAGGGGAGGTGTGACGCAATCGAGGCGTGCGACGCTGTAAGGGGTACGAGCCTCTTGCGGGCTCTCCTGATCGACGGTCGGGGCCTCTCCTGTGGGGGGTGGCGGCCCCGACCGTCCTTCTTTTCTCCTTCTTGGAACGCCTTCCGCTCGGAACGCCTTCCTTTCAGAACGCCTTCCTTTCAGAACGCCTCCTCTCGGAACGCCTCCTCTCGGAACGCCTCCTCTCGGAACGCCTTTCTCCCTCGCGGAAGGCCCCAGGAGCGCGCGCTCGCCCCCGGTGGCCCCGCGCTCAGACCCCCAGCCGCTCCGCGAGCCGGGTGAATTCGGACCAGCTCAGCGGCGGCTTCCCAGGGTTCCACACCCGCTGTGCCAGCGCCGCGAGCGGCAGCCGGATGCCCTGGGCCACCTGGACGGGGGTCTGGGCCTGCGGCTGGTCGCCCCAGATGGCGAGGCGGGCGCCGAGGATCCGGTCGGGTCCGGTCAGGCTCTTGTCGGCGATGGGCGTGGAGTCGCGCAGCACCGCCGGGGACCAGTCCCGGTAAATGCGTTCCCCGGTCGGATAGGTGAAGCCGCCGGGCTCGCCGAGCACGTAATAGAGGAAGGAGTCGTTGAGGTTGACCACCTTGCGGCCCTCCTTCAGATACTCCAGCGGCTGCCGCGCCGTCTCCTTCAGCCGTCCCGTCCAGTACTCGACCTCGATGTTCTTGTCGGGCTTGACGACGCCGCCCGCGAAGAAGCCGTCGTTCCACGCCTTGGGCCGCTTGCCGAGCTGCCGCGCGAGCCGGGCCCGGTCGTTCAGCCAGCCGGTGACCAGATCCTGCACCCGGGCGCTGGGGCCGTACTTCTTCTTGGCGGCGGCCACCAGCTGGGGGAACGACGCCTGGGGGTCCTTGACGGTCAGCGCGAGGTACTCATCCGCGCCCAGGTGCCACCAGCGGCCGGGAAAGAGGGGGGCGTACTCGCGCATCAGGTCGTCGACGATGCGGGCCGCGGCCGGTTTGGAGATGTCCACCGAGCCCTGGAAGGTGGTGCCGCCCGCGTTGCGCAGCTGGAGCTGGGGATGGGCCCGGATGACGGCGCCGAGGTGGCCGGGTGAGTCGATCTCGGGGATGAGGGTGATGTGCAGCCGCCGCCCGAGCGCGACGATCTGCCGGACCTGGTCCTTGGTGAGGTACTGGGACGAGACGATCTCGGGGTGGCTGGTGCTCTGGATGCGGAAGCCCTGATCGTCCGAGAAATGCAGGGCCAGCTGGTTGAGCTTGAGATCGGCCATCTGGCGCATCCGGGCCTCGATCCACCCGACCGAGAAGAATTTGCGCGCGATGTCCAGGTTGAGGCCGCGCTGGGCGCGGCCGGGCCGGTCGTGGACCACGCCCTCGGGGAGGCGGCCGCCGGAGCGCAGGGCCTGTTTCACGGTGCGGGTGCCGTAGAAGACGCCCGCGTCGGCCGGGCCGGTGATCCGGGCGCGGCCGCCCGCGACCGTCAGGGTGTACGCCTCGCCGCCGCCGCTCTCCTTCGGGGCGAGGGCCAGGGAGAGGTCACCGCGGCGGGCGGGTCCCGAGGTGGTGCGCAGCCCCAGCTCCGCGGCGATCATGCGGGCCTCGTCGGCGAGCGGGCCCTTGAGGTCGGCCACCACCCGGCTGCCGTTGCCGGGGCGCCAGCCGGGGCCCGAGGCCGGGGTGAAGTCGCGGACGGAGGGGATGGTGCGAGGCGGCGCGGAGGCCGCCGTGCCGTGCGGCGGGACGGCCGAGGGGGACCGCGCCGAGGTGGCCGTCGTGGCGTGGGGCGAGGACCGCGCGGGCGAGGAGCGGGTGCCCGCCGGGCGCTGCCCGCCCTCCGTCTGCTGACAGCCGAGGGCTGTCAGGACGAGCGTGGCGACGGCCCCCGCGACGAGACCGCGGACGCAGGACGCCTTGGTGGCTCTGAGCGGCAATCCCATGGCGCTGTACCTCCTCCTCGGGCCCTCCCCGCTTCAGGCGTTCGGCCGCTTTTGGCCGAAAAACGCCCTGCGCCCCGAATGCCGTCCACCGCATGCGGTAAAACCACCTCGTTCGGGTGATATCGCGTTCCCTCCGGCACACCTACCTCCCCGCCTCGTTAGCGTGTACTGCTCACACGCCCAGCCCATGTGTCCCACGCCTCCCCCGGGTCCGTTTCTCCCGGGCGTCCGTTCCCATGCGCGCCTCATGCGTGTCCGAGGAGTCCACGCTGTCCAGGTCCAGGTCCCGCGCCGCCGCCTCCCGCCTCGACCGGCTCAACACCGCCCCCGCCGACGCGGCCGAGGCCGCGCTCCTCTCCTGTTGCGGCAGCCGCCGCTGGGCCCGGCTGATCGCGGCCCACCGCCCGTACCCGGATCTGGAGGCGCTGCTGGCCGCCGGGGACGAGGCCAGCTATGACCTCACCCCCGCCGATCTGGACGAGGCGCTGGCGGACGAGTCGGTCGTCGGCCATGCGCTGCCGCCCGCGGACAGCCTGGGGTCGCTGGCCGCGCACACCGCGCTCCAGGCCGCGCACGACGCGTACGAGCGTCGATTCGGTCACGTTTTCGTCATCTGTCTGGATGGTCTGCCGCCCGAGGAGCGGCTGGACCGGCTGCTGACCGGGATCCGGGACCGGCTGGGCAACGAGTGGGAGCGGGAGCGCGACAACACCGCGGAGGAGCTGCGGCGCATCGCCCGCGGCAGACTGGTCCGGCTGGCCGAGAATCCGGCCCGTCTGCCGGAAGCACCGGGGTTCCGGATCGCGTGACCGCCCGCCGCCGCGTGAGCGCCTGTCGTCGCGTGAGCGCCCGTCGTCGCGCCATCGCCCGTCGTCGCTTTGATCGCCTGTCCGTGATCGCGTGATCGCCCGTCCGTGCTTGATCGATCACACTTGAGCCCCCCGGCCGGACCCTCCGACAACACGTCGGTACGATGGCCAGGGCCGGTGGACCGTACCCGGCCGGGCCCGACCGACCGTGAAGCCGGCAGGCCCCAATCCCGCTTCCGGAGGGTTTTTCCGTGCCGGCTGGAACGCTGTATCGCGGCCGGGAAGGCATGTGGTCCTGGGTGGCTCACCGAGTCACCGGCGTCCTCATCTTCTTCTTCCTGTTCGTACACGTGCTGGACACCTCGCTGGTCCGCGTCTCGCCCGAGGCGTACGACAACGTGGTCGCCACGTACAAGAATCCCGTCGTGAACCTGATGGAGTACGGCCTGGTGGCCGCCATCCTGTTTCACGCCCTCAACGGCCTTCGCGTCATCGCCGTCGACTTCTGGTCCAAGGGCGCGAGGTACCAGCGCCAGATGCTCTGGGGCGTCGTCGGTATCTGGGTCGTGCTGATGGCCGGTGCCTTCTACCCGGTCCTCCAGCACACGCTGCGCGAACTGTTCGGGAGCTGACGCACATGTCCGCCGAGACCACCACCCCCGCGAGCGACGCGGTCAGCGCGTACGACGTGGATCATCCGGCCCCGGTCATCGAGCCGCCGCGGGCCCGCACCCGCAAGACGCCCAGGGCGACCCGGACGAACTTCGAGATGTACGGCTGGCTCTTCATGCGCCTGTCCGGCGTCCTGCTGGTCGTCCTGGTCCTGGGCCATCTGCTGATCCAGCTGGTGCTGGACGGCGGTGTCACCAAGATCGGCTTCGCCTTCGTGGCCGGCCGCTGGGCCTCGCCGTTCTGGCAGGCATGGGATCTGATCATGCTCTGGCTCGCCACGCTGCACGGCGCGAACGGCCTGCGCACGATCATCAACGACTACGCGGAGCGGGACAACACCCGCCTGTGGCTGAAGGCGCTGCTCTACACGGCGGCGGGATTCACCATCGTGCTCGGCACTCTGGTGATCTTCACCTTCGACCCGAACATCCGCTAGGCCCCGGGGCTGAGGTATCCACTCATGAAGATCCACAAGTACGACACCGTCATCGTCGGCGCCGGCGGGGCCGGGATGCGCGCGGCCATCGAGTCGACCAAGCGCAGCCGCACCGCGGTGCTCACCAAGCTCTACCCGACCCGGTCCCACACCGGCGCCGCGCAGGGCGGCATGGCCGCCGCCCTCGCCAACGTCGAGGAGGACAACTGGGAGTGGCACACCTTCGACACGATCAAGGGCGGTGACTACCTGGTCGACCAGGACGCCGCCGAGATCCTGGCGAAGGAGGCCATCGACTCGGTCCTGGACCTCGAGAAGATGGGCCTGCCGTTCAACCGGACCCCGAACGGCACCATCGACCAGCGCCGCTTCGGCGGCCACAGCCGCAACCACGGCGAGGCCCCGGTCCGTCGGTCCTGCTACGCCTCGGACCGCACCGGTCACATGATCCTCCAGACGCTGTACCAGAACTGCGTCAAGGAGGGCGTGGAGTTCTACAACGAGTTCTACGTCCTGGACCTGCTGCTGAGCGAGGTCGACGGGGTCAAGCGCACCGCCGGTGTGGTGGCGTACGAGCTGGCCACCGGCGAGCTGCACGTCTTCCAGGCCAAGGCCGTCGTCTTCGCCTCCGGCGGCTGCGGCAAGTTCTTCAAGGTGACCTCCAACGCCCACACCCTCACCGGTGACGGCCAGGCGGTCGCCTACCGGCGCGGGCTGCCGCTGGAGGACATGGAGTTCTTCCAGTTCCACCCGACCGGCATCTGGCGCATGGGCATCCTGCTGACGGAGGGCGCCCGCGGTGAGGGCGGCATCCTCCGCAACAAGGACGGCGAGCGCTTCATGGAGAAGTACGCGCCGGTCATGAAGGACCTCGCCTCGCGCGACGTGGTCTCGCGGTCGATCTACACGGAGATCCGCGAGGGCCGCGGCTGCGGTCCCGAGGGCGACCACGTCTACCTGGACCTCACCCACCTGCCGCCGGAGCAGCTGGACGCCAAGCTGCCCGACATCACCGAGTTCGCGCGGACGTACCTGGGCATCGAGCCGTACACGGACCCGATCCCGATCCAGCCGACCGCGCACTACACGATGGGCGGTATCCCGACCAACGTCCAGGGCGAGGTGCTGGCGGACAACGACACCGTCGTGCCGGGCCTGTACGCGGCCGGCGAGGTCGCCTGCGTCTCGGTGCACGGCGCCAACCGCCTGGGCACCAACTCGCTGCTCGACATCAACGTCTTCGGCCGCCGGGCGGGCATCGCCGCCGCGGAGTACGCCGCCACGGCCGACTTCGTCGAGCTCCCCGAGGACCCGGCCGGATTCGTCCAGGCACAGGTCGAGAACCTGCGTGACGCGACCGGCACCGAGCGGGTCACCGAGGTCCGCAAGGCGCTCCAGGAGACCATGGACAAGAACGTCATGGTCTTCCGCACCGAGCAGACGCTCAAGGAGGCCGTCGAGGAGATCGGCCACCTGCGCGAGCGCTACAAGAACGTCAGCGTCCAGGACAAGGGCAAGCGGTTCAACACCGATCTGCTGGAGGCCATCGAGCTGGGCAACCTGCTCGACCTGGCCGAGGTCATGGCCATCTCCGCCCTGGCCCGCAAGGAGTCGCGCGGCGGCCACTACCGCGAGGACTACCCGAACCGCGACGACGTCAACTTCATGCGGCACACCATGGCGTACCGAGAGGTGGGCGCGGACGGCTCCGAGTCCATCCGCCTCGACTACAAGCCGGTCGTGCAGACCCGCTACCAGCCGATGGAGCGTAAGTACTGATGAGCACCCCCACGCTTGAGAAGTCCGACCAGGCCCCCGAGGCGGCCGACGCCACCGCCTCGCACCTGATCACCGTCACCTTCCGGATCCGGCGCTTCAACCCGGAGATCTCGGACCAGGCGGTCTGGGAGGACTTCCAGATCGACATCGATCCGAAGGAGCGCGTCCTCGACGGCCTCCACAAGATCAAGTGGGAGCTGGACGGCACCCTGACCTTCCGCCGCTCCTGCGCCCACGGCATCTGCGGGTCCGACGCGATGCGGATCAACGGCCGCAACCGGCTGGCCTGCAAGACGCTGATCAAGGACATCAGCCCGGAGAAGCCCATCACGGTCGAGCCGATCAAGGGGCTCGCGGTCCTCAAGGACCTGATCGTGGACATGGAGCCGTTCTTCCAGGCGTACCGCGATGTGATGCCCTTCCTGATCACGACGGGCAACGAGCCGACGCGTGAGCGGCTGCAGTCCGCGGAGGACCGCGAGCGGTTCGACGACACCACCAAGTGCATCCTGTGCGCCGCGTGCACCTCGTCGTGCCCGGTGTTCTGGAACGACGGCCAGTACTTCGGCCCGGCGGCGATCGTCAACGCGCACCGCTTCATCTTCGACTCGCGTGACGAGGGTGGTGAGCAGCGGCTGGAGATCCTGAACGACAAGGACGGCGTCTGGCGCTGCCGTACGACCTTCAACTGCACGGAGGCGTGCCCGCGAGGCATCGAGGTCACGAAGGCCATCCAGGAGGTGAAGCGCGCGCTGATCACGCGGCGCTTCTGAGGACGGCTGTGGCTCCCTAGGAGCTTGTGGGCGAGGGCCCCGCTTCCCGGGTTTCCGGGGGCGGGGCCCTCGTCGTTGCGAGCCGTCGAGAGCTATGCAGCCTGGCTATACACCCTAGGTATACACATGACGTATAGTCGTGCTCATGGCCACCGCCTACGTTCTCCCGATCAAGACCGCTGCCGCGCTCTTCCCCCTGCTGGCGCTCTTACTGTTGCTGCCGACAGCCGTCGCCCTGTACCGCCGTCACGGCGTGATGTCCCGGGGGCGGGCGCTGTCGCTGTACGGCTTCCTCTACTACTCGCTCACGGCCCTCTGCATGACGATCGTGCCGCTGCCGAAGCAGACCACCGATATGTGCCAGCGGTTCGCGCTGGTGGCCCATCCGCAGTGGATGCCCGGGAACACCTTCAGAGACATCTGGAAGGAAGCGGACCACAAGGTCGGGCTCAACGCGCTGGTCCTCCAGAACCCCGCCGTGGCCGGAACCGTCTTCAACCTGCTGCTGCTCCTGCCGCTCGGCGTCTTCCTGCGCTATCACTTCCGGCGCTCGCTCCGCGCCACCGCCGCGATCGGCTTCGCGGTCTCGCTGTCCTTCGAGCTGACGCAGTGGACCGGGGTGTGGGGCCTCTACACCTGCCCGTACCGGCTCTTCGACGTGGACGACCTGATCGTCAACACGGCGGGGGCGTTGGCCGGTTGGCTGCTGACCGGGCCCGTCGTGCGGATGCTGCCCACGTTGGAGACGCTGGACGGGCGGGCGCTGGCGGCGCGGCCGGTTCCGTTCGGGCGGCGGCTGACGGCGCTGGTCGTGGATGTGGCCGGATATGTCGTCGCCTCGGTGTTCACCGCCGCCGTGATGACCTATCAGGGCGGGTCGGCCCCCACCTGGATGCTGGTGGGGATCTTCGTGGCCTGGTTCGTGCTGCTGCCGCTGGCGACCGGGTCGACCCCCGGAAAGCGGCTGTTGCTGCTGAAGCTGGTGGCGGACGACGGCGGTCCGCTGGTGCCCTGGCGGCTGACCCTGCGGGCACTGCTGATCGGGGCGCTGGTGATGCCGTTCCTGGCGGGGCTGTTCCTGGCCGCGCTGACGCTGCTGAACGAGCCGTATCCGTCCGGCCTGTTCGCCACCGTCCGCGACTCGGGCACGCAGGGCGCGGCGGCGGTCCTCATGGCGCTGAGCCCCGTTCAGCTGCTGGCGGTGCTGGTCGGGTTCTCGCTGACGGTGGTCTGCGTACGGAAGACGCTGCGCCACCCGGACCGACTGGCCCCGCACGACCGCATCTCGGGCATCCGCAACGCGACACTGCCGCACAGGCGGGCGGCGCGGGCGGCTGCACGGACGGGTGACGGGACGGCTGATGGGGCGGCTGGTGGGACGGCTGATGGGCGCGTTGACCGGCCTACTGGCCCGCTCGCTGACCGGCCCGCTCCGGTCGCGGTGGAGCCGGTCGCGGTGGCGCGGGCGGCCGAGGACGCACCGGCGGGCGCGCCCGGCCGTCCGGTGGCCACCATGGCCACCACCGGTCCGGGGCCGGGTCCGGCGGAGGCTCAGCGGTCCGCCGCCAACTCCCGCTGAGGCACGGCGTGCTGATGGCGGATCGGCGGCGACCCGACCGCAGCCGATCAGGCGCGGGTCGAGGCGAGCTCCACGACGGTGACGTCCGGGGGCGCCCCGACCCGTACCGGCGGGCCCCAGGCGCCCGCGCCCCGGGTCACATAGAGCTGGGTGTCGCCGTACCGGTCGAGCCCGGCGGCGGTGGGGTTGGCGAGCTCGGCCACATAGGTGCCGGGCCACAGCTGACCGCCATGGGTGTGGCCGGAGAGCTGGAGATCGACGCCCGCCTCCACCGCGTCGTGGATCACCACCGGCTGATGGGCGAGCAGCACGGAGGCGCGTGAGCGATCGCGGTCCCCGAGCGCCTTACCGAAGTCGGGGCCCTGGCCCTCGCTCTCGCCCGCGACGTCGTTCACCCCGGCGAGATCGAAGCCGGGCAGCTCGGTGCGCTCGTTCTCCAGGGGACGCAGGCCCAGCTCGCGCACGTGGTCCACCCACTCGGCGGCGCCCGAGTAGTACTCGTGGTTGCCGGTGACGAAGTAGCTGCCGTGGCGGGCGGTCAGCCCGCGCAGCGGCTCGGCGGCGGGGCCGAGGTCGGCCACGCTGCCGTCCACGAGGTCGCCGACGACGGCGACGAGGTCGGCGTTGGTGCGGTTGACCGCCTCGACCACCCGCCGGGTGTGGTCGCGGCCCAGGATCGGTCCGAGGTGGATGTCGCTGACGACGGCGATACGGAAGCCGTGCGCTCCGCGCGGCAGCTTGGCGAGCGGCACGGTGATCCGCTTGACCCGCGGCCCACGCAACACGGTGTACGTCCCGTACCCCACCGTCCCGGCCGCCACGGCGGTGGCCCCGACGGCCACGGCCCGCGCGACGAAGAGCCGGCGAGAGGACGTGGGGGCCGCGTCCGCCGGGTCGGCCGCGTCGCCCTTGGCGGCCTCGACGGCGCCCGCAACGGCCTCGGCCGCCCCGCCGTCCGCGAAGGCCGGGGGCGCCGCGCCTACCGGGCCCGCCACGCCGTCCGTGGCGGCCGCCTGAGCGGTGGGCTCCTCGGCGGCCTCGGCCGCTGTAGGCGCAGCCGCCTCGGCCGCTGTGGGCGCAGCCGCCTCGGCCGCCTGGGCCTCGGCTGCCGAGGCGGCTGCGCCCACAGCGGCCGAGGCGGCTGCGCCCACAGCGGCCGAGGCGGCTGCGCCCACAGCGGCCGAGGCGGCTGCGCCCACAGCGGCCGAGGCGGCTGCGGCGACCTTGACCGCCCCGGCCGTGGCGGGCCCCGCCGCACCAGCCGACGCCTTGACGGCCCCGTCGGCGACGGCCTCGGCTTCGGCTTCGCTCACCACAGCCGCGCCCACGCCATCTCCGGCCGCTGAGCCCGCGCCGCCTTCGGCCGCCGCGCCCTCGCGGCCGCCCGTGCGGACGGCCGCCGGAGCGGGAGCGGGAGCGGGCACGGCGCCGCCGCTGTCGTCGGCGAACGCCGTCGGCGCCCCGCCGGGTGCCGCCGATCCGGCGGCCATTGCCCGCCCAGTGGTAGCCGCCTTCGCGGCCGCTCCCGGGCCACTGGTCGACCGCACATCAGCGGACCTGCTCAGCCAGGCGCGCAGCAGGGGGCGTACCGCCTCACCGACCAGCAGGGCCAGGGTCAGGTACAGGAGCAGCGCGAGCCAGAGGTAGCCCGGCCAGGCGAGGGCGCGCTGGAGGGGGAAGGGCGCGCCCGCACGGCCCGCGACCAGCGCGCCGACGCTGATCAGCGGCAGCGCGAAGGCCGCCGCCGTGCCCGTACGGCGCGCCCATCCCGCGCGCGCCGTCGTATCGCGGACGAGCCGCCGCCACACATACCAGTGGACGCCGGTCAGCAGACCGACGACGACCAGTGCGATCAGGACGTAGAGCACGACCATCCCGGGTCCCCTCCCCTAGCGACTACGCGACTACCTGCCACGGCTGCCTGCCACAGCTGCCTGGAACGGCTACTCGGAGGCATCGTTCCGGCGCAGAGCGCGTACGCCACGCAACCCGATCACCCCGATCGCCGTCCCCAAGAGAAACGAGGTGATCGCGAGCAGCAGATGCACCCAAAAGTACGCGGTGGGGTCACCGGAGTCGTCGAAGGCGAGTCCGCTGGCGTCCTTCCACAAATTTTTGACAAAGGTGAACCAGATGACCCAGCTCCAGACCCCGAAGGCGAGCAGGAACCAGGACACGGGGCGGCTGAGCTTCATGGTCTCCAGTATGGGCACGGCCCCCCATACCTCCACGCGGGGGTATGCCGTCAATACGTCGGCGCTGCTGTCGCTCTCCTCAGCGACGCCAGGTACGTTCACCTCCGTGCCCACACCTTCCTTCACCAGCACTCACGTCCGACGCAGCACCCGTAAGAGCACGGGCAAGAGCACCGACAAGATCTCCGGCAAGGGCCGCGCCCCCGCCCGCCGCGCCGCGGCGCCGCTGGCCGCCACCGCCGCCGCCCTCCTGCTGTGCGGTCCGCTCGCCGCCGCCCCGGCGCACGCCGCCGACCAGCCGGGTGGCTCCACGGACGCGGTCAAGCCGCCCGCGCACATGTCCACGCTGGGCGGGAAGCGGCTCGGCCGCCCCGGCACCCAGGTGGACCCGAAGCCGGGCGCGCCCGCGCTGCCCAAGGGGCTCAGCGGGAAGTCGTGGCTGGTGGCCGACGCCGAGTCGGGCGATGTGCTCGCCTCGCACAACGCCCACTGGCAGCTGCCGCCCGCGTCCACGCTGAAAATGCTGTTCGCGGACACGCTGCTGCCGAAGATGCCGAAGACGAAGACCCACAAGGTGCGGCT
Organism: Streptomyces sp. 5-10; assembly: GCF_014712245.1. Classification (NCBI taxonomy): domain Bacteria; kingdom Bacillati; phylum Actinomycetota; class Actinomycetes; order Kitasatosporales; family Streptomycetaceae; genus Streptomyces; species Streptomyces sp. 5-10. The sequence goes on from NZ_JACVYG010000049.1 coordinate 31,288, forward strand.
CTCCGACCTGGAGGGGATGGGCGAGGGCAGCAGCCTGGTCGGGGTCAAGGAGAACTACACCTACTCGGTCCACGACCTGTGGCTCGGCGTCTTCCTGCGCTCGGGGAACGACGCGGTGCACGTGCTGTCGGCCATGAACGGCGGGGTCCCGGAGACCGTGAGGGAGATGCAGGCACACGCGAAGTACCTCAACGCCCGGGACACCCATGTGGTCACCCCGGACGGCTACGACGAGAAGGGCCAGGTCAGCAGCGCGTACGACCTGACACTCTTCGCCCGCTCGGGGCTGCAGAAGGCGGATTTCCGGGAGTACTGCTCGACGGCGACGGCGCAGTTCCCCGGTGTGTTCAAGAAGGACAAGAAGGGCAAGAAGACCCGCTCCAGCTTCGGCATCCAGAACACCAACCGGCTGCTGACCGGCCTCGGCGTCGAGCCCTACAAGGGCATCGCGGGGGTCAAGAACGGCAACACCACGAACGCGGGCGCCACCTTCACCGGGGTCGCCCAGCGCGGCAACCGGGTGCTGCTGGTCACCGTCATGAATCCGCAGCAGAAGGAGCCGAACGAGGTCTACAAGGAGACCGCGAAGCTCTTCGACTGGGGATTCAAGGCGTCGGGCTCGGTGAACCCGGTCGGCACCCTCGTCCGGCCGGGCGCGGCGGGCGCGAACCACCCCTCGGCCGGTACCGAGGACGGCCATAAGCACGCCCAGGCGTCCGTCTCGACGGACAACGGAAGCTCGGGCGGCATGTGGACCGCGGTGGGCATCACGGGCGGCTCCCTGGCCCTGCTGGGCGCGGTGGCCTTCGGGGTGCACCGCCGCTGGCCGCTCCCGGAGCTGGTGCGCCGCCGCTCACGCGACTGAGCGAAAGCCCTTACGGCCGGCCGTGGCCGCCTTACTGCCGCCATGACCGCCTTATGGTCGCCGTGGCCGCCTTACGGTCGCCATGGCCGCCGTGGCGCCTTACGGTCGCCGTCGTCCGTCGTCACGCCGCCGCCGGCGGGCCTTCCGGCCCGCTGGCGCGGGGCTTCTCGACGACCTCCGGCTCGGGCGGTCCGGACGGCTCCGACGGCCCGGACGGCTCCGACGGCTGGGCCTTGTCCGCCTCGGCCGCCCATTCCGCCTCGTGCTCGGCCTGGGCGGCGGGCGGGGTGGCGGTCCAGGCGGCGCAGTACAGCGTGAGCTTCGCGGTGAAGTTGATCCACAGCAGCAGCGCGATGGGCACCCCGAACGCCCCGTACATGCTCTTGGCCGCCACGTCCTTCAGATAGCTGCTGAGCAGCAGCTTGAGCAGTTCGAAGCCGATCGCCCCGATGAGCGCGGCGACCACGACCGTATGGCGGGGCGGCTCCACGCCGGGGAGCCAGGTCAGCACGTAGCACAGCAGCAGGAAGTCGGCGCCGACGGCGATGAGGAACGCGGCGATCCGCAGCAGCCAGCCGCCGACCCCGTTCTCGGGGATGCCGATGAGCCGGGCGACCCGGCCCACGGCGGTGGCGGCCAGGGCGGACACGGCGAACGACACGAGCGCCACCCCGCCCAGCCCGATCAGTACGAACGCGTCCTTGACCTTGCGCACCAGCGGATTGCCGGGGTCCTCCTCCAGCTCCCACACGGCGCGCAGGCACTCGCGCAGCGAGCCCACCCAGCTGATGCCGGTGAACAGCAGCAGGGCGCCCGCGACGACCCCGATCGTGCCGGCGTTCTGGACGAGCGCGCCCAGGTCGAGCTGGCCGGAGATGCCGGGGATCTGCTGGGCGAGCTTCTTCTGGAGCTGCGCCATCTGCGACTGGGTGAGCGTCGCCGCGCCGATCGCCGCGCCGACGGCGACGAGCGGGAAGAAGGCGATGAAGCTGGTGAACGTGATCGCGGCGGCGAGCCGGGTCCAGTGGACGCGGTCGAGCCGTTCGTACGTACGCCAGGCGTGGGTGCGCATCAGCCGGGCCAGGGCGGGGCCGACGACAGGCAGCCGGGTCAACCATTCCATGATCAGCAACTACCCCTCTGCGCGTTGTCACTCCTCGGCGCGCCGGGCGCGCGGTTTGGATACCCGGGTTCCCCGGACCGGCGCTCCCCTCATCACTCTTTTCGGTGAGGGCGTGCATACGGACGCACGATCACTCCATGAGCGGCCCCGTAAGGGCGCGGGGCTGTGGCGATGTGCGGCTCCGCCGCGCGGGCGCGACCAGCCACGACGGGCCCGCGGATGACTGACGCACCGGAACCCCGGCGGAGCGCTCCGGCGGAGCGCTCAGTGGGAGGGCGCCGCCGGGCGCGAGAGATCGGCCTGACGGGGCACCATGGGCGGGGCACCGCCCGGCCGTTCATCCGCCCCGAAGGGGTATTCGCGGTCCAGCCGCCAGACCCCGTCCGCCCCCTGCTCGTACAGCGCGAAGCCGGTGATCGTCCAGGCGGCCTCGTACTCCTTGAGCTCCACGAACGCCCGGTCCATCGCCTCCTCGTCGATGCCGTGCGCGACCGTGACATGGGGGTGGTACGGGAACTGCAGCTCACGCGCGCACGGCCCGGACTCCGCCCGGATCCGCTCCTGGAGCACCGCGCACTCCTCCGCGCCCTCGACGATCCTGACGAAAACCACCGGTGAGAGCGGCCGGAAGGTGCCGGTGCCCTCCAGCCGCATCGGGAACGGCCGCCCCTCGGCCGCGACCCGCGCCAGATGGTCCTCCACGGCAGGCAGCGCCGAGGCGTCGACCTCGGTCGGCGGCAGAAGGGTGACATGCGTGGGGATGCCATGGGCGGCCGGGTCCCCGAAGCCCGCGCGCCGCTCCTGGAGGAAGCTGCCGTACGGCTCCGGGACCGCGATCGAAACGCCGAGCGTTACGGTCCCCACTGCGTTCTCCCTCCTGGCCCTCCCGGGCTGCTGGGTTCTGGCCGCTGCACCCGTGTCAGTGTGGCGGCTGCGCCGCCTTCGCGGCTAGATTCCTCGGTCCTTCGGCACACCCGTCCAAAGGCCCCCTGGTCAGGGGGCCGGACCGGTGTGTTCCGCTGTCCGCGCGTCCGTATGGGTACGTGCGCGGGGCGCTCCGTGCTCACCGGGCGGTGGGCACGGCGCTCGGCGTGCCGCTCAGCGCACCGCGGGCAGGAAGCCCACCTTGTCGTAGGCGGCGGCCAGCGTCTCGGCGGCGACGGCCCGGGCCTTGTCGGCGCCCTTGGCCAGGATTCCGTCCAACGTCGCCGGGTCGCCCAGGTATTCCTGGGTCCGCTCGCGGAACGGCGTGACCCACTCGACCAGCACCTCGGAGAGGTCGGTCTTGAGCGCGCCGTAGCCCTTGCCCTCGTAGCGGCGCTCCAACTCCGCGATGGCGGTGCCGGTCAGGGTGGAGTAGATGGTCAGCAGATTGCTGACGCCCGGCTTCTTCTCCTCGTCGAAGCGGATCTCCGTCTCGAGGTCGGTCACCGCGCTCTTGATCTTCTTCGCCGAGACCTTGGGCTCGTCGAGGAGGCTGACGATGCCCTTCGGCGTGGACGCCGACTTGCTCATCTTGATCGTCGGGTCCTGGAGGTCGTAGATCTTCCCCGTCTCCTTGACGATGTACGGCTCGGGGACGGTGAAGGTCTCGCCGAAGCGGCCGTTGAAGCGGTCGGCCAGATCGCGGGTGAGCTCGATGTGCTGGCGCTGGTCCTCGCCGACGGGGACGTGGTTGGCCTGGTAGAGCAGGATGTCCGCGACCTGGAGGATCGGGTAGGTGAAGAGGCCGACGGTGGCCCGGTCGGCGCCGTGCTTGGCCGACTTGTCCTTGAACTGTGTCATCCGGGACGCCTCGCCGAAGCCGGTGAGACAGTTCATCACCCAGCCGAGCTGGGCGTGCTCGGGCACATGGCTCTGGATGAAGAGCGTGCAGCGGTCCGGGTCCAGACCGGAGGCGAGCAGCTGGGCGGCGGCGAGCCGGCTGTTGGCGCGCAGCTCCGCCGGATCCTGCGGCACGGTGATCGCGTGCAGGTCGACCACGGTGTAGAACGCGTCGTGGGTCTCCTGCAGCGCGACGTACTGCCGGATCGCGCCGAGGTAGTTGCCGAGGTGGAAGGAACCTGCGGTGGGCTGGATACCGGAGAGCGCACGGGGACGATCGAGGGCCATGCCACCCATTCTCTCAGGTGTGGAACCAGACTCCGTCCGCCGGTGTATGAGAGGTGTGAGGACTGGTGAAGCACAGATCATCGCGCGGGTGCGGGCCGGCGACGCCGAGGCGTATGCCGAGCTGGTGCGGGCCCATGCGCCGATCGCGCACCGCACCGCCCGGCTGCTCGGGGCGGGCGCGGATGCCGAGGATGTGGTGCAGGACGCCTTTGTGAAGGCGTATCTCGCACTCGGGCGGTTCCGGAGCGAGGCGGCGTTCCGGCCCTGGCTGCTGCGGATCGTCGCCCATGAGACGAGTAACGCGGTGCGCTCGGCGCGCCGCAGGCGCACGGCGGCGGACCGGGAGGGGGCGCTGCTGGCCGGAGCCGAGCCGGTGATACCGGAGTCGGCCGATCCGGCGGCCGTGGCGCTGGCGGGCGAGCGGCGGGCGCGGCTGCTGGCCGCGCTGGAGGAGCTGAGCGAGCCGCAGCGGCGGGTGGTGATCTACCGCTATCTGCTGGATCTGGACGAGGGGGAGACCGCGCAGGCGCTGGGCTGGCCGCGCGGCACGGTGAAATCGCGGCTGAGCCGCGCCCTGAGACGGCTGGAGCGGCTGCTGGGGCCGTCGGAGCCGTCGGAGACCGAGAGGGAGACGGCCGATGAGATGGAGTGGGGAGGCGAAGGAGATGGCCGAGGAAGGGCTGCCCGGAGAGCTGCGGGCGCTCGGACGGGGGCCGGGGATACCGCCGTCCGGCGGACCGCCGCGGCACGGCGTGTCGCGGGCGGGCGGCATGGAGCCGGAGGACGGCATGGAACCGGAGGGCGGCGCGCTCCCGGGGGCGTCGGAGGACGGCGTCCCGCCGGAGGGCGGGGAGACGCTGGTCGAGCGGGTGCTCGCCCGGATCGTGGGCCTGCCGGTGCCGGTGGCCGACGACGACCGGATCCGGGAGGAGCAGTGGTGGCGGCCACTGCCCGGCCTGGAGGCCGGGCAGGGCCCCGCGCCGGGGGTCAGCCGGTCGGCAGACCGGGCGCCGGGTAGGCCGCCATCAGCTCGGACACCTCGGCCCTGATCTTGATGAGGGCGCCCTCGTCACCGCCCTTCGCGGCGGTCACCCCGCGGTCGATCCAGTCGGCCACGGCGGGCATGTGCCCGGTGGACAGACCGCGCGAGGTGAGGGAGGGGGTGCCGATCCGGATGCCGGAGGGGTCGAAGGGCTTGCGCGGGTCGTAGGGCACGGTGTTGTAGTTCACCACGATCCCGGCCTGGTCCAGGGCCTTGGCCGCGACCTTGCCCGGCACCTCCTTGGGCGTCAGGTCCATCAGGATCAGATGGTTGTCGGTGCCGCCGGAGACCAGATCGAAGCCGCGGGCGAGCAGTTCCTCGGCGAGCGCCTTGGCGTTGGCGACCACGGCCCGGGCGTAGTCACGGAAGGCGGGCTGGGCGGCCTCGTGCAGGGCCACCGCGATGGCGGCGGTGGTCTGGTTGTGCGGACCGCCCTGGAGCCCGGGGAAGACGGCCTTGTCGATGGCCTTGGCATGGGTCTCGCGCGACATCAGCATCGCGCCGCGCGGACCCCGGAGCGTCTTATGGGTGGTGGTGGAGATGACATCGGCGTGCGGGACGGGCGAGGGGTGGACGCCGCCCGCGATCAGACCGGCGATATGCGCGATATCGGCCACGAGCACCGCGTCCACCTCGCGGGCGATCTCCGCGAAGGCGGCGAAGTCGATCGTGCGGGGCACCGCCGTGCCACCGCAGAAGATCAGCTTGGGCCGCTCCTCGCGGGCCAGCTGGCGCACCTGGTCGAAGTCGATCGCGCCGGTGTCCTGCCGCACCCCGTACTGGACGCCGCGGAACCAGGCGCCAGTGGCGGAGACGCCCCAGCCGTGGGTGAGATGACCGCCCATGGGCAGTGACATGCCCATCACGGTGTCACCCGGCCGGGCGAAGGCCAGATAGACCGCGAGGTTGGCGGGCGAGCCGGAGTAGGGCTGGACATTGGCGTGCTCGGCGCCGAAAACGGCCTTGGCCCGGTTGATCGCCAGGGTCTCCACCTGGTCGATGACCTGCTGGCCCTCGTAGTAGCGGCGGCCCGCGTAGCCCTCGCTGTACTTGTTCTGCAGCACCGTCCCGGAGGCCTCCAGGACGGCGGCGGAGACATAGTTCTCGCTCGGGATCAGGCGCAGGGTCTCGGACTGCAGCAGCTCCTCGGAGCCGACGAGGGAGGCGAGTTCGGGGTCGGCGGCGAGAAGGGCGGGATGGGACAGGGGCAGGCTCATCGAGTCCTCCGGGGCGATCGGTGACGGTCCGGTCGTGTCCCGGGGTGCCCAGGCGGGCGGCACCTCGTGGCGCTATGGCCGCGCATCGCTTCCTCGTGGTCGGTTCCACGCTCGGCTCGCCAGTCACGATGCGCACCCCCACTCTAGCTAGTGAGACAAGGAGGACAAGATGGGACCGGGACGCCCCTCGGAGCGGGCCATCGCCGCCGCCGAGGCCCATGGCGCGCACAACTACCGTCCGCTGCCGGTCGTCGTCGCGTCCGCCGAAGGCGCCTGGATGACCGATGTGGAGGGCCGCCGCTATCTGGATCTGCTCGCCGGATACTCGGCGCTCAACTTCGGGCATCGCAACCGCCGGCTGATCGAGGCCGCCAAGGCCCAGCTGGACCGGGTCACCCTCACCTCCCGCGCGTTCCACCACGACCGCTTCGGCGCCTTCTGCTCCGAGCTGGCCGAGCTGTGCGGCATGGAGATGGTGCTGCCCATGAACACGGGCGCGGAGGCGGTGGAGACGGCCGTCAAGACCGCCCGCAAATGGGGCTATCGGATCAAGGGCGTCCCGGACGGCCGGGCCAGGATCATCGCCGCCGGGAACAACTTCCACGGCCGGACGACCACCCTGATCAGCTTCTCCACCGACCCGGAGGCCCGCGCCGACCACGGCCCGTTCACCCCGGGGTTCTCGATCGTGCCGTACGGGGATCTGGCGGCGATGGCGGCGGCGCTCGACGCCGCGCCCGAGGAGACGGTCGCCGTGCTGCTGGAGCCGATCCAGGGCGAGGCGGGGGTGGTGGTGCCGCCGCCCGGCTATCTGGCCGGGGTCCGGGAGCTGACCCGGGAGCGGAACGTGCTGTTCATCGCCGATGAGATCCAGTCGGGCCTCGGCCGCACCGGCACCACCTTCGCCTGTGAGCACGAGGGCGTGGTCCCCGATGTCTATGTGCTGGGCAAGGCGCTGGGCGGCGGGGTGGTGCCGGTGTCGGCGGTGGTGTCCTCCCGCGAGGTGCTGGGGGTGCACCGCCCCGGGGAGCACGGCTCCACCTTCGGCGGCTCCCCGCTCGCCTGCGCGGTCGCCCTGGAGGTCATCGCGATGGTGCGGACCGGGGAGTTCCAGCGCCACTCGGCCACGCTGGGCGGGCTGCTCCACCGGGAGCTGGGGCTGCTGCGAGGAAAGGGGGTCCGGGAGGTGCGCGGCCGGGGGCTGTGGGCGGGGGTGGACATCGACCCGTCGCGGGGCACCGGGCGGCAGGTCTCCGAGCGGCTGATGGACCGCGGAGTGCTGGTCAAGGACACCCATGGCGCCACGATCCGGATCGCCCCGCCCCTGGTGATCAGCGAGGAGGATCTGGAGTGGGCGCTGGATCAGCTGAGGGCGGTGCTGGCCGAATGATCCGGTGTCGCTCAGAGGATGACATGCGGGATGAAGCGCGCGTACTCGTCCGTCACCAGCCCCGCCGACTCGCGGATGCCGAGCCCCGCCGACTCGCCCTCGACCACCCAGGTGCCGAGCACCACGCGGTTGCCGTCGAAGTCGGGCAGCGGCGCCAGTTCCTGGTAGCAGCACGGCTCGTCGCGTACGACGGGCTCCTCGCCCGGCGGATGCACGGTGACTCCGGCGCCCTCGCGGCCCAGCAGCGGTTTGGCCACATAGCCGGTGGTGCGGGCCAGCTCCCGGGGGCCGTCGAGGTAGGCGGGCAGCAGATGGGGGTGGTCCGGGAAGAGCTCCCACAACACGGCCAGCAGCGCCTTGTTGGACAGCAGCATCTTCCAGGCCGGTTCGATCCACAGGGTGGATCCGGTGCCGCCCCCGTTGTCCAGCGTGTCCAGCACATGCGGGCCGAACCGGTCGGTGGCCAGCCACTCCCAGGGGTAGAGCTTGAAGCAGCTCCGGATGAAGCGGAACCGCTTGTCCACGAAGCGGCCCGACAGCCGTTCCCAGCCGATGTCCTCCATGGAGATCGCCTCGGTCCTCAGCCCGGCCTGCTCGGCCGTCTCGCGGAGGTAGGCCACCGTCATCAGGTCCTCGCCCAGCTCGTCCCCGGCCGAATGGGCGAAGTACAGGGGCGTCCCCGGCGGCAGCAGCGCCGCCTGGGCGCGCCAGGCGTCCACCAGCCGTTCATGGAGGGAGTTCCACTGGTCGGCGCCCGGGAAGCGGTCCTCCATCCAGAACCACTGCGCGCTGGCCGCCTCCACCAGCGAGGTGGGTGTGTCGGCGTTGTACTCCAGCAGCTTCGCCGGGCCCGACTCACCGTCGTAGCGCAGGTCGAACCGGCCGTAGACGCTGGGCTGTTCGGCCCTGCGGTGCCAGGACTCGGCGATCAGCCCGGCCAGCCGTGGATCGTCGATGCCCAGGTCGGCGAAGCGGCCGGTCTCGACGATATGGGCGGCGGCGGCCAGCGACATCCGGTGCAGCTCCTCGACGACCTCCTCCAGCGCCTCGACCTCGGGCAGCGAGAAGGCGTAGTAGGCGCTCTCGTCCCAGTAGGGGCGCAGCGAGCCGTCCGGGTAGCGGGTCAGCGGATAGATGACCCCCTGCTCCTCCACCGTGGACTGCCAGTCGGGGCGGGGGTCGATGGTGTGGCGCTTCATCGTGGGCCGGTCCGCTCAGCCGCCGCCGGAGCCCGAGCAGCCGAAGCCGCCCCGGTCGGCCGCCTTGCTCTTGTCGAAGGTGCCGTAGTCCGCCCAGCGGCCGCTGACGTCGGAGTCGTAGTACCACTCGCCGTCCACGCGCGATGTGCCCCGGCTCTTCTTGCCCTTGCCGCCCGTGGTGGACGAAGAGCCCTTGCAGGCGCTGGAGTCGACGACCCGGTAGCCGTTCACCGCGTCATAGCTGTTCCGGTCCACACAGCGCTTGTCCGGTTCCGAACCACAGGAGGTGAGCGCCGCCGCCAGCGCGCCCATACCGCCCAGGATCACCGTGCTCGACCGCAGCCGCCGCGTCGTCTTCCGTTCCATCCCCGTCTCCCCGTTCCGCTCCCCCGGGGCCGTCGTGTCCCCCGAGGCCGTCGTCCCGCCCGGGGCCGTCCTCTCCCCGGGTCCCCGGGACCGCGACCGCCCACCTTAGGGCAACGGAGGCGTGGCCTTCATGGCAGCACCCGGCACAGCGCCTCCAGAGCGCCCGTGAAGGCGTGGTCGGGCGGGGCGCCATAGGCGAAGACCAGCGCGTCCGGCCGCGCGTCCGGGCCCGGTCCCGGCTCGTCCGGCTCCCCTTGCTCCCGGTAGCGGTAGCGGGACAGCCCCTCCAGGGCCAGGCCCTGCCAGGCCGCGCCCTGCACCACGGACCGTTCGGTGCCCGGCGGCAGTTGGAGCACCGCGTGCAGCCCCGCCGCGATACCCGTGACCCGCACCCGCGGGGCGCGTTCGGCGAGCGCCGCCACCAGCTGGTCGCGGCGGCGCCGGTAGCGCATCCGCATACCGCGCACATGGCGGTCGTACGCCCCGGAGTCGATGAACTCCGCGAGCGTCAGCTGGTCCAGCGCGCCCGACTGCCACTCCCCCGTTCCCTTGACCGCCAGGAGGTCGTCCATCAGATGGTCCGGCACCACCATCCAGGCCAGCCGCAGCGCGGGCGCCAGGCTCTTACTGGCGGTGCCCAGATAGACCACATGCTCGGGGTCGAGCCCCTGGAGCGCCCCGACCGGCTGGCGGTCGTAGCGGAACTCCCCGTCGTAGTCGTCCTCCAGCACCAGCCCGCCCACTCGGGACGCCCAGTCGACCACGGCGGCGCGCCGGTCGGGGTGCAGCGAAACCCCGGTGGGGAACTGATGCGCCGGGGTGAGCAGGACCGTCCGCAGCCCGGCCGACCGGTCCAGCTCCGCCGTCCGCGCGCCCTGCTGATCGACCGGCAGCGGCACGGTGCGCAGCCCGGCCCCGCGCATCACGTTCCAGTGCACGTCGAGCCCGTAGGACTCCACGCCCGCCTCACGGTGTCCGGCCCTCGCCCGCACCCTGCTGAGCAGGGCCAGCCCCTGGACGAACCCCGCGCAGACCACGATCCGTTCGGGCGCGGCCCGCACCCCGCGGGCGCGCGCCAGATAGTCGGCCAGGACCCGCCGCAGCTCGGGCCGTCCGGCGGGGTGGCCGTAGCCGAAGGCGTCGTTCGGCGCGGCGGTCAGGGCGCGCCGGGCCGCGGAGAGCCAGGCGGACCGGGGGAAGGCCGAGACATCGGGCTGGCCGGGCCGCAGATCGTAGGTGGGCCGGGCGGCGGCCACGGCGGCGGGCGGGGGTGTGCGCGGCGGCGCGGGCTCGGGCGGCACGACGCGCCGGGCGACCCGGGTGCCCGAGCCCTGCCGGGCCGTCAGCCAGCCCTCGGCCACCAGCTCCCCATAGGCGTCGGCCACGGTGTTCCGGGCGATGCCGAGGTCGGCGGCGAGGGAGCGGGAGGAGGGCAGCCGGGTGCCCGGGGCGAGCCGCCCGCCGCGGACGGCGTCGCGCAGGGCGCGGATGAGCGCGTCCCGCACCCCGGTCCCGCCGCCCCGCGGCAGATCCAGATGGAGGTCCGTCCCCGGCCCGGCCGAGCCGCCCGGATGCGCACCCGGCCCGGCCGGGCCGCCCGCCCGCTGCCCGGGCTCGCCCACCCGCTCCCCGGCGTCGGCCCGGTGTCCGGAGCCGCCCGCCCGCTGCCCGGAGCCGTCTGTCCGCTGTCCGGGTCCGCCGCTCGGAGTGGCCCATGAATCCGCCATGGAAATGGACCATACCCCTGGGCCGCCCGGCCTCTAGCGTGGAGGCATGACGACCGGAACTTCCCACACGCACGGACCCCGGATGCAGTTCGCCAAGGCCGCTCCCGAGGTCTACAAGGCCATGGTCAACCTGGACGCGGCCGCCAGAAAGGGCGTCGACCCGACGCTGGCCGAGCTGGTCAAGGTCCGCGCCTCCCAGCTCAACCGCTGCGCCTTCTGCATCGACATGCACACCAAGGACGCCCGCGCGGCGGGCGAGTCCGAGGAGCGCCTCTACCTCCTCAGCGCCTGGGAGGAGGCCGACCACCTCTACACCGAGAAGGAGCAGGCCGCCCTCGCCCTGACCGAGGCCGTCACCGTCCTGACCGACGGCTTCGTCCCGGACGAGGTGTACGAGCAGGCCGCCAAGCACTTCGAGGAGCGGGAGCTGGCCCAGGTCATCGCCCTGATCTTCACCATCAACGCCTGGAACCGGATCGGTGTGACCACCCGCATGACCCCCGGCGCCTACAAGCCGACCGTGTGACCATCTGCCCCCGTCGTCGTTATTGACGACGACGGGGGACCGTTATCCGACATCGGAGTCATCGCGTAACGCATGATGGTGACAGGCCCCCGCATGGCAGTACGGCACGAAGGCAACACAGCCAGAAGGGGGACCCACCAATGGGAGGTCTCGTGATGACGGCGCCACTGCCCGACCAAGAGTTCGCAAATCTGCTCGATATCCATGCCCAGCTGGAGCTGCCGGATGGGATGCGGGCAGAACTCATCGGGGGGGAGATCGTCATCTCACCGACGCCTGCGAATTTCCACAACTGGATCTTCAGCGAGCTGAACCTCCAGCTCGTCCGCGAGGTACCAGCGCAATGGCGCATTACCAACACCACAACGGTCTTCCTCCCCGCGACGGAGGAGAGGTTCATCCCGGACCTGCTCATCTGCGAGTCGGAAGCGCTGAAGAGCATGGAGGAGTGGCAGGTCAAGGCGGATGACGTCCTGCTCGTCGCCGAGATCACCTCGCCCGCCACACGAGCGCGCGACCTCGGGGACAAGGTCAAGGGCTACGCCCACTCCAACGTGCCGATCTATCTGCTGATCGACCCGCACGACGACGAGGGCTCCGCGACCGTGTACTCCGTACCGGACGGAAAGGGCCGCTATCGGGATAAGCACCGAGCGGCGTTCGGGGAGCCGATGACGCTCCCCGAACCGCTCGGCCTCACACTCGACACCGCGGGCTTCCTCAAGTAATCCGGTCGCCCAGGCCGCCCTGGGCGCGATCCGGGCTCAGGGCAGCCACTTCTTCCACACGTCCGGATGCGCCTCGACCCACTTCTTCGCGGCGTCCTGCGGCGACATCCCCTTCGAGGCGATCAACTCCGACACCTCGTTCTGGTCCTTCTTGGTCCAGTGGAACTTCTTCAGGAACGCCGCCGCCTTGCCGCCCTTCTTCGCGAAGTCCGCGTTCAGGTACTTCTGCAGCGGTGTGGTCGGGTAGGCGCAGTCAATGGTGGCGGGGTCCTTGGTGCCCTCCTCAGCGCACTTGTCCGTGTACTTGGGCAGCTTGACCTCGACCATCGGCACCTGGTTGAACAGCCACTGCGGCTCGTACCAGTACGACAGGAACGGCTTCTTCGCCTTGGCGAACTGCTTCATCTGGGTGATCTGCGCCGCCTCCGAACCCGCGAAGACGATCTGGTAGTTCAGCTTCAGGTTCTTCACCAGCGCCTTGTCATTGGTGACATAGGACGGTGAACCGTCCAGCAGCTGGCCCTTGCCGCCGCTCTCCGCGGTCTTGAAGGTCTTCGCGTACTTGTTGAGGTTCTCCCAGTCCAGGACGTCCGGATGGGCGTCGGCGAAGTACTTCGGCACCCACCAGCCGATATGGCCGGTGACGCCGAGCCCGCCGCCCGGCACGATCGTCTTCTTGTCCTTGACGTAGCGCTGCTCCTGGTCCGGGTGGCCCCAGTCCTCCAGGATCGCGTCCACCCGGTCCTGGCTGAGCGCGTCCCACGCCGGCACCTCGTCCACCTGCACGGTGTCGACGCGATAGCCCAGCTCGTGCTCCAGCAGATACTGGGCGACCGCGACATTGGACTGGGCGCCGACCCACGACTGGACCGAGAGCGTGACGCTCTTGGCCCCGCCCACATTGGCGTACGGCGAGGTCTGCTTGGTCATGTCCGCCGCGCCGCAGCCGGTCGCGGTGAACACGGCCGCGACCCCGGCGGCGGCCATCAGCAGCTGAGTGCGGGTGCGAGCCATCTCAGGCCCCCTTCCTGTCGCGGCGCGAGGTCGGCTGGGTGACCCGGTCCAGCATCAGCCCCAGGCAGACGATGGCCGCGCCGGCGACCAGGCCGGTGGCCAGATCGCCCTGGGCCAGGCCGAACACCACGTCGTAGCCGAGCGCGCCCGAGCCGACCAGACCGCCGATGATCACCACGGCGAGCACCAGCACCACACCCTGGTTGACGGCGAGCAGCAGCGCCGGGCGGGCCAGCGGGAGCTGGACCTGGCGCAGTTGCTGCCCCTGGGTGGCGCCGAGCGAACGCGCCGACTCCAGCGCCGCCGGATCCACGTTCCGCAGCCCCTGGGTGGTGATGCGGATGACGGCGGGCAGCGCGTAGACGATGGCCGCGGCCGCCGCCGGGGCGCGGCCGACGCCGAACAGCGCGACCACCGGGATCAGATACACGAACTGCGGCATGGTCTGGCACACGTCCAGCACCGGCCGCAGAAGCCGCTCCAGCCGAGTGGACCGCGCGGCCGCGATGCCGATCGCGAAGCCGAGCACCAGCGTGACGACGACGGCCGCCAGCACCTGGGAGAGGGTGTCCATGGACGGCTCCCACACCCCGAGCACACCGATCGCGGCCATGGCGGCGGTGGCGGTCAGGGCGGTGGCCCAGGTGCCGATCAGCCAGGCCAGCGTCGCGACGATCAGCAGCACCGCGTACCACGGCAGGCCCTGGAGCCCCTCGCGCAGCGGGTCCAGGATCCACTTGACGTAGTCCGAGGCCCAGTCGGCGGTGCCGCCGACGACCGGCACCCCCGTGTAGAGGTGGTCGACCATCCAGTCCTTGAACTGGTTGACGGGCTCCTCGATGGGGACGGTCCAGCCGGTCGGCCAGGCCTGGGACCCGGCCAGCCGCCCGACGAGGGTCACCACCACGGTGATCACCCCGACGCCCGCCCAGGCGGGCCAGCCGCGCAGCAGCCGGGGCCCGCCCTCGGCCGGGGGCTCGCCGAGGCGTTCGCCCGCCGACGCCGTGGTGCGGTCCATCACGACGGCGAGCAGCACGATCGGGAGGCCGGCGGCCAGCGCCTTGCCGACGTCCACGCTGGACAGCGCCTGGTAGACGCGGTCACCGAGACCGCCGCCGCCGATCACGGAGGCGATGACGGCCATGGACAGCGCCATCATGATCGCCTGGTTGACGCCCAGCAGCAGTTCCTTGCGGGCCAGCGGCAGCCGGGCCGACAGCAGCCGCTGCCGCCAGGTGGCGCCGAGCGAGGTCACCGCCTCCAGCACCCCGGCGTCCGCGCCGCGCAGGCCGAGGGCGGTGAGCCGGGCCATCGGCGGCGCCGCGTAGATCACGGTGGCCAGCACCGCGCCCGGTACGCCGATGCCGAAGATCAGCACGACGGGCAGCAGATAGGCGAACGCGGGCAGCACCTGCATGGTGTCCAGGATCGGGCGCAGCGCCCGGAACGCCCGTTCCGACAGCCCGCCCGCCAGGCCCAGCAGCCCGCCGATGACGACGGACGCGGTGACGGCGACGGCCATCAGCGCGAGCGTCTGCATCGTGGGCACCCACATGCCCAGCAGCCCGCACACGGCGAAGGACACCAGGGTCGTCACCGCGACCCGCACCCCGGCGACCCGCCAGGCCACCAGGGTCGATGCGGCCGTCACCCCGGCCCAGCCGAGGGTGAGCAGGACGACGTAGACGGCGCGCACGCAGATGATGACCGCGTTGCTGATGTGGCCGAAGAAGTAGAGGAAGATCCAGTGGCTGTCGCGGTTGTCGATGATCCAGTCGCTGGCCTTGCCGAGCGGCTCGGAGACATCGACGGTCAGCGCGTCCGGCCAGCTGCCGCTCGCCCACTTGGCGTGCGCGAGGGGCACGAGCACGGCGGCGATCACCACGAGCACCGCCAGCTTGCGCGCGGCGTGGCTGCGCACGACCGCGCTCAGCGGGGACGGGCGCGTCTCGTCCGCCGCCGTCCCGGTGGCCGCTTCGGTGGCGGGGTCGGTGGAGGGGCGGGTGGCGGTGGCGCTCATACGCGCCCCCCGGTGCGGCCTGGCGGGGCGAGGGTCGAGGGGAGGCTCATGCCGCGGCCACCTCCTTGCCGTCCAGGCCCGCGACGACGCTCAGCAGACAGGCGTGGTCGACGACGCCCAGGCAGCGGCCGCCGTCCACGACGCGCGCGGGGCCGCCGGTGCGGGCCACGGCCTCGATCGCGTCGGCGACCGTGGTGCCCGGGGCCAGCGCGGGCCCGCCGTCCTGCTCGTCGGACGTCGCGGGGCGCATGGCGCGGCGCACGGTCAGCACCTGCTCCCGCGGCACGTCGCGGACGAAGTCCCGTACGTAGTCGTCCGCCGGGGAGCCGACGATCTCCTCCGGGGTGCCCAGCTGCACGATCCCGCCGTCGCGCATCAGCATGATGCGGTCACCGAGCCGCAGCGCCTCGCTGAGGTCATGGGTGATGAACACCATCGTCCGGCCCTCCTCGTGGTGCAGCCGGATGACCTCCTCCTGCATATCGCGGCGGATCAGCGGGTCGAGCGCGCTGAACGGCTCGTCGAAGAGCAGCACCTCGGGGTCGACGGCGAGCGCCCGGGCCAGGCCCACCCGCTGCTGCTGACCGCCGGAGAGCTGGCCGGGGCGGCGGCGCTCGAGGCCGGTGAGGCCGACCTTCTCCACCACCTCGGCGGCCTTGGCCCGGCGCTCGGCCTTGCCCACGCCCTGGATCTCCAGCCCGTAGGCGACGTTGTCCAGGACGGAGCGGTGCGGCAGCAGCCCGAAGTGCTGGAAGACCATGGCGGCGCGGTGCCGGCGCAGATCGCGCAGCCGGGCCTTGTCCATGGCCAGGACGTCCTCGCCGTCGATCTTCAGGGTCCCGGAGGTGGGCTCTATCAGCCGGGTGAGGCAGCGGACGAGGGTGGACTTGCCGGAGCCGGACAGCCCCATGACCACGAACACCTCGCCCGGCTGGACGTCGAAGGAGACCTCGCGGACGGCGGCCGTACAGCCGGTGCGGGCACGCAGCTCACCGGCGGGCAGCTTCGCCTCGGCGGAGCCGGGGATCCGGTCGGCCTTGGGGCCGAAGACCTTCCACAGGTCGCGGACCGAGAACACCGGGGTGGCCTCGCCGCTCTCGGGGAACTTGGGGGTGTCGGGCGTCTCGGGGACCAGGGTCGTGGCCATCACGCCTCACCTCCCGGCTCATGCGTGGCAGCTCGGTCATCGGGCCGGTGCCGTTCCCGATCGCGCTCCTCGAACAACAGCTCAGCGCACTTCTCGCCCACCATCAGGACTCCGATCATCGGGTTCACGGCCGGCATCGTCGGGAAGACGGACGCGTCGGCGATACGGACGCCGCTCAGGCCCCGGATCCGCAGATCGGGGCCGACCACGGCGAGTTCGTCCGACGTGGCACCCATACGACAGGTGCCCGCCGGGTGGTACACGGTGTGCGCGACCTTGCGGGCGTACTCACTGATCTCCTCGTCCGAGGTGATCTCCGGGCCCGGGCACACCTCGCGCTTGAGCCAGCTCGCCAGCGGTTCGGTCTTGGCGATCTCACGCGCGACCCGGATGCCGTCGACCAGCGTGCGGCCGTCGTAGTCCTCCTCGTCCGTGAAGTACCGGAAGTCGAGGGCGGGCTTGACGGACGGGTCGGCGCTGGTGAGGTAGAGCCGGCCGCGGCTGCGCGGCTTGGGGATGTTGGGGGTCATTGACACGCCGTGCTCGGGCTTTTCGTAGCCCAGCCGCTCCGGATTGTCGGTGAACGGGATCTGGTAGAAGTGGAACATCAGGTCCGGGCCCCGGGATTCGGGGTCGCGCCGGATGAACAGCCCCGCGTCGGAGTCCATCGCGGAGTTGTCCGGGATCGGGCCGTCCGTCTCCCACACGATGACTGACTCGGGGTGGTCGAGCAGGTTCTCGCCGACGCCCGGCAGATCATGGACGGCGGGAATGCCCAGCGCCTCCAGATCGCCCTTGGGCCCGATGCCGGAGTGCATCAGCAGCCGCGGGGTGTCCACGGCGCCCGCGCAGACCAGGACCTCGGTCTCGGCCCGGACCAGGATCTCCTCGCCGTCCTTGGTGCGCACATGGACGCCGGTGACCCGGCCGGTGTCGTTCAGCTCCAACCGGTACGCCCAGGTCTCCAGCATCAGATGGAGGTTGGGGCGGTCCAGGAACGGGTGCAGATAGGCGACGGACGCCGAGGAGCGCTTGTTGTTCTCCGGGTGGTACGCGAGGTCGAAGAAGCCGACGCCCTCGTGGAACGGCTTCTTGTTGAACCCCTCGACCCGCGGCACCCCGGCGGCGGCCTGGGCCGCGTCGACGAAGTCCCGCGCGATCGCGTTCCGGTCCTTCTCGTCCACCGGGACGATGTTGTTGCGCAACCGCTGGAAGTACGGGTCCATGGACTCCGCGTCCCAGCCCTCGGCGCCGGCCTCGGCCCACTCGTCCCAGTCACCGGGCAGCGGTTTGAAGGAGATCAGCGTGTTGTGCGAGGAGCACCCTCCGAGCACCCGCGCCCGGCTGTGCCGGATATGCGAATTTCCTCGTGGCTGCTCGGTGGTGGGGTAGTCGTAGTCCAAGTCGCCGCCGAGCAGGCCGAGCCAGCGGCGCAGGGTGAGCACATCGGGCCGGTCGACATCCGACGGTCCGCCCTCGATGACGGCGACACGGATGTCCGGGTCCTCGGTGAGCCGGGAAGCGATCACCGAGCCTGCGGTGCCGCCGCCGATCACGACGTAGTCGTATGCGACAGGTACGGACATGTGGGGTTACTCCTCGCGGTCTTACCCAAACGGCTCGCGCCGGTGCGGGCCGGGGGCTGCGCCGCCCCTGGGGTGGGGGTGTTGCTGAGTGCCTTACGTGCCTACGGGCTTCTCGCCGCCGGTCGCCGCGATCGGGCGCGGCCGGGTCCGGGCCCCGGGGGACGAGTCCGGGCCCGGCCGTGCCCCGGACGGGGCCGGCGGCGGGTGTCAGCCGGCGAACCAGCGCACCGGGCTCGGCCGCAGGTTCTCGTAGACGTGCTTGGTCTCGCGGTATTCGTCAAGGCCCGCGGGGCCGAGCTCGCGCCCGACCCCGGACTTGCCGAAACCGCCCCATTCGGCCTGCGGAAGGTAGGGGTGGTAGTCGTTGATCCACACGGTGCCGTGCCGCAGCCGGGCGGCCACGCGGCGCGCCCGCGCGGTGTCGGCGGACCAGACGGCGCCGGCCAGTCCGTACTCCGTGTCATTGGCGAGTGTGACGGCCTCGTCCTCGGTTTGGAAGGACTCGACCGTCAGAATCGGCCCAAACGTTTCCTCCCGCACCACCCGCATCTCGCGGTGGCACTGGTCGAGCACGGTCGGGAGGTAGAAGTAGCCGGTGGCCGGGCGGACCTCGTTGGGCTCCGGCTGCTTGCCGCCGCAGCGCAGCAGCGCGCCCTCCTCCAGGGCGGACGCCACATACGCCTCGGTCTTGTCCAGCTGCTGGGCCGAGACCAGCGGACCGCACTCCACGCCGTCCTCGGTGCCGCGGCCCAGCTTGATCTTCTCTGCCCGGCGGGCGAGCTCGGCCACGAACCGCTCGCGCACCGACTCCTCGATGATCAGCCGGGCGCCGGCCGAGCAGACCTGGCCGCTGTGGATGAAGGCGGCGTTCAGGGCCTGGTCGACGGCGGTGTCGAAGCCCTCGGCGGTGGCGCAGGCGTCGGCGAAGACCACATTGGGGTTCTTGCCGCCGAGCTCCAGCGCGACCTTCTTGACCGTCGGCGCGGCGGCCTGCGCGACCTTGGTGCCGCTGACCAGGCCACCGGTGAAGGAGACCAGATCCACATCGGGGTGCTCGGACAGCCGGGCGCCCACGGGGTCGCCCGCACCGGTGACCACATTGGCCACCCCGGCCGGGAGCCCGGCCTCGACCAGCAGCTTCACCAGATGGACGGTGGACAGCGGGGTCACTTCGCTGGGCTTGATCACAAAGGTGTTCCCGGCGGCCAGCGCCGGGGCGATCTTCCAGCTGGCCTGGAGCAGCGGATAGTTCCAGGGGGTGATCATCGCGCAGACGCCGACCGGCTCATGGACCACGACGCTGTGCACATCGGGGGAGCCCGCGTCGACCACGCGCCCGGCCGACTCGCCCGCGACCAGGTCGGCGAAGTAGCGGAAGGCGTTGGTCACGTCGTCGACGTCGACCCGGCCCTCCTCCAGGGTCTTGCCGGTGTCACGGCTCTCGATGAGCGCGATCACCTCGCGGTCGCGCTGGAGCAGCTCGGCGACGCGGCGCAGCAGCGCCGCCCGCTCGGCCACCGGCGTCCCGGGCCAGGGCCCCTGGTCGAAGGCGCGCCGCGCGGCCGCGATCGCCGCGTCGGTGTCCTCGACACCACCCTCCGCGACGACGGCGAGGGTCTTGGCGTCCGCGGGGTCGAGGACCTCCCGCTGCGCCCCGGACGCGGCTGCCTGCCACACCCCGTCCACATGAATGGTCTCGACTGCCGCCACGTGATGTCTGCCTTCCGGTTTCCGCGTGCTGTGCCACTGGTCCAAGCCAGCAACATGGACCCCTAACCGGAAGGCGGGAACCTATGCGCGATTCGCAAGAGAAAGTGGGGCGGCTCACGTGATCCGAAGGCAGAACCGGCCCCTCGGCTCATAATCGACCTCTGTGTCAAGAGGCGGTGCGGTCAAGAAGTGGTTCGGGTCGAGAGGCTGGGTGCGGTCGAAAGGCGGGGTGCGGTCGAAAGGCGGGGTGCGGTCGAAAGGCTGGGCGGTCGAGAGGCTGGGGTGTGATCAGGAGGCGGCGCGGCCAGGACGCGGCGCAGTCACGACGCGGGACGGCAGGACGCGGCGCGGTCACGACGCGGGGCAGTAGGCGGTCGGGCAGAAGGTGTCCACCGCCGTCTGGTGGATCTCCCGCTCCTCCACCCGGTCCCCGGCCCCGGAAGGGCCGATCACCAGCACCGCGTACATGGTGCCGCCGGGGGCGGCGAAGCGGCGGTCGAGTATCCGGCGGTGGCCGTCGTTCTTGGACTCGTATGTGTACTCCAGCTGGGCCGGGTCCATGGCGGCCGAGCCCAGCCGGGTGAGGGCGATCTGCTCGTAGTCGCGGTGGGTGGAGGCGATCCGCTCGGCCTCCTGGGCGGACTCGTACGGCGTCGACTCGGGACCGTGGAGCTCAAAGATCTGGATCACGGTGCTGTCGTCGGGCGAGGTGTAGTAGACGCTGGGGCCCTCGGTCGTCCGCCGCCATCCGTCCGGGACCGCGAGGTGGTAGCCGGCCGGGTCGGCCTGGGTGCTGTAGCCCGCGGGCGGGGCGGCACCCGTCAGGGAGGGTGAGGACGGGGTGCCGAACGGCGTCGCGGACGGGGACCCGGAGGGTGTCCCGGTCGGAAGGTCCGTGGGGAGATCGGTCGGGGGGTCGGTCGGCCCGCTGGTCTCGGGGCCGGGCGAGGGGTAGAGGTCGCTCGGCTGGGAGGCGTCCCCGCTCGGCGTGGCCGTGGGGCTCTCGCGGTCCCAGGGCAGTGGCCCCGCCTGATTCCGGGAGGTGCCATCGCCTCCGAAGGCCACCCATCCGGAGAACGCGATCCCCGCGACCAGGAAGATCGTCACCGCCAGCGCCCGTAGCACCCGCCTGGCGTCCTGCCCCGGCGCTCCCCCGTTGTGCATGCTCATCTATGCCCCCCGATGATCGATCTCTGCTCCCATATGCGGATAAGCCACGTCGGCCCCCATCGATGTACCCGGTTCGAGGGCCGCCCCACCCCCTGTCACCGCACCGATACGTGTCCGTCGCCCGGTCGCCGGTCAGGTGGCCGGCAGCCGGTCAGGTGGCCGGGCAGCCGGTCAGGTGGCCGGGCAGTAGCCCGTGGGGCAGAAGGACGCCAGCACGATGCCCTGCCGCTCCCGCTGCTGCGGCCAGTCGTCGGCCGGGCCCGCGACCAGCACCGCGTACTGCACCCGGTCCGGGCCGGTGAAGGCCCGGTCGAGTATCCGGCGCGGGCCGTACTTGGCGCTGCGGTAGCCGTACTCCAGCTCCGCGTCCGCGTCATCGCCGGGGCCGAGCCGCTTGAGCCCATACCGCTTGTAGTCAGGGTTCTTCTTGAGCCCCGTCTCCGCCTGGCGCAGCGCCTCATACGGCGTGATGTCGGGCTCGGTCAGCGCGAAGACCTGGATCAGACTGCTCGCGTCGGACGACTCGTAGAACACCCCGGTGTCGCGCTTGACCCGCTGCCAGCCCTTGGGCACATCCAGCCGGAACCCCTCCGGGTCGGTGGTGCGCACATAGTCCGCCGGCGGTCCCTGGGTGCTGTCCTCGGACACCGACGGCGGCGCCGAGGTCGGCTCCGGGTACGGCCCCGACGACACCGCCGAAGGCTGCCCGTCCGATGGCGACCAGGACGAGGCCGAGGGCGAACCGCCGTCCGCCCGGGGCTTGTCGTCCCCGCCGCCCGACACCAGCTTCCAGGCGCCGATACCGATCCCGCCGACCAGCACCACGGCGAGCACCGCCAGCAGCACCGTGCCCAGATGCGGATTGGGTGGTCTTCGGCCCGGGGCCGGCGGCTCCGCGCCCACTCCCACCCAGCGCTGGGCCTCCTCGTCCCATCGACGGCCCCCCTCGCCGCCCGGAGTGCTCATCTCACCCGCCCAACAACGCGCCGACCGCCTGTCCGACGGCGACGCCCGAGGCGAGCATGCCGACACTGGCGCTCGCGTCCTGCAACATCACCCGGATCCGGGCCAGTCGGCCGGCCCCGGCCCGGCCGGTGCGCTGGATCTCGTCCTCGGTCCGGTCCAACTCGTCGGAGAGCGCGCCGATCTCCGGGCTCGGGACCACCCGCCGCAGATCCTCGGCAAGCTGCCGTACGGCCTCCAGCAGTTCCTGATAGGCGGGGTCACAGGGGGCCGCCTCCCCCTGCCGTCCGTTCACGATGTGGTTGTGGTCGCCGAAGCCGATGGCGCTGCCCCGCACACTGCCGAACCGGATGTTCCCGAACGTGCTCCCGCCGCCCGCCGCCGGGGCCGCGCCGCCACCGCTCGCGTCCGCCGCGTGGTCCGGGCCGCCGCCCATGTCGCTACCGTCCTGCGCGTCAGCCATCGCCATGGCCGCCTCCCGCTCCATTGCTTCCGGTGGTGTTGCTGATGGTGTTGTGGTCACCGAAGCCGAAGGCGCTGTGCTCCGCGGACTCGATGAAGACCCCGCCGCCGCTCACATTGATGACCTTCTGCTCGAACTCACCGGTCTCCCAGCCGGCTTCGTCGAGCGCCCTTCGCACGCCGTTGGCCACCCGGTCCTCGACGCTCTTCAGATAGCGGCTGACATCCATCTCCTGGAAGAGCGATGCGCCGGCGTCGCTGCCCAACTCCCGCACCGAGACCCAGGGCCCGTCGGGGATGGCCGCCTCATAGCCCCCCGCGTACATCCGCCAGAGGAAGGCGGCCGAGCGGAAGGCATGGATGACCGCCCGGCCCGCCGCGGTGGGCGTCCGCCCCAGCGCCCAGACCACCTTGCCCGGCAGCCCGCCGCGGCGGTGGGAGTCGGAGAGCCGGTCGACCGCCCGGAAGTCCGGGCGGATCGGACGCAGCACATGCGGGGCGAACTCCAGCATCAGCATGCCGCCTTGCGTATGCACCCGCACGAAGACCGTGGTGACGACCTCTTCCCGCCAGGCGCCGACGCGGATGCGCAGAAAGTGCCGGCGGATCTCGCCACCCTCCTCAACGGCCTCCGCCCGCTCCCGCGCGAAGTCCGCCTCGCCGTATGGCACGAAGGAGCGGCTCCGTAATCCGGTGACCTTGAGGAAGACGCATTCGTCGAGCTCCAGGCCGCGCAGCCGGTCCCGGCTCTCGGCGGCCGGACGGGCGGTGCTCTGCGCGGGGGCGGTGCTCTGTGCGGGGGCGGTGCCCTGTGCGGCGGCGCCTTGGACAGGGGCGGTGCCCTGGACAGCGGCGGTGCCTTGGGTGGAGGGGGTACGCAACTTCTCGACCAGCGGCCGGATCCGCTCCAGGATCACCCGGTTGTCCAGCGGCACCGGATCCCCGCCCTCGCGCGGCCGCAGCTCGACGGCGAGGGTCCAGGTGTCATGGGCGGTGCCCGCGCCGAGGAAGGGGTGCCGGTCGTGGTAGAGGATCACCGGTGAGTGCTGCTCACGGCGGATCAGGGCCCGCACCCGCTGGAACCGCCCGCCCTCGAACCGCTCCGCGGGGTCCGCGGCGGGGTCGGCGAAGGTCTCCGGCTCCAGATCGGTGGCCAGCACCCGGGCCACATGCTCACGGTGCAGGGCGACCGCGGCGGCCATCGCGGCCGGGATCAGCAGCGCGAACCAGGCGGCGGTGGTGTCCGACCCGGTGGCCAGGGCGGGCGCGAAGGCCTGAAGCCCACCCGGATCGGACTGCCCGTCCGTGAGCGCCTGCGTCAGAGCGGAGAACACATAGGACAGCAGGGACAGACAGCCGAGCACCCGCAGCACCGCGGCCGCCCGCCGCCGGGTGACGGTGACCCCGTCGGCCCCGGGATAGTCGGCACGGAAGGGACCCATGGCCCCGCCCCTCGCCCAGGCCGCCAGCAGAAGCAGCGCGCAGGAGAGCAGGAAGAGATAGAAGAAGCCCTGGGCCAGCAGGAAGTCCAGCACCCACAAGGACACCAGCAGCGCGGTCCAGCATGCCTCCAGACGGCGGGCGCGCAGCGCGTGCGCGAGCACCCGGACCGCGTCGATGCCCAGCGAGGGCGCCACCGCACGCTCCTCGTGGACATACAGCTCGTCCACGACCGCGTCCCGGAAGTCGTCGTCCAGATAGGTGCCCGCGCATAGCAGCCGGGTGGCCTCGCTGGTGGCGTAGGGAGAAGCGTCGGCGGCAGCACGAGGAGAAGAGACGGCCGGTGACGGCTCCGCTCGCGACCGCGGCAGGCGGGCGGAGTGATCGCTCACAGAGGAGTCGCCGGAAGAATCAGCACCGCTAGAAAAATGATCACCGCGCGTATTGGCCATGTTTCCCCCCGAGGCCGTAGCAACTGCCTCCACGGTAGGGGAAGATGGCCCGCGATTACAGTGCATGGCCGAAGGGTCACACTCCGGAGTGAATACCGGAATGTGACCCTTCGGAAACGGCCGCGCCGGGGCGGGCCGGGGCGCGTCAGATCAGGCCGAGGTTCCGCACGGCCTCGCGCTCGTCCTCGAGCTCCTTCACCGACGCGTCGATGCGGGTACGCGAGAACTCGTTGATGTCCAGGCCCTGGACGATCTCGAACTTCCCGTTCTTCGCGGTGACCGGGAAGGAGGAGATCAGGCCCTCCGGCACCCCGTACGAGCCGTCGGAGACCACACCGGCGGAGGTCCAGTCGTCGGCGTCGGTGCCGTTGACCCACGTGTGGACGTGGTCGATGGCGGCGTTGGCGGCGGAGGCGGCCGAGGAGGCGCCGCGCGCCTCGATGATCGCGGCACCGCGCTTGGCGACGGTCGGGATGAAGGTGTCGGCCAGCCACTGCTCGTCGTTGACGACCTCGGCGGCGTTCTTGCCCGCGACCTCGGCGTGGAAGACGTCCGGGTACTGGGTGGCGGAGTGGTTGCCCCAGATCGTCAGCTTCTTGATCTCGCCGACCGGGGCGCCGGTCTTCTTCGCCAGCTGCGACAGCGCGCGGTTGTGGTCCAGCCGGGTCATCGCGGTGAAGCGCTCGGCCGGTACGTCCGGCGCGGCGGCCTGCGCGATGAGCGCGTTGGTGTTGGCCGGGTTGCCCACGACCAGGACCTTGATGTCGTCCGCGGCGTGGTCGTTGATGGCCTTGCCCTGCGGCTTGAAGATGCCGCCGTTGGCCTCCAGCAGATCGCCGCGCTCCATGCCCTTGGTGCGCGGGCGGGCGCCGACCAGCAGCGCGACGTTCGCACCGTCGAAGCCCACGTTCGGGTCGTCGGAGATGTCGATGCCCTGGAGCAGCGGGAAGGCGCAGTCGTCGAGCTCCATCGCGGTGCCCTCGGCGGCCTTCAGCCCCTGCGGGATCTCCAGGAGGCGCAGTTTGACCGGCACGTCCGCGCCGAGGAGCTGACCGGAGGCGATGCGGAAGAGCAGCGCGTAGCCGATCTGGCCGGCCGCGCCGGTGACGGTGACGGTGACGGGAGTGCGGGTCATGGCGGTCTCCTGCGCTGTGTTGTCAGTCCAAGATCTCTTGGTGTCGAGATACCTGCGTCAGGCTATCCGACGGCACCTGGCCCAGGTTCTCTCGGGCCATTGTGTAACCGCTCACCGTGCGTCCCGGACCACCGCGCACGCGGGACCACCGCGCACTTTGGCGGCCGCCTGCCAGGAGGGGGGAGTGCAGGCGGCCGCCCAGTGCCGCACCCGTGGGGGGGCTCGGGCAGCGCCTGCCCCGATTCCCCCGGCTCATTCCCCCCGGTTTCACGAATTCCTCCGGACGGGCTCCGGACAAGTCCCGGACGGGCCTCGCTCCGCTCGCGCTCACCCCCGGCCGGGGGCCGTGCAGGCGCGCGTGCCGCCGCCGAGGGTGGCGCACGCGGTGGCCCGCGCGGCCGAGTCCACCGAGATCATCTTGGTGTAGGCATCGCCGTCGGCACCGACCCTGCCGCTCCGCGAGCGGTCCGCGCCGCCGTTCGCGCCCGGCGCCTTGACCTGGATGACGTCGCCCGGGTCGGCTCGGGCGATCCGGGCCCAGGCCGCCTCGCAGGTCTTGCTGTAGCGGACCTCGACATACGCGGTGCCGACGGTGACGTCCGCCGTCGTCGTCGCTGAGGTGCCGCACCCCATGGCCTGCGGATCCTGGCCGGTGCAGTCCTGCCCGGCGCACTTCACGCCCTCCGGCAGCTGCTGACGCGCGCTGGTGGCCGGCGCGGTGGTCGGCCGCTCCCCGCGCTTCTCGCCGTCGCCGCCCGCGTCGATCAGAACGACGGCACCGGCGACGAGCAGGAGCGCGCCCACGAGCCCCCCGGCGAACAGCGCGACACGCTTCCGCCCCCTCGGGCCCGGCGACGACGGCGGCGAGGACGGAGGGGACGAGGGCGAAGGGGACGACGCGGGCGACGGCTCGGCGGAGTCCGGTGCCCGCCCGGCCGACGCCGCGCGAGCCGGGAGCACCGGAGCCGTCGCGACCAGCGGCTGCTCCGGTTCGGGCGGTTCGACCCTCGGCCGGTCCTTCCCCGGGGAGCGGCCGTTCTTCCGTGCGTCCACCGCCTGCGCCGCCGGGTCGAACCGCTCGACGGCGGCCCGCGCCTGCGCGACGCCGGTGGCCTCCATCGTGACGTCGTGCCGCGGCTCGGAGCGGCTCCAGGCCCGCTCCGCCAGCTCCCACAGCGTGCTCAGGTGGTGGACGTCGGCGCCGGTGGCCTCGGCCAGGGCCGCCACCGCGCCCCGCGGGGGCAGCAGCCGTCCGTTGAGATAGCGCTCCCAGGACCTCTTGCTGTAGCCGGTGCGGTCGGCGACGGCGACGACGCTCAGCCCGCTGCGCTCGACGAGCGTGCGCAGCCGGGCGGTGAACTCCCGGACCCGCGGATCGAGTTCCTCCGGTAAGTCCCTCCAACGAGGCATTGCCACCCCCTGTCCCCCCGCCCGTACCCGTCAATCTCCCGCGCCGCGGCCGCCGTTGGCCGCCCTCGAGCCCCGAACTGACTACCCAAAGGGATGCCTTGCCCCAGGATGTCAGCTCCTCGGGCGGGGGCGCATCGGAGCATTTCGCGCACCGGTACGCACTCCCCCGCACCCGGCTCCTCGTTGCACGGCCGATACCTCGTGCTGGAACGGTCACTTCCGCGCCACAGGGTCTCGACGCTCATTGATCCGGCACAGCCCACACACAACCCTGATCACCAGGCGGTCCGTCCTTCTTCGGGGGAGAGGGCGGACCGCCGCCGGACCGTTCGGATCCGGCCACGACGACGGCGGCCCGTCCTTCCACGGGGGAGAGGACGGGCCGCCGTTTCACCTCGTCGGCTAGCGCACCGTGAAATGCACCACGTCGTCAAGGAACGGGATCGACACCCACGGATCCGGCTGGGCCATCAGGGACAGCAGCACGATCGCCGCGCCCAGCAGTCCGTAGGTCAGCATGTCGGTGAAGCGCGACCGCACCGCGAGCATCCCCACCTCGGGCAGCGCCCACCGGAAGAAGGCGCCCGCCAGCAGGGACAGCCCGATCAGCACCGTGCCCGCCCGGAACGCGTCCAGGGCGACGATCAGCAGCCCCAGGCCCACCCCGCCCATCACC
Source organism: Streptomyces sp. 5-10 (assembly GCF_014712245.1). Taxonomy (NCBI): domain Bacteria; kingdom Bacillati; phylum Actinomycetota; class Actinomycetes; order Kitasatosporales; family Streptomycetaceae; genus Streptomyces; species Streptomyces sp. 5-10. The sequence continues at coordinate 58,768 of NZ_JACVYG010000049.1, forward strand.
GAGAGCAGCGGCCACTGCCGGGCGGGCGCCGGAGCGGCACCGGGCGCGGCCCGGCCGCCGCCCTCCGGACGCGCGGTGTCCCGGGTGATCAGCGGGAAGCGGCGCGACCTGCGGATGAGCCGACCGGGCCCCGCGGGCGCCGCGGGCGGCTCCTGCCGCTGCTCCCCGGCCGCCGGCTCGCTCGCCTCAGCCGTCATGGCCGGCACCGGCGTCGGCGGCCGCCTTCGCGTCCCGCTCCGCGGCCTCCACCACGTTGACCAGCAGCTGGGCCCGGGTCATCGGGCCGACCCCGCCCGGGTTCGGCGAGAGCCAGCCCGCGACCTCGGTCACACCGGGGTGCACATCGCCGGCGATCTTGCCGTGCTCGTCCCGGCTGACGCCCACGTCGAGCACCGCAGCGCCCGGCTTGACGTCCTCCGGCTTGACCAGGTGCCGCACCCCGGCGGCCGCCACGATGATGTCGGCCTGGCGCAGGATCCCGGGCAGGTCACGGGTGCCGGTGTGGCAGAGGGTGACCGTCGCGTTCTCCGAACGGCGGGTCAGCAGCAGCCCGATCGACCGGCCGACGGTGATGCCGCGGCCGACGACCACCACATGCGCGCCGTTGATCTCCACCCCGTGGTGGCGCAGCAGCTGGATGACGCCCTGGGGGGTGCACGGCAGCGGGCCGCTCTCGTTGAGCACGAGGCGGCCGAGGTTCATCGGGTGCAGCCCGTCGGCGTCCTTGACCGGATCGATCAGCTCCAGCACCCGGTTGGCGTCGATGCCCTTGGGGAGCGGCAGCTGGACGATGTAGCCCGTGCAGGACGGGTCCTCGTTGAGCTCCCGGACCGCCGCCTCGATCTCCTCCTGGGTGGCGGTCTCGGGCAGGTCGCGCCGGATGGAGGCGATGCCGACCTCGGCGCAGTCGCGGTGCTTGCCCGCCACGTACCACTTGCTGCCGGGGTCCTCGCCCACGAGCACGGTCCCGAGGCCGGGATGGATGCCCTTGGCCTTCAGCGCCTCCACGCGGCTGACGAGATCGGACTTGATCGCGGCTGCGGTTGCCTTGCCATCGAGAATCTGGGCGGTCATGACTTCATCCTCCCGGATGCGGGGACGTCGGATCCAATCAGGGGCCGGTCGGGGCCGGACCGGCGAAGGCCGCACCCCGTGATCCGGTCGGGGTGCGGCCTCCTGTGCTCGCTCAGCGGTCGTCCGGTGCCCGCCCGCTGGTCACTCGGTACTCGCTCAGTGGAAGAAGTGGCGCGTGCCCGTGAAGTACATCGTCACACCCGCCTTCTGGGCGGCCTCCACCACCGCCTCGTCGCGGACCGAACCGCCCGGCTGCACCACGGCCTTCACGCCCGCCTCGGCCAGCACCTCGAAGCCGTCCGGGAACGGGAAGAAGGCGTCGGAGGCGGCGTACGAACCGGCGGCCCGCTCGGCACCGGCCCGCTCGACGGCCAGCTTCGCCGAGTCCACGCGGTTGACCTGGCCCATGCCGACGCCGACTGTGGCGCCGCCCTTGGCGAGCAGGATCGCGTTGGACTTCACCGCGCGGCAGGAGCGCCAGGCGAACGCCAGCTCGGCGAGGCCGTCGGCGTCCAGCGCCTCGCCCGTGGCGAGGGTCCAGTTGGCCGGGTCGTCGCCCTCGGCCTGGAGGCGGTCCTTGACCTGGACGAGCGTGCCGCCCTCGATGGGACGCTGCTCGGCGGCCGCCACCGGCGACTCCGCGCAGCGCAGCACCCGGATGTTCTTCTTACGGGCGAGCGCCTCGACCGCGCCGTCCTCGTACGCCGGGGCGACGATCACCTCGGTGAAGATCTCGGCGACCTGCTCGGCCATGGCGACCGACACCGGGCGGTTGACGGCGATCACCCCGCCGAAGGCCGACAGCGGATCGCAGGCGTGCGCCTTACGGTGCGCCTCGGCGACATCCGCCCCGACCGCGATCCCGCACGGGTTGGCGTGCTTGATGATCGCGACACAGGGCTCGGTGTGGTCGTACGCGGCCCGGCGGGCGGCCTCGGTGTCCGTGTAGTTGTTGAACGACATCTCCTTGCCGTGCAGCTGCTCGGCCTCCGCGAGCCCCTTACCGCTGCCATCGGTGTAGAGGGCGGCGGGCTGATGCGGGTTCTCGCCGTAGCGCAGCACGNGGGCTGATGCGGGTTCTCGCCGTAGCGCAGCACGTTCTTACGGGTGATGGTGGCGCCCAGGAAGTCCGGGAAGGAGGAGTCGTCCGCCGCCGCGTAGTCGGCCGCGAACCAGTTGGCCACCGCCACGTCGTAGGCGGCGGTGTGCTGGAACGCCTCGGCCGCCAGCCGCTTGCGCCGCTCCAGGTCGAAACCGCCCTCCGCGGCGGCCTTAAGGACGTCGTCGTACCGCTCGGGGTTGACGACCACGGCCACGGACGGGTGATTCTTGGCGGCGGCCCGGACCATGGAGGGGCCGCCGATGTCGATCTGCTCGACGCACTCGTCCGGCGCGGCGCCCGAGGCGACCGTCTCGCGGAACGGGTAGAGGTTGACCACGACCAGCTCGAAGGGCTCCACGCCCAGCTCCCGCAGCTGCTCACGGTGGGAGTCGAGCCGCTGGTCGGCCAGGATGCCCGCGTGGACGCGCGGGTGCAGCGTCTTGACGCGCCCGTCGAGACACTCGGGGAAGCCGGTCAGCTCCTCGACCTTGGTGACCGGGACCCCGGCGGCGGCGATCTTCGCGGCCGTCGAACCGGTCGAGACGAGCTGGACACCCGCCGCGTGCAGCCCTCGGGCCAGCTCCTCGAGACCCGTCTTGTCGTAGACGCTGACCAGCGCGCGGCGGATGGGCCGCTTGGTACCTTCGGCGGTCACGGGATCCTTACCTTTCGTCCCTCTATGCGGTAGCCGTGACGGGCCAGACGCCCCACGACCTCGACGAGCAGCGAGCGCTCGACTTCCTTGATCCGCTCATGGAGAGCGGACTCGTCGTCCTCGTCCCGGACCTCGACCACGCCCTGGGCGATGATCGGGCCGGTGTCGACGCCGTCGTCGACGAAGTGGACGGTGCATCCGGTCACCTTCACACCGTGCGCGAGCGCGTCGCGCACGCCATGGGCGCCGGGAAAGCTGGGGAGCAGCGCGGGATGGGTGTTGACGCAGCGGCCGCCGAACCGGGCGAGGAACTGCTGGCCCAGGATCTTCATGAACCCGGCCGAGACGACCAGGTCCGGCTCGTGGGCGGCGGTGGCCTCCGCCAGGGCCGCGTCCCACTCGGCGCGGCCGGCGTGGTCCTTGACCCGGCACACGAACGTGGGGATCCCGGCGCGCTCGGCGCGCGCCAGGCCCTCGATGCCGTCGCGGTCGGCGCCCACGGCCACCACTTCGGCGCCGTAGCGGGCCACGCCCTCGGCGGCGATGGCGTCGAGCAGCGCCTGGAGATTCGTACCGGAGCCGGAGACGAGGACGACGAGGCGGACCGGGCGCCCGGGGCGCGCAGGGCTGGCGGGGGAAGGCGGGGAGGCCACGGCGGGGCTCTTTCTCGCGGGCGGTGCTGCCGTTTGTGTGGTCGTACAAGGTCGCGGACTCATCAATTCCGGGGAACTCTACGAAGCCGCCGACCGTCAGCAACGATACCGGCACACGAAGCGGCCCCCAGGGGACGGGGGCGGGCACGGGAGGTAGCGTCTGGACTGCGAATGCAACTGACGCCACTGACGCCGTGGGAACGAACGCCGCGCCCGCGCCCCGAGCCATACGGCACCGGCCGTACCCGCGCCGTACGGCACCAGGCCGTACCCGCCCCGGCGTGCAGGACGACGACACAAGGGGAAGACACACTCCACATGCCGGACCGACGCCGCCGCGCGGCTCATCGCCCCACTCCGTCCCCCGCCCAGGCCCGGGGGCGGCGATGAGGCGCGCCCGCATGTCGCGCACGACGCCGCTGCTCCGGGAGCAGCGGTCGTCGTCCTCCTCGTCCTCGTCCGCCCCCGGCGGGCAGAACGGGGACCAGGACAATCCGTTCGCCCCACCGCCCGAGGACAGGCCGGACCAGCCCTGGCGGCCCCGGCACCGGCCGGAGGGCTCCGGCGGGGAGGGCGGCGAGGGCCGCCCGGGTGCCCAGGGCGGCCAGGACGGGCAGGACGGCCAGGACGGCGACCAGAGCGGTCAGCAGCCGCAGCAGCCCCCGGCCTGGGGCAGCCAGTGGAGCAGCCGCCAGCCCGGCCGCCAGAGCGGCGGCTTCGGCGTCGGCCCCGGCTCCAACCGCCCCTCCGGACCCGGCGGACCCGGCGGACCGCGCTGGGACCCCAACGACCCGGCCCAGCGGCGCGCCCGGTACGCGCTGCTCTCGGGCATGTGGGCGTTCTTCTTCGCGCTCTTCAGCCTGCCGCAGATCGCGCTGCTGCTCGGGGTGCTGGCCCTGTACTGGGGCATCAGCTCGCTGCGGGCCAAGCCGCGCCGTACGGCGCCGTCCCCGGCCGCGGCCGCGCCCCTGAACGCCCCGCCCCCGCCTCCGGACGCCACCCCGGCGGCGCTGCCCGCGCCCGGCAGCGGCCCGGCGAAGCCGCAGGCGACGGCGGCGATCAGCGGTCTGGTGACGGGCGGGCTCGCACTCGCCATCGTCGCGGCGACGTTCAGCTTCCAGATCGTCTACAGCGACTACTACACCTGCGTGGACGACGCCCTTACGCAGACCTCGCGCCACGACTGCGAAACCTTGCTCCCCGACCAGCTCCGCCCCCTGCTGAGCACACAGGACTGACGGCTCCGAGCCCGCCCGGCCGACGGCTCGCGCCCGCCGACCGCCTTACGGTTCGCGGCGGGCGCCGTCCGGCGGGGTCGAGGACTCCGCCCGCAGGGGGTTCGGGGCGGTCTCGCACTCGGTGGGCGGCTGCGGGTGCGCCTCGGGGGCGCGCTTCCGGCTCAGCGCCCAGCGGCGCGGGCGGGCCGCACCGGTGGCATCCGGGGTGCCCGCGGGCGTCGCGAGCCCGGCGATCGTGCCCACACCGGTTTCGCGCCCCGTCTCCCGTGCCGTCTCCGCACCGGCCCCGGAGGCCGCCTTACGGTTCCGCTTGCGGTCGGCGCCCGACGCCCCGGGGCGCAGCCACTGCCACCACGGCTCGGCCATCGCCTGGCGCACCTCGGCGGCCTCCATGGGCGACACCGTGGGCAGTACCGCCGCCCGCGCCTCCGCCGTGGCCGCGGCCCGCGCCGCACGGGTGGCCCTGGCCGCCGTACGGGTGACCCTGGCCGCCGTACGGGCCTCCCTGGCCGCCGTACGGGCCTGTGCGCGGGCCGTACGGCGCTCCGCCCGCATCGCCTTCCACTCCGGCCAGGAGGCCCTGGTGGGGACGCACAGCCGGTACCAGCGCAGCACCATCGCGCCGGGCACGCCGATCACTCCCGTCCAGGCCAGCGTGATCGTGCCCGTGCGCCACCAGTCCGGGCCGAGATCGGCGAGGATGCCGATGCCCAGCGGTCCGCCCGAGACCCCGGCCAGCAGCGCCATCGCGGCCGCGCAGCCGACCGCCGCCAACACGGCGAGCACCAGCGTCTCGGCCCAGCCCCAGGGCGGCCTGGGCTCGCCCTTGCCGGGCCGCCGCACCGCCCCGATACCGATGAACCAGGCCACCGACGCCCCGGCCGCGATCCCCGTGAGCCAGACCAGCGGCCCGCCGGAGCCGTCCGTGGGCAGCGCGGCGACCAGGGGGAAGTGCGGCAGCTGGGGGTAGGAGGTGATGCCCAGCGGCGCGACCACACTGCCGCCGCCGACCGTGAACCCCGCCCCGACCCCGTACGCGGCGCCCCAGACGATCGCGTTCGGCAGCAGCGCCAGGCTCACCAGGAGCACCGCGAACCGCCCCGACCACACATCGCTGAGGTTGAGGAACGTCACCTGCACGGCGCCCGCGTGGCTCAGCATCGACGTCGCCGTAAGGAGCGCACCGCTGCCGAGCAGGACGACGAGACCGCTGGTCCCGGCCCGTAGCGCGGCGGTCAGCCGGCGGCGCCGGCACCAGCTGCGCGCGGCCAGGGAAGCGGCCGCCCTTACGGTCCATTCGGCGCCGGGGAGCCGCCGCAGTCTCTCGCTCACCGGTCCGGGCAGGCGGAGCGGGAACCGTCCGTCGGCCGTCCACACGCCGACGGCGGCGATGGCCCCGGCGACGACCGGCAGATGCAGCAGCGCGCTGAGCGGGTCGACGTGCAGCGGCCCGGTGGAGGCGTACACCACGGCAGCGGTACCCACCAGCAGATAGCCGCCGGTCACCCAGGCGAAGGCGGTGCGCGGATCGACGAAGGACTCCTCGGGCGCCCACTGCCCCTCGCCCTCGTCGGGCTCCGCCTGGTAGACGGCGTGCTGGGCGGCCCGGTAGAGCAGCCAGCACGGCACCACGCTGAGCAGCAGCGGGGTCAGTCCGACGGGCGCGGTGTGGCCGGAGAGCGTCTCGGTGCGCACGAGGTCGGCGCCATGGCCGAGCAGCCACAGGTCGGCGGCGACGTGCAGGGCTCCGTCGGGGCTGCTCGCGGGGGACGAGGAAGTGATCCACAGCAGCAGTACGACCACGGCGAGCGTGCCGAGGCCGAGCCCCGCGGCGACCACACCGCCGAGGAACGCCTCCCTGATGGCGGAGGAGCGCCGGGGCGCTGAGCGGTCGCGTGCGGACACCGACGGGCTGCGATCGGTCGTTTGCGTCACGTGACCATGCTGCCAATAACAGCCGTTTCATCCCCACATCAAGGGTTTGGTCGCCGTGTCGCGGCTAGTCCGCTTATGCGTCTTTTATGGCGTGATGGGATGGATGGGTCGCTTGCCGCGTTCCGCCTGGGTATCCGTCGCCCGGGAACGCCGCGGGCCCGCACCACCGTGGGGTGGTGCGGGCCCGCCGCATCGAGCCGTGGCGGCGTCAGCCGGCCAGCGCGGCGCGCGCCAGGCGCGCGGTCTCGGACGGGGTCTTGCCGACCTTCACGCCCGCGGCCTCGAGGGCCTCCTTCTTGGCCTGGGCGGTGCCGGAGGAGCCGGAGACGATGGCACCCGCGTGGCCCATCGTCTTGCCCTCGGGGGCGGTGAAGCCCGCCACATAGCCGACGACCGGCTTGGTGACGTTGGCCTTGATGAAGTCCGCGGCCCGCTCCTCGGCGTCGCCGCCGATCTCGCCGATCATCACGATCAGGTCGGTGTCGGGGTCGGCCTCGAAGGCGGCGAGGGCGTCGATGTGGGTGGTGCCGATGATCGGGTCACCGCCGATGCCCACGCAGGACGAGAAGCCGATGTCCCGCAGCTCGTACATCATCTGGTAGGTCAGCGTGCCGGACTTCGACACCAGACCGATCCGGCCGGGCTTGGTGATGTCGGCCGGGATGATGCCCGCGTTCGACTGACCCGGCGTGATCAGACCCGGGCAGTTCGGGCCGATGATGCGCGTCTTGTTGCCCTTCTTGCCCGCGTAGGCCCAGAAGTTGGCGGTGTCGTGGACCGCGATGCCCTCGGTGATCACGACGGCGAGCGGAATCTCGGCGTCGATCGCCTCGATGACCGCGCTCTTGGTGAACTTCTCCGGGACGAAGATGACCGTGACATCGGCGCCGGTGGCGTCGATGGCCTCCTTGACGGAGCCGAAGACCGGGATCTCGGTGCCGTCGAAGTCCACGGTGGTGCCGGCCTTGCGCGGGTTCACGCCGCCGACGATGTTGGTGCCCGAGGCAAGCATCCGACGGGTGTGCTTCTGCCCCTCGGACCCGGTCATCCCCTGGACGATGACCTTGCTTTCCTTGGTGAGGAAGATAGCCATGGTTTCTGGTGACCTCGTCCCTTACTTCGCAGCCAGCTCGGCGGCACGCTCGGCCGCGCCGTCCATGGTGTCCACCTGCTGAACAAGCGGGTGGTTGGCGTCGGTGAGGATCTTGCGACCCAGCTCCGCGTTGTTGCCGTCGAGGCGCACGACCAGCGGCTTGTTGACGTCCTCGCCCTTGGACTTCAGCAGCTCCAGGGCCTGGACGATGCCGTTGGCGACCGCGTCACAGGCGGTGATGCCGCCGAAGACGTTGACGAAGACCGACTTGACGTCCGGGTCGCCGAGGATGACCTCGAGACCGTTGGCCATCACCTCGGCGGAGGCGCCGCCGCCGATGTCGAGGAAGTTGGCGGGCTTCACACCGCCGTGGGTCTCGCCCGCGTAGGCGACGACGTCGAGGGTGGACATGACCAGACCCGCGCCGTTGCCGATGATGCCGACCTCGCCGTCGAGCTTGACGTAGTTGAGGCCCTTGGCCTTGGCGGCCGCCTCGAGCGGGTTGGCCGCGGCCTTGTCCTCGAGCGCCTCGTGCTCCGGCTGCCGGAAGGCGGCGTTCTCGTCCAGGGAGACCTTGCCGTCCAGCGCGATGATCTTGCCGTCTTCGGTCTTGACCAGCGGGTTGACCTCGACGAGCAGGGCGTCTTCCTTGATGAAGACGGTCCACAGCTTCTGCAGGACCTCGACGACCTGGTCCGCGATCTCGGCCGGGAACTTCGCGGCGGCGACGATCTCGGCGGCCTTCTCCTGGGTCACGCCCTCGATGGCGTCCACCGGGATCTTGGCGAGCGCCTCGGGGTTCTGCTCCGCGACGACCTCGATCTCCACGCCGCCCTCGACGGAGGCCATGGCGAGGAAGGTGCGGTTGGTGCGGTCCAGCAGGAAGGAGACGTAGTACTCCTCCTTGATGTCCGCGGTCTCGGCGAGCATCACCTTGTGGACCGTGTGGCCCTTGATGTCCATGCCCAGAATCTGGCCGGCCTTCTCGACGGCGTCATCCGGGTCGGAGGCCAGCTTGACGCCGCCCGCCTTACCCCGGCCGCCCGTCTTGACCTGCGCCTTGACGACCGCGCGGCCGCCCAGTCGCTCGGCCACCTCGCGCGCCGCCCCAGGCGTGTCGATGACTTCACCGGCCAGCACCGGTACACCGTGCTTGGCGAAGAGGTCCTTCGCCTGGTATTCGAACAGGTCCACGCGCGTCCGTCCCTTTTCCATGGATTTCGCGGTCGTTATCAGCGCGGGCGTGCCGCGGGGGCAGCGTGAGGACGCGATCTGTAACGAGGGCGGCACACGTTCACCGGGTACGCGGCATGTCCGTCTCGCAGGTTATCTCCGTGGGCCGTGCGGCCCTAAATCGCAGATCACACTGGAGCGGTGATTACGGTCACAGATCGCGACCGTTTCCATCTATCTCCCTACGACAACCGGGCAGCCCCCTCCCCAACGAGGGCTGCCCGGTCGATGACGCTTGCCTTACGGTTTTACGGTTCCACAGCCTGCATGGCCTTCACGGCCTGACTGTCTGATGCCCGCCGGAGCGATCAGACGGTCGGGAGCGTGCCCGGAACGGTCGGAAGGTCCGCCGGGAGCTGCGGCAGGTCGGCCGGAACGGTCGGGAGCTGCGGCAGGTCGGTGGGGAGCTGCGGCAGGTCGGTGGGGAGCTGCGGCAGGTCGGTCGGCAGCTGGGGCAGGTCAGCCGGAACCTGCGGCAGGTCGGCCGGGAGCTGCGGGAGCTCGGCGGGGACCTGCGGGAGGTCGGCCGGAACGGTCGGCAGGTCGGCCGGGAGCTGCGGCAGGTCGGCCGGCAGCACCGGGAGGGCCGGGATGTTGGCGACGTCGGTCAGGTCGGTGGGCACCGCGGGGAGCAGGCTCAGCGCACCGTCCTTGGCGTTCCCCACGGTGGTCTGGGCGTTCGCGACCACGCCGGTGGTCAGGCCGTGGGCGAACGGCACGGTGGTGCCCGCCGCGTCCTGCGCGAACGGAACGGCGGTGGACGGCACGCTCACCACGACCGGCACTAGGCGGCCGACGGTGTCCTGGGCGGCCGGAACCACGTTGGAGGCGGTGCCCAGCGCGAAGCCCTCGGCGCTGCCGGTCACGACGTCCACGTACGGGGTGGTGCGGGCCACGGCGTCGTCGGCCAGCGCACCGGTGTCACCCACGGTGCGCTCGGCGACCGGGACGACCTTGACCACGAGGCGGTGCACGGCGGGCGGCAGCACGTCCGAGGCCACACCGTCGACGACCGGCTTGGTGGTGCCGACGACACCCTGGACCTTGCCGGTCAGCTCCTCCGGGCGGATGCCGGCGCCGGAGAGGGAGGCGAGCAGGTCATTGGCCGAACCCGGGGCGGAGGGCAGCTTCGGGGTGGTGGGGAGCTCGGTGGGCAGCTGGCCCGTGACGCCGTCGACGTTCGGCAGCGTGGAGGTGTCGGGCAGGGTCGGCAGCGAGCCGAGGCCGGGCAGGCCGGGCACGACGCCGGGGACCTCGCCGGTGGGCAGGTCGAGGTGGGTGGTCTTCTTGACGGTCTTCTCGACGCCCTTGACGGCCTTGTGAGCCTTCTTGACGACCTTGTCCGGCTTGCCGGCGACGTCGCCGGTCAGGCCGTCGGTGGTGTGCTCGACGGTCTTGGTGACATCCGAGACCCGCGGCAGGTTCTCGGCGCCGGGGACGCGGTCCCGCACGGGGGCGGTCACGCCGTCCACGGTGGAGGCGGCGCCGTCCACGGTCTTCTTCGCGGTGTCGGTCACCTTGGAGGTGTCGGCCACGCCGCCGGTCACACCGTCGACCGTCTCGGTCACCTTGTCGGCCGACACGGTCTTGTTCACCGTCTTGGTCACGCCGTCCACGGTGCTGGTGACACCGTCGGTGGAGGGAACGGCCGGGTTCTCGGCGGCGGAAGCGGCGGCCGAGCCGAGCGCCCAGATACCGGTGGCGGCAGCGGCTACGAGGATGGAGCGGCGAAGGTTGTTACGCATGGTGGAGGAAGTCCTTCGAAAGTCATGAGGGGTTTTCGGACGGGCAGACCTGACCCGCCCCCGCGCGGCAGGTCTCAACAGACGGGGGTGAGGTCTGCCCTAGCCGGGGAATTCGAGGACTTCGTTGAACCGCTCGCGCGTCGGCGCCGAGCTCTCCGCGCGGACCGTACCGGGCTTCAGCCCGAAGGACGGCACGCCGGACGGCGGAAGAGCGGCCTGGGTGTTCCCGCCACGGGAAGCGCCGCTGTCGCCGGTGTACTGGGAGGTGGCCCCGAGCGGGGACCGCGGAGGGGGCAGCGGCGCCGGGGCGCCACCGTCCGGACCGGTGCCGGAGACCGCCGCCTGGACGACGGGCCCGTGCCCGTCGTGGGAGACGGCCGCGTCCTGGTGGGCGATGGCGGCCTGGGCGTGTGCCCCGGGCCCCATCGACTCCGGCGCCGCGGGCGCCGCCCCGTGCACGGTCACCGGCTCGGCCTTGGCCGCGTGGTGCTCGGCGGCCGGGCAGTGGTGCGCCCCGGAGTCCTGGGGGCCCACGCCGATCGCGTCACCGATGCCGACCTCGGGCAGGCGCACCGGCAGCTCGCCGCTGGTGGCGCCGCCGACCAGGTCGTCTATCGGCTTGGTGATCTTCTGCGCCTGCTCCTCGACCGGCTCCTGGATGGGCCGCACGGCTTCCCGCACGACGTCCTGGGCCTTGTGCGTGGTGCGCCCCACCACCGGCGGTGCGTGCCGCTCCACCCGCTGCCGCGCCCGCTCGACACCCGAGGGGTCGAGCAGCCGGGAGACGCCGGAGCGGTCGGCGGAGGTGCCGCCCTGCTCGCTCGTCGCGCCGACGGCAGCGCCCTGATCGCTCCGCTCGGCGGCGTGAGCGCTGCCGCCGAAGAGGAACGCCAGGGCGAGGAAGCCACCGAGGAAGAGCGCCGCCAGCAGCGCCCGCCGCGCGGCCACCGTGCGCGGCAGGCGCACGGCGACAGACATGGCGGGCGTGACAGACACGAGTGGGGCCTTCCCTGGGTACGAGACGCACAACGGGCACGTAAGCGTGGCGATATGGCGTGTGGGCCGCCGGAACAGGACGAGATCGCCAGCCGGATGGCCGGATTCATGTCCTGGGCGACGTGGATGATCCTTGCACGACCCACAGGGGTCGGCGCAAGCCCCGGATCACTGATGCATCGCCATGTCCGGTATAGGTAGTTGGCGTCGTTCGATGGCCGCGGCCATCACGTCCGGGAAGAGATCTGGGGTGCAGGCGAAGGCGGGCGCGCCCAGCGCGGCGAGCGCCGCCGCGTGCTCGCGGTCGTAGCTCGGCGCCCCCTCGTCGGACAGCGCGAGCAGCGCCACGAACTGCACCCCGGACGCCTTCATCGCGGCGACCCGGCCCAGCATCTCCTCGCGTATGCCGCCCTCGTAGAGGTCGCTGATGAGGACGACGACGGTGTCGGCGGGCCGGGTGATCTGGGACTGGCAATAGGCCAGCGCGCGGTTGATGTCGGTGCCGCCGCCGAGTTGGGTGCCGAAGAGGACGTCCACCGGGTCGTCGAGCTCCTCGGTCAGGTCGACCACGGAGGTGTCGAAGACGACCAGCCGGGTGGCGAGGGAGCGCATCGAGGCGAGCACGGCGCCGAAGACCGAGGCGTAGACCACGGACGCGGCCATCGACCCCGACTGGTCGACGCACAGCACCACGTCCTTCTTGACCCCACGGGCCGCCCGGCCGTATCCGATGAGCCGCTCGGGGACGACCGTCCGGTGGTCGGGCAGGTAGTTCTTGAGGTTGGCCCGGATGGTGCGGTCCCAGTCGATGTCCCGGTGGCGCGGGCGGCTGATCCGGGCGGAGCGGTCGAGCGCTCCGGTGAGGGTGGCGCGGGTGCGGGTGGCCAGCCGCTTCTCCAGATCCTCGACGACCTTGCGGACGACGGCTCGAGCGGTGCTCTTGGTGGTCTCCGGCATCGCCTTGTTGAGGGACAGCAGCGTGCCCACGAGATGGACGTCCGCCTCCACGGCCTCCAGCATCTCCGGCTCCAGCAGCAGGGCGGACAGCCCCAGCCGGTCGATGGCGTCGCGCTGCATGACCTGGACGACGGAGGTGGGGAAGTACGTACGGATGTCGCCGAGCCAGCGGGCCACTTGGGGCGCGGAGCCGCCGAGCCCGCCGGAGCGCGCGCCGCTCCCGGCCCCCTGGGAGCCGCCGCTCCGCCCGGCGGCCGTTCCGCTGCCGCCCGCGCCGTCGCCCCCTCCGGAGCCGTAGAGGGCCTCGAGCGTGCGGTCCATGGCGGCGTCGGTCCCGCTGAGCGAGCAGCCGGTGCCGTCGGCGCCCTGGCCGCCGAGCACCAGCCGCCAGCGCCGCAGCCGTTCCTGGTCGGTCTGGGGGTGGGAGCCCTGGGCGCGAGCGTCGTTGGGAGCGGCGTCGCCGTGGGGGTCGGCGTCGACGTGAGGGGCGCCGTGCGTCATCGGGCTGCCTCCATGGTGTCGTTGGCGTGCGGGGCGGGGTCGAGGCCCAGCAGCAGCCGCACCGTCGGTACGACGGCCGCCGCGCGGTCCGGGTCCAGCCCGGGGCCGAAGCCGGGTGCGGCGGGGGCGCCTTGGCCGCCGGTGGGCCCGCCGGCCACGGGGCCCCGGCGGACCAGCTCGCCCAGGGTGCGGCGTACGCCGGTGTCGTACGCGGAGAAGGTGCGCCGCAGCAGCGGCAGGACGTCGGTGAACGCCTCGGCGGGAACGGAGGTCAGCCAGCGGTCGACCAGGCCGAGCAGCCGTTCGTCGTGGACGAGCAGCATGCCGCCGCCCGCGCCGCCGCCGATGAACCCCTCGATCCAGGAGGCCGCTTCGGGCGGCTGGGTGCCGGGCGAGAGCGCGAGCCCCATCAGCCGGGCCGCCTCGTCCTCGGCGAGCCGGCCGTCGTCCAGCAGCAGCCGTGCGGCGCGGCCCCGGATGAGGCCGGGGGTGGCGGGGGTGCCGTCCCGCCCGGCGAGGCTGCGCAGCATGGCCGCCCAGCGGGCCCGCAGGCCGTCGGCGGCGCGGGGGGCGGCTGGCCGTGTCTCCGTTGTCGACATGTCTGTTGTCGACTTGTCGGTCTGTGTGTGTGGTCGCGTGTGTGGCCGCGTCACGGTCTCCGCCCCGGTCACCGTCTCCGTCCCAGTCACCGTCTCCGTCCCGGCCGTCTCTGTTTCCGACAGCAGGGCGATCGCCCGGTGCACGGCCTCCATATGGCGGCGCAGCTCGGCGGCGCCGTCGGCGTCGAGACCGACGCAGGCGGGCGGCAGCCCGACCAGGATCCGCTCGGCCAGCCCCACCGCGACCTCGCCGAGCGCGGCGGTGTCGGTGCCTCGTACGTCCCCGTAGCGCACCGAGCGCACCAGGGCGGGCAGGGCCTGGGCGAGATGGCCGACGTCCGCGTCGAGCGCGGCCCGGTCGGCGAGCGAGCGCATGACGACCGGGAGGGCCCCGGAGAGCCCGGCGAGCAGACAGCGCTCGGCCAGCTCGGTCACCTCGGCGAGCCCCTTGGCGCTCCGGGCCTCGGTCTCCGCCTTGGCGGTGGCCGCCGACAGCACCGTGGTGCCCCACACCCCCGCCTCGGCGACCCGCACCGCCAGCTCCGGCTCCCACCGCAGCCGCCAAGTCTCCCTGAAGGTGCCGGTGCTGCCGCGCGAGACGGCCGGGGTGCCCCAGTCGACTCCGAGCAGCCGCAGCCGGTGCAGCAGGCGGCTGCGCCCGGCGTCGGTCTCCTTGCGCAGGTCCAGCTCCAGGTCTCGCTCCAGCGCCTCGGGCTTGAGCCGCAGGGAGCGCTGGGTGCGCGTCAGATCGCGCTGGAGCGGCACCGCCGGAGCGGACTCGGGCACTTCGCCCAGGATGTCGCCGACCACGAGCCGGTCCCGCACGAGCGCGATCGGCACATCGGAGCCGTCGCACATCACCGCCCTTACGGCGTCCAGGGTCTCGGCGAGCCCGGCGAGCGGGCGTCCGCGCATGGCGGCCAGGGTTTCGGCGAGCCTTACGGCCTCGATGACATGGGCCGAGGAGACCGCGAAGTCCTCCTCCCGCAGCAGCCCGGCGACCTTGGTGAGCCAGCGCTCGACGGGCCGGTCCGGGGCGTGGAAGAGATGGTCGTACCAGCCGGGCGAGGTGATGCCCGCCCCGTATCCGCTGTGCCGGGCCAGCCGGCGGTGGGTCCACGGCACCCAGCTGATCTCGGTCCTGACCTTGGGCAGCCCCTTGAGGAGCTTTCGGTCGGCGGTCGCGGTGGTCCGCTCCACCAGCGCCGGTACGTGCCAGGCGCCGCAGACGACCGCGACCTCGTCCCCGAACTCCCGCCGCGCCTCGCGCAGCCGCAGCCGCATATGGGCCTCGCGCACGGCGTCGTCCTCGTGCCCGCCGTGCCCGTACTCGGCACGCAGCGCCTCCATGGCCTCCGCGACGGCCGCGAACGCCTCCGCGCCACCGGTGCCGCGGTGCTCGATGACGTCCTCCCACCAGCGCTCCGGGTCGTCGTATCCGGCCGCCTCGGAGAGGACGGCCAGCGGATCGACACGCATCCGCTCGGCGGAAGCGGCGGCCGGGGCGACCTGATCGCCCGGACCGGCCGGAGCGGGCGGATCCGCCGGACCGACCGGGGCGGGCGCGGCCGCCGGGCCAGGCTCAGCCGCCGGGCCGGGCGAACCGGCCGGGACGGGCTCATCCGCCACGGCAGGAGCGGTCGCCGGGTCCACCCGACCGGCCGGGGCAGGCGCGACCGCCGGATCGGCCGAACCAGCCGGGGCAGGCGCGGCCGCCGGGCCGTGCTTAGCCGCCGGGCCGGGCGGACCAGCCGGGGCGGGCTCAGCCAAGTGGTCGGGCTCAGCCGCCGGGGTCTTCTTCGCGGCCATGGCCAGGGAGTTGGCCGCCGGGAGATCGATGAACCGCACCGGAACCCCGTGGGCCAGTGCCCACTGGATGGCCGCCCACTCCGGGGAGAACCCGGCCAGCGGCCAGAACCCGGCGCGCCCCGGGTCGTCCGCGGCATGGGCGAGCAGCGCGACCGGCGGACGCATGTCCTTCTCGGCGGCGAGCCCCACGATCGCGTCCGCCTCCGGCGGGCCCTCGATCAGCACCACGCGCGGCGGGCGCGCCTCCAGCGCCGCCCGTACCGCCCGCGCCGACCCGGGACCGTGGTGCCGCACGCCCAGCAGCAGCGGGCCCGTGGCCCGCGCCCGTGGGGCGCCCGTCATGCGGTCGCCTCTCGGCACGCGCGGTAGAAGTCCTTCCAGCCGTCGCGCTCGCGGACCACCGTCTCCAGGTACTCCTGCCAGATGACACGGTCGGCCGCCGGGTCACGGACGACCGCGCCCAGGATGCCCGCGGCCACATCGCCCGCCCTCAGCACGCCGTCGCCGAAGTGGGCGGCGAGGGCGAGGCCGCCGGTGACCACGGAGATGGCCTCGGCCGTGGACAGCGTGCCCGAGGGCGACTTCAGCTTCGTACGGCCGTCGCCGGTCACTCCGTCGCGCAGCTCGCGGAAGACCGTGACCACCCGGCGGATCTCCTCGACGCCCTCCGGGAGCTCCGGGAGCTCCAGCGAGCGGCCGATCTGGGCGACGCGGCGGGAGACGATGTCGACCTCGTCCTCCGGGGTCGCGGGCAGCGGCAGCACGACCGTGTTGAAGCGGCGGCGCAGGGCGCTGGAGAGTTCGTTGACCCCGCGGTCGCGGTCATTGGCGG
Organism: Streptomyces sp. 5-10; assembly: GCF_014712245.1. Taxonomy (NCBI): domain Bacteria; kingdom Bacillati; phylum Actinomycetota; class Actinomycetes; order Kitasatosporales; family Streptomycetaceae; genus Streptomyces; species Streptomyces sp. 5-10. Next base: position 75,190 of record NZ_JACVYG010000049.1, read on the forward strand.
TGGCGATCAGATTGAAGCCGCGGACCGCCTGGACCTCCTCCCCCAGCTCCGGGATCGGCAGCGTCTTCTCGGACAGGATCGTGATCAGCGTGTCCTGCACATCGGCCGGGATGCGCGTCAGCTCCTCCACGCGCGCGGTCATGCCGTCCGCCATCGCGCGCATCACCGGGCTCGGCACGAGCGCGTCCCGGCTCGGGCCGTGGGCGAGGAGCTGGGCGTAGTTCCACCCGTACCGGATGGCCTCCTCGGGCGTCCCGGCGGTGCCCTGGACCAGCAGGGTCGAGTCCCCGCTGACCGCCGCCGCCAGATGCTCCGAGACCCATGTCTTGGCGGTGCCGGGCACGCCCAGCAACAGCAGGGCGCGGTCGGTGGCGAGGGTGGTGACGGCGACCTCGACGATGCGGCGCGGGCCCACGTACTTGGGTGTGATCACGGTGCCGTCGGGCAGCGTGCCGCCGAGCAGATAGGTGGCGACCGCCCACGGCGACAGCCGCCAGCGCGCGGGACGCGGGCGGTCGTCGGCGGCGGCCAGGGCGCCCAGCTCGGCGGCGAAGGCGTCCTCCGCGTGTGGACGCAGCGCTTCCGCGGCTCCGGCGGCCGCTGCCGCCCCGCTCGTATCGGTGGATTCGGTTCCGGGCACAGTGACGGTCACAGCTCCCCCACGACTCGTTCTCTCGTTCCGTTTCCGGACGCGTGAACCACACTGCACCACGCCACTGACAACCGGCCGTCCATCAGCGAATGTCCAGGTCAGAACGATTGTCAGTGGGTGCCCGTACCGTCGCAGACATGAATCCGCAGGGGGAACGCTGGACGGCGGAGCAGGTGCTGGCCCTGGCTCCTGACGCCGCGTCACGCACGGCGGGCGGCAAGCTCGCCGCGGTCGGCACCTGGTCGGGCGCGGGCGCGCACGGTCAGGCGGTGTGGGGGCTGTGCTCGGGCAGCGGCAGCAAGCCGTACCAGACGGTGGTCGATCTGAACGGGCCCGGTTATCGGTGCGGCTGCCCGAGCCGGAAGTTCCCGTGCAAGCACGTGCTGGGTCTGCTGCTGCTGTGGGCGTCCGGCGAGGGGGGCGTGCCCGCGGGCGGGGAGCCGCCGGAGTGGGCCGAGCAGTGGCTCGGCGGCCGACGGGAGCGGGCCGAAAAGCTCGCCGCCGGGGCCCGGGATGGGGGCCCGGGCCCCGGCGGCGGGGCGGGGGACGGCGCGGGGAAAGGGGGGAGCGGAGGCGCGGCCGATCCGGAGGCGGCGCGCCGCCGCGCCGAGCGGCGGGCCCAGCGCATCGCTGCGGGCGCCACGGAGCTGGAGCGGCGGCTCGCCGATCTGCTCCTCGACGGTCTGGCCTCCGCCGACCGCGCCGGGTACGGGGCGTGGGACGAGACGGCCGCGCGGATGATCGACGCCCAGGCTCCGGGTCTTGAGGCGCGGGTGCGGGAGCTGGCGGCGATTCCGTCGTCCGGCCCGGGCTGGCCCGCCCGGCTGCTGGAGGAGTGCGCGCTGGCCCACCTGCTCAACCAGGGCTTTCTCCACCTGGACCGGCTCCCGGAGAAGCTGGCCGCCACCACGCGCACCCGCGTGGGTCTCACGACGCCGGTGGCCGAACTGCTGGCCACGGAGGAGGCGATCCGGGACCGCTGGCTGGTCCTGGGCCGCCAGGACGGCACGGACGGCAGGCTGACCACGCGCCGGATCTGGCTGCGGGGCGAGCGTACGCACCGTATGGCGCTGCTGCTCTCGTTCAGCGCCCCCGGCCAGTCCCCCGAGCTCGCGCTGCCCACCGGCCTGGTGCTCGACGCGGACCTCGCGTATTACCCGGCGGCCCGGCCGCTGCGGGCGGCGATCGGCACCCGCCACGAGGAGGTGGCGGAGGCGGCGTCTCCCGTGGCGCCGCCGGCCGCTGAGGGGTGCGAGGTGCCTGGGGCTCCCGAGGGGTGCGATGTCGAGACCGCGCTCGCGGCCTATGGGGCGGCGATCGGGGAGGATCCGTGGCTGGACGGCTGGCCGGTGGTGCTCGCCGATGTGGTGCCGGTCCCGGGGGACGACGGATGGCAGCTGGCGGACGAAGGGAGCGGCTCGGCGCTGCCCGTCGATCCGCGCTGCGCGGGGCGCACCGATCTGTGGCAGCTGATGGCGATATCGGGCGGTGGCCCGGTCACCGTCTTCGGTGAGTGCGGCCATCGCGGCTTCTCCCCCATCACCACCTGGGACCCGACCCCCGTCTCGCTCATCGGCACGGCAGCGCAGGGAGGCACCCGTTGACCAGTACGACGCCCGTCGCGTCCAGCACGTCGAGCGCGGCCAGCACACCCGTCGCGTCCAGGGCGTCCACTGCGGGCAGCACGTCCAGCGCGGGCAGCACATCCACCGCGGCCTGGGACGACCTCGTCGCGGCCGCGCTGCTCGGGACCGAGCGGCGCACCCCGCCCGTCGCGCCGCGCGCCGGGCAGGACGTACCGTCCGCGCTGCTGGACGCGGCCGCGCTCAGCACGGTGCGGCGGCGGGCCGGGCTGCGGCCC